>NZ_JADNDZ010000053.1 GCF_015552075.1 Collinsella aerofaciens
AGGAAAGCACTTAATGTGCTTTCCGTCTTGCGCAGGACTGTAGAGCAGGAAACTTAATTACGCGCCGCTCCCCGCCCGCGCCGGGCAACCCCCTCTCTTGTACTTTATCAAGGTAGAGTGTATGATTCTGAACGTTACATGACTCACTTTACCTAACTAAAGTGCCATCAAGGGGGATACCATGAATACCGATATGTCTCGTCGTCAGTTTGTTGGTCTAGCCGGTTCGCTTGCCACGGTGCTTGGCCTTGGCCTGGTAGGCTGCGGTGGTGGTGCCGGCAAGGGCTCCGCTGCCGGTTCTGCCGCAGCCAAGGACGTGAAGGGCGCTGCGGAGTCCAAGAAGCTCGTCGTGGGCTTTGACAAGTCCTATCCTCCGTATGGCTTTGTAGGCGACGATGGCGAGTACACCGGCTTTGACCTCGACCTTGCCAAGGCCGTTGCCGATAAGCAGGGCTGGGACGTTGAGTATGAGGCTATCGACTGGGATGCCAAGGACACGCTGCTCAGCTCGGGCGCCATCAACTGCATCTGGAACGGCTTTACCATGGAGGGCCGCGAGGACGGCTACACGTTCTCCGAGCCTTACATGCTCAACGAGCAGGTGCTCGTGGTCAAGAAGGACGCGGGTATCAAGAGCTGGGACGATCTTGCCGGTAAGACCGTGATTACCCAGACTGATTCCGCCGCACAGGATGTGCTCGAGGGCGACCAGAAGGATCTGGCCGCGACGTTTGCTACGCTCGATACCATCGGTGAGTACAACACGGCGTTTATGCAGCTCGAGAGTGGTGCAGTCGATGCCGTTGCCTGTGACCTCTCGATCGCTCAGTATCAGCTTGCCGCCAAGCCCGATGCCTATACGCAGCTCGACAAGCCGCTGTCCAGCGAGCACTACGCCGTTGGCTTTAAGAAGGGCGACACCAAGTCCGCCGATGCCGTGACCGAGTCGCTTAAGGCACTCTACGAGGATGGCACGGTCAAGGACCTGTGCGACAAATATGCAGATTACGGTCTTTCCTTCGACAACTGGGTTTTGAAATAGCGGCTTTCCCAGGCACCCGATTTTGCCGTTCAAATCGTCGCTTGCGTACATTTAGTACGCGGCGCTCCTCTTTCACGGCAAACTCGGGCACCTGGAAAACCCGCTTTAGCATTGGGTTCGCTGTTATGTTGCTGTGAAAGAGAGCTTGGGTTGTCTATTCAGGTCATGATGCAGATGCTTGGCCAGGGATTCTTGGTTAGTTTGCAGCTGTTTGTGCTGACGCTGCTGGGGTCGATTCCGCTGGGAATCCCCGTGGCGTTCATGCGCATGAGCAAAATCGCGCCGCTTCGCTGGATCGCGCGTATCTATATTTCGGTGATGCGCGGTACGCCGCTCATGCTGCAGATGTTTGCCATCTACTTTGCCCCGTATTATGTGTTTGGTATTTCGCTCACGCCCGATTCCAAGTGGACGGCGTGCGTCGTGGCGTTCATCATCAACTACGCCGGTTACTTTGCCGAGATCTATCGCTCGGGCCTGCAGTCCATTCCGCGCGGCCAATACGAGGCCGCCGAGGTGCTGGGCTATTCGCGTACGCAGACGTTTCTGTATATCGTGATGCCGCAGGTCGCCAAGCGTATTCTGCCGGCGATGGGCAACGAGATCATCACGCTGGTCAAGGACACGTCGCTGGCGTTTGCCATTGGCGTGGGCGAGATGTTCTCGACGGCCAAGGCCCTGGTCGCCTCGCAGGTGAGCATGGTGCCGTTTGCAATCGCGGCGCTGATTTACTGGGTCTTTAACTTTGTGGTCGAGATGCTGCTGGGCGCCGCCGAGAAAAAATTGGATTACTACCATGATTAATTCGGTAATGAATATAGCGAACGCGCGCAAGGCGTTTGGCGGCAATGAGGTGCTCAAGGATATCTCGCTTGCGGTAAAGCGTGGCGAGGTCGTGGCGATTATCGGGCCTTCAGGCGGCGGTAAGTCCACGCTGCTGCGCTGTGCCACGCTGCTCGAGACGCTCGACGGTGGATCGCTCTCGTTTGGCGACCTTGCCGTCGCGACGGATGCGGGTTCGGGCGCGGTGTACGCAAAGGGCGATGTTCCTAAACAGGCGCGCTCGCGGTTTGGTCTGGTGTTTCAGAACTACAACCTGTTCCCGCACTATACCGTGATGAAAAACATCATCGACGCGCCGATCCGCGTGCTTAAGCGCCCGCGCGAGCAGGCGGAGGCCCGCGCACACGAGCTTATTGCACAGATGGGGCTTACGGGTAACGAGAACAAGGTGCCCTGTGAGCTTTCGGGCGGTCAGCAGCAGCGCGTGAGTATTGCCCGCGCCCTAGCGCTCGATCCGGAAATCTTGTTCTTTGATGAGCCGACCTCGGCGCTCGATCCAGAGCTGACGGCCGAGGTTCTGCGCGTCATCAAGGATCTGGCCGCGCAGAATATGACGATGGTGATCGTGACGCACGCGATGCAGTTTGCGCGCGATGTTGCCGACCGCGTGGTCTTTATGGACGGTGGCCGCATTGTCGAGGAGGGTCCGGCCGAGCAGGTCATCGACCATCCGCGCGAGCAGCGTACCCGTGAGTTCTTGAGCCGTATAGAGGGATAGGCTCAGCTATTTGCTCAACTATTAATTGAGGCGAAGCCGCCGCAGGCCGTAAGACCTGCGGCGGCATTTTATTTGCATCGGCGGGGTCCAATAATCGCCTCGCAAGCTCGCGCCCTCCTCTCGCCGCCTGTATTCATACGTGCGCCGAAAGGTGTGCATGGACAGTCGCCTGTGAGGGTAGGGTGGTGGCATAGGACATTTGGAGGGTGAGTCGGCTCGGCCGCCGACCATGCTGCTCCCGGGACGGCACCGACCGCGAACTCTCCCCGTTGGCGTCGCGCATTGCGCGCGGCCCTGCAAGGAGGTCATCATGGGTGCTCCCAAGACCGGCAACGTAAGGAACGTGGTGCTCGTAGGCCAAGGCGGGGTGGGCAAGACTTCACTCGCCGAGGCCATGCTCCACCTTTCCGGTAAGACCGCCCGCCTGGGCGGCCACGACGGCACCAAGCCCACGCTCGACTATGACCCCGAAGAGGTCAAGCGTTCATTCTCCATCTCGACGACCATCGCGCCGATCGACTGGAAGGGCGCCCGCATCAACGTGCTCGATGCTCCGTGCTATCCCGATTTTATCGGCGACGCCTTTGCTGCGATGAGCGTTTGCGAGACGGCGCTGTTTGTGGTCGACGCCGAGGCCGGCCCGCAGCCAACGACGGTCAAGCTCTGGTATGCCGCCGAGGACCTGCGCCTGGCGCGTGCGGTGTTCGTAAACCGCCTGTCGCGTCCGGAGGCCAGCTTTGCGACCACGATGGGCCTGCTGCAGGAACGTTTTGGTACTCGTTTGGGTGCCGTGACCCTTCCCTGGGGCGAGGGCGAGGACTTTGACGGCATTATCGACCTGGTGCGTATGAAGGCGCGCCACTGCAACGGCGCCGAGGCAGTTGAGTCGGAGATTCCCGAGGAGTATCGTGCCCAGGCCGAGGAAGCCCACGACCATCTGTGCGAGCTGGTGGCCGAGGCCGACGATGAGCTGATGATGAAGTACCTGGAAGGCGAAAAGACGCTGACGCAGGAGGAGCTCGAGGGCCTGTTGTCCAAGGCGATCGCCGAGCGCATCTTTGTGCCGGTCTTTGCGGGCGATTGCATTAAGGAGCAGGGCGTCAACTCGCTGATGGACGACATCGCCACGTACTTCCCGGCGCCGACGGACTACGGCGAGATGCCGCTCATCGACGGCGATTCGCTTAAGATCTCGAGTGACGATGACCGCCCGGTGGCGTTTGTGTTTAAGACCCTGGCCGATCCGCAGCAGGGTCGCATCAGCTTTATCAAGGTGCTGACGGGTACGCTTGAGCCGGGCCTTGAACTGGTTAATGCGCGCACGCGCAAGGGTGAGCGTCTGGCCCACCTGTATGTGATGTGCGGCCGTGACATGACCGAGGTCGGCCACGCTTATGCCGGCGACATCATCGTGGCGCCCAAGCTGGCGGCAGAGACGGGTGACACGCTCTCGATTACCGGCAAGGTCGAGGCTGCGGCGTTTAAGTTCCCCAACTCGCAGTACCGCATCGCCATCGAGGCCGAGAATCGCGGCGACGAAGAGAAGCTCTACACGTTTATCGAGAAGGCCTGCAAGGCCGATCCGACTATGAGCATCGACCGCGACGAGGAGACCGGCCAGACCATCATTTCGGCGGTGGGCGAGGCGCAGGTTTCGGTCCTGCTCAATCGTCTTGAGGATCGCACCAAGGTCGCGGCCAAGAGCGTGCCGATCCGCATCCCGTATCGCGAGACCATTCGTCGCACGGCGAGTGCCCAGGGCCGCCACAAGAAGCAGACCGGCGGCGCCGGTCAGTATGGCGACTGCTGGCTGCGCGTGGAGCCGCTCATTGGGCCCGACGGCACGAGCGACGGCTATGAGTTTGTGGACGAGGTCGTGGGCGGCCGTATTCCGCGCTCGCTGATCCCCGCCGTGGACAAGGGCGTCCAGGAGACCATGAAGGATGGCATCATTGCCGGCTACCCGCTTACGGGCATTCGCGTGGCCGTGTACGACGGCTCGTATCACAGTGTCGACTCCAACGAGATGGCGTTCCGCGCGGCGGCTCGCATCGGTCTGCGCAAGGCATGCGCCGATGCCGACCCGGTGGTGCTGGAGCCCATCGAGGAAATCACGGTGACTATCCCCGAGAGCTACGCCGGCGCCGTGATGGGCGACATCTCGGCATCGCGCGGTCGCGTGACGGGCATGGGGACCGATGAGCGTGGCGATACCGTGGTCATCGCCCAGGCGCCGCTGGCAGAGCTGACGGATTACTCGACGCGCCTGCGCTCCATCACGCGCGGCACGGGTGACTTTACCATGAAGCCCGCAGGCTATGAGCAGGTGCCTTATGACGTTCAGGCCAAGCTGGTCGAGCGCTATGAGGAGGGCCGCGCCAAGTAACGTGTGGTTTTGCCTGCAATGTAGGTGCTGACGAAAAGGCCGCCCTGGGTAACCGGGACGGCCTTATTTGATTCCTTGGGGACGGAGGAAAACGGATCATTTTTTGGGCTACGGGAGGCGCGGTCGGCACTAGTCTCCGGATGCCTGGTTGCGGCCGGTGGCGTAGTCGATCTGCACGTGCGGCTGCAGGTTGTAACAGTACACGTGAAAGCAGAGGGTCTTGCCGTGGTCCTCGACCGATTGCGCCTCAAGGCGCACGCCACGGCAGACAAGTTCCTCTTCGTTATACATGGGCGTGACGCGGTAGAGCACATGGTTGCCCGTATCGCGAATATAGTTGAGAATCTGCTCTTCAAACGGTAGCATGCCCGTCTCGTTGAGATAGCGCGTGCCGGTGAGGAGATTTTTGCGGTTGGCGTTTTCGCCGCAGAGCGACCAGGCGATGAGGTGGCAGCGGTTGTAGAGGCTCTGGCCTGGAATAAAGTCGTAGCGCTGCTGGTGCCAACCGGCAGGATGGATACGCGAGATATCGCCGCGCTTTCCCTGTCCGAGCGATTCGGGACCCACGCAGGCGAGCGCTTTACGGGTGCGGCCCAAGCTGTCGAGCTTGGAGAACTTCTTAAAGCAGCCCTCTTCGGTGGCGCGCTCATACTCGTCGAGCGTGAACGACGGCGTGCCCAACGGGTGCGTGCTGTCGGCGCGAAGGGCAACGTAGGGGTTGCCGGCGTAGTCGGGAATGCTGCTGAGATAAACACCGCGGGCGCGGTTGAGATCGGGGTTTTCGACTTCGTCGATGGGGGTGGCGGCGCTGTTCGTGGAACCGTCGTCACCGATGTTGGTCGCGGTGGATTCGGAGCCATCGCCAGAGTCTTGGCTATTTTGAGAGTCCGAGGAGCTCGCTGTTCCCGATTCGAGCCGGGCAACCAGGTCTGCCTCGTCGTCGGTACGGCTGGGACTCTCGTTTTGCTTCTCGGCCAGAGCCGCTGCCTGCTCATCGCTTTGCGGCGACAGCAGCTTGGGCGCTCCGTCGAGCGACCCTGTGAACAGCGCAAATCCCAGCACCACGGCGGTGCCGATGGAAAGTACTTGCTTGTAGGCGGACTTGCGCGACATTGAGGCTCCTGGATGGACGGTTGGGAATCTACCAGTCTAGCAGGAGCCGGCAGAGGCCGTTCTGTCGAACAAATACTTAAGATTTGGGATAGACGCTACTGATTCATTTGCCTCATATGGAGCTATTCGGCGTTTCCCCAGATAAAACCTGCCAAAACAAACCTGTCCCTTTTTGGCGGGTCAGTTAACGCAGTCCAGGTTGAGCAGATGCGAGCGAGCGGGCTCCGGGTGCGGTAAGGTGACGTGAAACAAGCGGGCGCTGACCTTTTGGTCGTGCCCGTGAAGTTGAACGTCAGATTGCCGCACCCGGAGCCCGCGCAGCGCCGAGCAGGTACGCCGTTTGTAAAACGGCGTAACCTAAAGGTTCATGTTGCCGTGGATGTAGGGGGTGACCTCGGGGGAGATGTGGCCGCAGCCCAGCTCGCGCAGCGCGGACTCGATAGCGGCGGGCAGTGGGGCCTTGCCCTCGGCATCGACGGCGCCGCCGCCGAGGGCGGCAATCTTGGCGACATCTGCGGGGGCGGCCTCGATGTGCATACAGCCGCCGACCAAGCGCGCGCGAACCTGCGCCAGACCAAGTTCGTGCAGGTAGTCCTCGCAGGCGCGGATTAAATCGACCTTCTCGCGCGTAAGCTCCTCGCCCGTGGGGACGCGCGTGGCAAGACAGGCTCCCGCCGGCAGGTTCCAAACGGGATAGCCCCATGCGCGCAGCAGCTCGCGCTCCTCGTCCTTGGTAAAGCCGACCTCCATAAGAGGGGAACGTACACCGAGCTCTTCTGCCGCTCGCATGCCAGGGCGGTAGTCACCGCGATCGCTTGCATTGCTGCCATCGATGACGGTGGGAAAGCCGAGCGACTTGGCGTGGTTGACGATAGCGGTAAAGCCGGCGTGCTTGCAGTGGTAGCAGCGATTGGCATCGTTGCAGGTTACTTGGGGGAGCTGCAACTGATCGACCGAAAGATTGAGCACGGGGAGCTTAAAATGTGGCTCCTCGTTGGCTTGCCCGTCAACGGATCGCTCAAACGAAGCCTGTTCGGGCGTGCCGATGAGCGGCGTGGTGAGGTGGACGAGAAGCGTGCTGGCAGGCATGATGCGGGCGCAGACCGCGGCCAAAAAGCTGCTGTCGACGCCGCCGGAAAAGCCGATGGCAACGCGTCCGTATGCCAAAAGCAGCTGCTCGAGCTCTGCGAGTTTGTCCTGAAGCTCCTTTGCAGGTGCGGTGGTGTCTGAAAACATGAATCGATCCTTACCAATATGTACTCGGTCAAAAACTATAATCCTACCGGACTGCTTGTCATAAGACTTCTATCTATGTAACGAAAGTGCAATATGGTATATACGTTATATACAAGTTGCTAAATGCGGTAAAGTTGCGGTAATGCGATAGCGAGAGCCGATGGGGGACCGATATGATCAAGGCTGTTATTTTTGACATGGACGGAACGCTGGTCGATACCGAGCGTTTGGGCATTAAGGCATGGAAGGCGGGCTCTGCCGAGCTGGGGGTCGCGATTGATGAAGCGCTGATCCATCAGTTTATCGGCCGCACGCTGCCCGATGTTATGGACATCCTCGATAAGCATTATGGCAGCCATGAAACCACCGAGGCGGTCTATGTCCGCCACAAGGAGATTCGCGACGAGATGGTCAAGACCGAACTGGAGCTTAAGGCCGGTGCCGCCGAGTGCATAGACGAGCTGCTGGCTGCGGGCTATCACGTGGGCCTTGCGACGTCGTCGCGCCTCGCTACGGCTGAACGCAACCTTAAGATGGTCGGCCTCTTTGACAAGTTTGAAACGGTGACCTGTGGCGAGGACGTCGTGCACGGCAAGCCCAACCCCGAGATGTATCTGCTTGCCTGCAAGCGCGCGGGCTTTGCCCCCGAGGAGTGCGCCGTGGTCGAGGATTCGCGCAACGGCTGCGTCTCGGGCATCACGGCCGGCTGCCATGTCTTTGCTGTGCCCGATATCGTGCCGCTGCCGCAGGACGTGGTGGATGGCTGCGAGGCCGTGCTCGATTCGCTGTTCGACCTGGCGGCGGCGGTCAAGGCCGTACGCTAGGCAATCGCGGCGTTGAAGCGAGCAATTGGCCGTCTTTGCGCCTAAGCAAAAGAGGTCCGGCAATGGTCGGGCCTCTTTTGCTTAAACGGCATTTTGGCATACTGGCCGACGTGCTATAGATACGCGCCTAGGTTGATGGCGGTGACTTCGGCGTGGCTGCTCGCCTGGGTGCTGGCGCGCTCGAGGAGGAACGGCCGCACGAGTTCTTGGCGGTTGATATCCTCCGCGGCGGTGACTGCGGCGACGGTGCGCGCTGCAGAGCCGACGCGGATATGCTTGGTCTTTGCCGGGGCTTTGTTCTCAATCTGCTCCATCAGCAACTGAACGCCCTTGCGGCCAATTTCGTAACCCGGCGGTGCCACCGTGGTGAGGGGGACCGACCCGCTCCAAGCGAGTGGGTTGCCGTCGCATCCGGCCACGCGAACCTGCTCGGGGACGGAGATGCCTTTGTCGACCAATGCCGAGATAACGCCCGAGGCTAACACGTCGGTCAGGCCGACGACAAAATCGGGGCGTTCGTCGGCAGGGCGCCCGGCAATCTGAGCGCCAATGCTGTAGCCGTCGGCTGCGGTATTCCATTCTCCGGCGTCAATGACCTCAATTTTGATATCGGGATGCAGGACGAGGGCCTTATGAATGCCAAGTACGCGCAGGGTGAGCTGCATAAATGCCGCTCTGCCCACAACGGTGATATGGCGCGCGCCGCGGGTGATGGCGAGCTCGGCGATAATGCGCCCTTGCGCCTCGTTGTCGGCGGCCACGTAGTAACCGGGTTCGGAGCAGTGGATGTCCAGATGGACGATCGGCACGGGCATCTTGGCCATTGCGGGGTGCCAATCGGGGGACGCCATAGGCTGAACCATGACGCCGGACATCTGCGTGCCCATAAAATAGCGCAGGTAGTGGTCCTCGAGGATGTCGTCGTTATCGGCGTTGGCGATGAGCAGGTCATAGCCGTGCTTGCGGGCCTCGTTATGGGCGCCGCTGGCAATTTGGAGCGAGAAGCCATGGTCGAGACGGGGGAGGACCAGGCCAAAGGACTTGGTGGCGCCGCCCGCGAGCTGACGAGCACTTTGGTTGGGCAGGTAGCCAAGGCGATTGATGGTCTCGTTGATGAGCTTGAGGGTCTCGGGGCGCAGCTTTTCGGGGTGGTTGAGCGCGTTGGATACCGTGCCCAGCGAGACTCCTGCTTCGCGCGCGACGTCGCTGATTTTTACCTTTGCCATAGCGGCCCCTTTGATGCGTTTCAAGTACGAGTCAGATTGTAGCATCGCCTGTTCCCAGGGTGTCAAAACCTACCAATTAGGGGCAGGTTTATTTTGGCAGGTTTTATCTGGGCAAACACCGGAGTCCAGACCACACAAAGGTGCCTGTCCCCCTTTGTGGTGGTTTTGGCGCGGCTGGGCTGCGCGTTAAACGGTGGAGTGTCTACAATGGAAGCCGCTTTGAACGTAGATTGAAAGGCTTTGGTATGACTCGCGCTGTTTCTCGTCGTGATTTCCTGGGTTTGATCGCCGGTGCTGCAATGGTTGCGGCGAGCGGTTGCGCTGGCAGTGGCGCTGACAAGGGCTCTGCCGCTGGTTCTGCTGCGGTTGCGGGCGACGATATCAAGGGCGCCAAGCTCACCTTTGTGGGCGACGATGCCTTTGCGCCCTATCGCTATCTGGAGACGCAGTCGGACGGCAAGCAGAAGGTTGTCGGCCTGGACATCGCTATCGCTGACGAGATGGCCTCGCGCTTGGGCTTTTCTTACGACTTTGAGCCGCAGGACTTTGCCGCCACGCTTGCATCGGTGCAGAGCGATGACAAGGCCTTTACCATGGCGATGAGCTCCAACGAAGAGCGCGAGCAGACCTATGACTTCACGCGCGGCTACTATCAGCCGCTTGTGGGCGTTCTCACGCTCGGCGGCGATCCCGTCAAGCGCGTTGAGGACCTCGCCGGCAAGTCTATCGCCTGCACTACCGGTACCGTGCAGAACAAGTTCATCGCCAAGGTCATGCCCGATGCTGATATTCACACGTACGACGGTGGCGACCAGTGCCTGCAAGAGGTGCTCGCCGGGCGCATCGATGCCTACCTGTGTGACGGCGCCGAGGGCCAGTCCATGCGCGATGCGAATGAGGGCCTGGTGCTGGGCCTGCTCGATCGCTCCGAGACGAGCGACCACGTGGGCGTGTACCGCCTGATGGCCAAGAAGGGTGCCGGATTTGTCGCGGCGCTTGACGAGTGCATCGGCGAGATGCTCGAGGACGGCACCATCGATGACTGCATCAAGCAGTATGTGGGCGCCGACTTCATGTGGAACGGCGACTATTCCGCTTCCGGTACGTCGACGGTTGCCGGAAAATAGCGAGCCGGTGAGGCGCGCGCCAAGGGCATGCTGATGAAGTTTGAACTGCTAGAACCATATATACCGATGTTTATGAGCGGCCTGGTCGTGACCTGTCAGGTGACGGCCGCCGCGCTGGCCATAGCACTCGTCCTGGGCTTTCTCATTGCCGTGCTCAAGGTTTTGCCCTGTCGCCCATTGCGTGCGGTGCTCAACTTCTACACCTCTATCTTTCGCGGCGTGCCGCTCATCGTGTTACTTTTTTTGGCGTACTTTGCGACGCCGCAGCTCACGGGCTTCAAAATTTCGATGTTTGCCGCCGGTGCCATTACACTGGGGCTCAACGGCTCAGCGACGGTGTCCGAGACGGTGCGCGGTGGTATCGAGGGCGTTGACCGGGGGCAGTACGATGCCGCTCGGGCCATCGGGCTTCGCTATGTTCCCATGATGCGCAAGATCATCGTTCCGCAGGCGATGCGCTCGATTGCCCCTGCTCTGGTCAACGAAGTGATCACGGTCCTCAAGAGCTCCTCGCTGGTGGCAACCATCGGCCTGATGGATATGATGCGCGCCGCCCAGAGCGTGCAGGCGCTCACCTATCGAGCCTTTGAACCGTTTTTAGTGGCGGCCGTGATCTACTACGTCATTGTTATGGCACTCACGGCCCTGGGCAATCGGCTCGAACGCCGCCTGCGTCCCTAGGGGAGTGCCAACCACCGCAAAGGTGCCTGTCACCGTTGTGGTGGTAGGGTGTGTGCATCGAGTGGTATCCAGTTTAAGATACCACTTCTGGTATATCAGCTTGCGTTTGTGTGAGTACAATACTCGGACGTTATACGTCTCAGCGCCCGTCGTGCGTGGGCGTTTTGCAGTCACGCGAGCGAAGGGATTTATCCTATGTGCGGAATTGTCGGCTACACCGGCTCTGATATTGCAAAGAACATTCTGGTCACGGGCCTTAAGCGTATGGAATATCGCGGTTATGACTCCTCGGGCGTCGCGCTCGAGGTGGGCGAGGGCGCCGCGGCTCACCTCGACGTCATCCGCCGTGTGGGTAAGGTTGCGGGCCTGGAGAGCGAGCTTTCCAATATCGACAGCGACGCTACCTGCGGTATCGGCCATACCCGCTGGGCCACTCACGGCAAGCCTTCCGTTGTCAACGCCCATCCCCACACCAGCTGCGATGGTCGCATCGCCATCGTCCACAACGGCATCATCGAGAACTTCGCCGAGCTGCGCGAAGAGCTGGAGGGCCGCGGCCATCACTTTAAGAGCGAGACCGATACCGAAGTTTTCGCGCACTTGATCGAAGAGGCCTATGCCGAGACGCGCGACCTGATGGCTTCCGTGCGCGTGGCCTGCACCCACGTGGTGGGCGCCTATGCCCTGGCCGCCGTGTGCGCCGACGAACCTGGCGTGATCGCCGTTGCCCGCAAGGACTCCCCGATTGTGGTCGGCGTGGGCGAGATCGGCTCCTACGTTGCCTCCGATGTGATCGCGCTTATCGATGCCACCCGCGATGTCGTGGTGCTCGAAGATGGTCAGTTTGCCAAGCTCACGCCCGCAGGCGTCGAGTATACCGACGAGGCCGGCAACGTTATCGAGCCCAAAATCACCCATATCGACTGGGACCTGGACATGGCCGAAAAGGGCGGTTATCCCGACTTTATGCTCAAGGAGATTCACGAGCAGCCGCGCGTGGTGCGCGACACGCTGGTGGGCCGCATGACCCCTGCCGGTGAGCTCGATATCGACGAGCTGGGCCTTTCGCTCGAGGAACTCAACGATATCGACCGCGTATATGTGATTGCCTGCGGCACCAGCTACCACGCCGGACTCATCGCCAAGAACCTTATTGAGGGCTGGGCTCGTATTCCTACCGAGGTTGAGGCGGCTAGCGAGTTCCGCTACCGCAACCCCATCATCACGCCGACGACGCTCGTCGTGGCCGTGTCCCAATCGGGCGAGACGGCCGATACCCTCGCCGCCATTCGTGACGCGCGTATCAAGGGCGCCAAGGTCTTTGGCATCACCAACGTGGTGGGCAGCCCCGTGGCGCGCGAGAGCGACGGCGTCATCTATACCAAGGCCAACAAGGAGATCGCAGTCGCCTCGACCAAGAGCTTCATCGGTCAGGTCGTGAGCCTCACGCTTTTGGCCCTGCTGCTGGCGCAGGTCAAGTACCGCCTGACCACCAAGCAGACGCGCATGCTGTTCCGCGAGCTTTCCGATACGGCCGAGCAGATTCAGTGGATCCTGGATACGCAGACCGAGGCCGTGCACGAGGCCGCGCTTGTGTGCAAGGACGCGCAGTCCGCGCTGTTCGTGGGTCGCGGCATGGGCGCCGCCATTTCTTATGAGGGCGCGCTTAAGCTCAAGGAGGTCAGCTACCTGCATGCCGAGGCATATGCCGCCGGCGAGATGAAGCACGGCCCCATCGCGCTGATCGATCCGGGTTTCCCTGTCATCGCGGTGGCAACCAAGAGCGCAACGTACGATAAGACGGTGTCGAACCTCATGGAGTGCAAGGCTCGCGGCGCCAAGGTCATCGTCGTTGCTACCGAGGGCGACGAGGAAATCAACAAGATTGCCGACTGTATCATTCGCGTGCCGTCCGTCCGTGACGTGTTCAGCCCCATCACGGCGAGCGTTCCGCTGCAGCTGCTCGCCCGCGAGGTGGCCATCCTGCGCGGTTGCGACGTTGACCAGCCTCGCAACCTCGCTAAGAGCGTGACCGTGGAGTAGTTGTTGTTCCGCCGTTCTGGCGACCAAGGCCCGGCTCCGTTGTGGCGGAGCCGGGCCTTGTTTCATTTGACCAGGTAAAACCTGCCGAAATAAACCTGTCCCTTTTTGGCAGGTTAGCGGAGCTTGCTGGTCTCGAAGTACTCGGGGAACTGGTCCAGAACCTCGGTCTGGTTGCGGAACATCATGTGCAGGTGCTTGCTGACCAAAAAGCTCGCTTCGATGGGGTCGCGACCGGCGATAGCGCGGCGAATCTGCTTGTGCTCGTTCACGATGTCCTGATTGTCGAGAACCTGCGTGGCGGCGCGCAGCCAGCGGAAGCGCTCCAGGTCGGCATTGGTCTCTTCGAGCCACGACCACACGGTGCTGCGACATGCGATGCTAAAAATCATGTGATGCATGAGGTTGTCGCTCAAAAAGAAGCCGATGCGATCCTCCTCGGCCATGGCCTTTTCCTGCAGCACGATGGCGCGGTCGAGCTGCTCGATGCCGGCCGACGTGGCGCGCGCACAGCACTCCACAATCACCTGCTTTTCCAGATGCTCGCGGATGTAACAGGCACTCTCGGCAAGGGTGAGGTTGATGGGCGAGACGTAGGTGCCGCTCTGGGGCACGGTGCGCACCAGGCCTTCCTGCGCCAAGCGAACCAAAGCCTCGCGCACGGGCGTGCGACCCATGTCCAGGTCATCGCAAAGCTGCTTGACGCCCAGCTTTTCGCCCGGCTTGTAGTCCAGGTAGACGATTTTGCGTCGAATGGTGTGGTAGGACTGGTCCTGTAGGCTCGTTTCCTGCTCGCCGACGTGCATCGATTCTTCCATAGCGCCTCGCAACTGTTCTATCAAACTCATATGTCAGTTGTTAATTATGCCGCGAATCAGCTCTCCGCGGTGGGTAATTCGGCTGTTGCCTGAGAACTATCGCGGCATCTTAGTCTGTGTTTGCGCAAGGCTGTGCTCAATGTTGCCGTATCATAAGCCGTCGCAAACGTGAAATAGAAAGAAGGAATCCCATATGCAACTGGCAAATATCGTACGCGAGCGCTGGAAAGGCGTCTTGTTCTGCCTGATCATCGCCATTCCCGCGACGTTGCTCGGCAAACAGGTTGAGGTGGTCGGCGGTCCGGTATTCGCCATCCTCTTTGGCATGGTCCTGGCGCTCGTCTTTCCCAAGAATCGTCGCGAACAGCTCGCCGCCGGCGTCACCTATACGTCCAAAAAAGTCTTGCAGTACGCGGTTATCCTGCTTGGCTTTGGCATGAACCTCTCCCAGATTCTGTCCAAGGGCGCCCAGTCGCTGCCGATTATCGTGGCGACAATCTCGACCTCGCTTGTCATCGCCTTTGTGCTCTGCCGCGTTATGAACGTGCCGGGCAAGATCGCGACGCTTGTGGGTGTGGGTTCGTCGATTTGCGGCGGTTCTGCCATCGCTGCGACCGCGCCCGTCATCGATGCCGACGATCGCGAGATTGCCCAAGCCATTTCGGTCATCTTCCTGTTTAACGTTATCGCGGCGCTCGTGTTTCCGACGCTCGGCGGCATGCTCGGGCTGACCAACGAGGGCTTTGGCCTGTTTGCCGGCACCGCCATCAACGACACCTCGTCGGTAACGGCTGCGGCGAGCGCCTGGGATAGCATGCATCCCGGCGCCAATGTGCTCGAAAGCGCCACAGTGGTTAAGCTCACCAGGACGCTGGCCATTATTCCCATTACATTGGCTCTCGCATGCTGGCAGATGCATCTGGCGCGCAAGGCCGGCGGCGACGCCAAAAGCACGTTCTCGCTTAAACGTGCGTTTCCCATGTTCGTGTTGTTCTTTGTGCTGGCGAGCGTGATCACCACGGTGCTTCAGCTTCCTGCGTCCATTACGGCGCCCATCAAGGAGCTGTCGAAGTTCCTTATTGTGATGGCCATGGCGGCTATTGGCTTTAATACCGATATCGTCGAGCTGGTCAAAAAGGGCGGCAAACCCATCGCGTTGGGCTTTTGCTGCTGGATTGGCATTGCATGCATGAGTTTGGGAATGCAGCACGTGCTGGGAATCTGGTAGAGAAGTAGCTGATTTGCGTGTTGCGTGCTGGCGAGCGCATTCTCACGGTGGAGCGATAGGAGCTCTTGCGGGTATGGCTTGTCCGCAGGTTGATAGGTCCCGAAGAGCTCTTATCGCCCCGCCAGGATGGCGATGCGGGGCAATTCATATATTCGCAAGAAGGCACCGCGGGCCCTATAGTGTTTGGTGAACATTATCGTTCAATTTTGAAACACTTGAGATGCCAAGCCACAGATAAGGGCCGCGGCTGGAGACGGGGCGAACCATGGACAGCGATGCCAAGCTGCAGATTCTGATTGAGGCATTGTCCGCAGCCGGAGTATCGGCGCTGGCAATCGACGGGCGCGGTGGCGTTGTAATCTCGACTATGAGTGACGCGGCGCTCGAGCAGGATATCGCTGCTTTTGTTTCTGAGCGTCTCGCTCGCGTGGGCGATGGGGCACGCCTGGTGATGGGCCACGAGGGCGTGCGGTTGAGCTTGACGGTGCGCCCGACGGCCAAGGAGCGCGGAGCGCTTTGGGTGGTCGTGGCGCATGAGGTGCGCGCCGCTGCGACGCATGCGGGCATCGAGTGGCTCAATGCCGACGAAGTCGAGGCTCGCTACGAGTCGAGCACGCACGGCATCGTCGAAGATGCGGCAGCGGTCGCTGCCCCCGTACGGGAGAGCTACGCACGCGGGGTGCCCCTTATGCTCGAGGGTGAACTGGGCGCGGGGCAGGACCAGATTGCAAAACGCCTGTACCTGGATGGACCCTATGCCGATCAGCCCTTTGTGTCCGTTGCGCTCGATGAGCTTACGGATCGCGGTTGGCGCCATCTGCTCAAAAGTTCCGAATCGCCGCTATTCCAAACGGGGCTGACGCTTTGCGTGAGCGGCTGGCATGCTGTTGGCCCCCAACGTCTGCGCGAGCTCGTGTCCGCAATGATCGACACGGCGCTCGCAACTCGTTGCCATGTGGTGTTGACGGCAAACGATATGCCGGGCGGCGGCGAAAGCGATCAGGCTGCTTTTGTAACCGAGCGTCTGGCCTGTGCAGTGAGTGTGGCGCCGGCGATTGCCGAGCAGGGCGGCGCGTCGGAAAAGGTTGCGCGCTATCTAGGGTATCTGGCAGATATGTTTAAGACGGGTGCCCCCATGTTGTCCGCCGCCGCGGCAGAGACGCTCGATGCGTACCGTTGGCCCCGCAATTACCTGCAGCTGCGTGAAGTCTCTGAACGACTCTATATATTAGTGGGGGCTGGAACGGTGGAGCGTGCCGTGGCGAAAGAGGTGCTTGCCCAGGAGGACGTTATCAAGACCGCGACCTTTGGCGCCCCGGCGCTCGAAAGCGATTTGTACATCTTGCGTCCCCTGGCCGATACCGAGCGCGATGTCGCACGGTTGGTCCTGCAGTACCTTCACGGCAACAGGACACGTGCGGCAGAGGTGCTCGGTATAAGCCGCACGACTTTATGGCGCCTGCTGAAGGACAACGACCGCTGAGCGAGGCGCCGTGACCGCGTGCGGCGCGTGTGATACAGTCCAAAGAAGCATTGTTTCGATTGTGTTACGGCGTGCGGGGGAGTATGGCGGAGACTTCAAAAACGAACCGAACAAAGCGAAGTGCGGCGCCGGTCGGCCGGCGTACGACTTCGCGGACGTGGGGCAAAAGCGCCTCGGGGTTCGACGGCTCGTTCAAGCGCACAAAATATGGCTATCCTTCGGCAAGCGCTCGCTTGGCCATGCAGGCCGAGTCCTCGTTGTGGGGACGAAGGCGCGTGGTGGGCTCAAAGCTCAAGCACGATGGAACGCTTGGCTACATTAGCCGCGGTGCTGCCCGCCGTAGCGGCCTCAATCCTGCAGGCTGGCATCGTTACGTGCCGATCGTGGTCGTTGCCGCGATAATCGTCATCGCGCTCGCGGCGCTCGGATATGCCGGCGACGGCGCGAGTCTGGGCGCGATGTTCAAATCGCCTGAACTTGCGCATGCTGGCACGGAGCTTGTTGAAGGCGCACAAGACCAGACGGGTGTGGCGCCCCAGCGCGGTATGGTCGCAGCTGCTGCCACCATTGCCGATGCTCAAAAGGACGAAGGCGGGCAAAGCGACGACGCCGATGCGAGTCAGACGAGCGAAACGGCAACAACTCCATCGGCAAGATAAGTTGCGAGTGGGGCAGCAAATATGGGACGGGGCCTTTTAGCTGCCCAAGACAGTGGCTCACTCGATGTCAGGCACCAACAGCGAGCGGGCCGCATTTGCGCCAAGGTGACGTGAAATGAGAGGGCGCTGACCTTTTGGTCGCGCCCTCGAAATTGAACGTCAGATTGGCGTTAATGCGGCTCGCGCAGCGTCAACGGTTCCGCCGTTCGTTAGAACGGCGGAACATACACCACGTTGTCGCGGCGCGGCTTTGCTTCGGGAAGCGTGCCCTCGGCATAGCCCAGAATGCAGTTGCCCACACCGCGCAGGCTTCCGTCGGCGGGCAGACCCCACTTGGTCAGCAGTTCCAGTCCCTCGGGTGAGTCAAAGACCTCGTGCGCGCGGTGGATCCAACACGAATCGACGCCCAGCGCATAGGCTGCGTTGAGCAGGTTGCCCATGGCGAGCGAGCCGTCTTCCAGGTGCGTGGGCACGCTGCGGTCGACCAGCGCCACCACAACGGTCTTGGCGCCGTAGAAGGGATCTCCCTCTCTGCCCATAACTTGGGCGTTGAGCTGCGAGAGGCGCTCGACGGTTGCGGGGTCGGTGACGGCGACGAACGTGACCGGCTGGCGTCCCATGCCGCTCGGCGCGTACTGGCCGGCTTCGATAATGCGTGCGAGCTTCTCGGCCTCGACAGGGCGATCGCTGTATTTGCGGCAGCTGCGGCGGTGGATGAGTGCTTCGATGGTCTCCATGGGTCCTCCTGACGTTGGTTTCGATGCCTCGTTCTTACCCGCCGAACCAAAACCGTAATCGCGTAGTCGGCCCCAAACAACGCAAGCTACCAAGTGGAATAGTTGGTTTGCATAAAACTTCAGCCAGAATGTGACAAACCGGTGGGATGGTTAAACGTTTTATCCCGTCTACCCTGCGGTTTTTTACCACTTGCCTAAATGATGCGCGCATAAGCTCTGATAAAGGTTTTACTAAAGGAGCACCAACGTTTATCAACGCGCCATGGTGGCGCCGGGCCAGGAGGTAACATCATGTTCCAGGCTGGAGATGTCGTCGAGACCGACTTCGAAGGATTTCTGAAGCTGCTGCGTTCCAAGACGCGCGCTTTCGTGTCGATCAATGATCACGAGTACTACATCACGCACACCGATGGCTATTGGCGTGTTCAGGATTGCGAGGCCCTCAACGATAAGGGCCACTTTACTGACTGCTCCGAGCTGGTCAACACGGTCTGCGAGGTCGTCGAGCTGCCGTGGATCTGCGGCAAGAGCCTGCACGATAGCTTCTCGGGCGCCACGGTCTACGAGGCCGTTGCTGCCTAACGGCCAACAACTGATATTCTCTCGCAACCGCCGGCGCCGCCCCCGCGCCGGCGGTCTTTTTTTGTCGATATGCTTATGTAGAGCCGACCATAAACAACGAGCGTATTGACGATAGTCAAAACTCGGACTAATGTAGAGATATAAATTGGTCAAAACTCGGACTATCGAATGGTGGGAGAGATGAATAGTGCAGTTAGCCTGGTCGATTTCGACCGGATGCTTAACGGGCTTGACCGTATCTATTCGGAGTTCGCGCGTACCTGCGGTCTTTCGGACTGCGCCTACTGGATGCTCGTCGACACGAGTGCAGCGGGCGGAAGCGTTGCCGTGAGTCGGCTGACGAGTGAATGGTTCTACAGCAAACAGACCATCAATTCGGCGATCAAGACGCTTAGGGCGCGAGGGCTTGCGACGTTGGAGTTTGCCGAGGGCAGTCGTAAGAACAAGGTTGTGCGATTGACCGAAGAAGGCGTGCGGTTTGCCAAGCGCTACGCGTTACCGGCGCAAAAAGCCGAGCAACAGGCATTCGAAGCGCTCGAGCCGTGGGAACAGCGCGAGATCATGTGCCTGGTCGGTAAATTCTCCCATGTTCTGAACGAAGAGCGCGAGGCATTTAAACGGCAAGTGGCCGCCGAGAACGAGGCTGACGATAAGGGCGAGGGGGACACATGCGACTCTTAATGAGGTTTATGAGGCCGTACCGCGGTCTGATTGCGGTGACGCTGTTTGCGGTGCTGATAGATAACGTCGGTACGCTGTTGGTTCCCACGATGCTGGCGAACATGGTCAACACCGGTATTACCACGGGCGATGTCGACTATATTTTACGTAACGGCCTGTACATGCTTATCGCGACCGGCATGGCCAGCGGCGGCACGGTGCTGGGCTGCTATCTTTCGGCGCGCCTGGCCGCCAACGTGGCCTGCGATATCCGCAATGCTGTGTACGACAAGTCGCTCGAGCTGTCCGCCAGCGACTTTGAGCGCTTTGGCACGGGTTCGATGATCACACGCTCGCTCAACGACATCAACGTGATTCAGCAAGCTGTCCTTCAGACGATTCAGCTGGTGTTGCCGGTGCCATTCTTGGCCGTGGCAGGCATCATTTTTGCTTGGTTCATCGATCCCGCCATGGGCACGCTGCTGGGCGTGGTGGTTGCGATCGTGCTGGTGGCGGCGGTCTTTACGGTGGCTAACGCCGCGCCGATTTTTATGCGCCTGCAGAGCTTTATCGACCGCATGAACGTGGTGCTGCGCGAGAACATCGTGGGCGTGCGCGTCATCCGCGCATTTAACAAGGAGCGCCACGAGGAGCAGCGCCTGGACGAGGTGTTTAGCGATTACGCGGCCAACGCCATCAAGGTCAACCACCTGTTTGTGGGCCTCGACAGCTCCAGCTTCTTTTTGATGAACATCGCCGAGGTGGCGGTGCTGTGGGTGGGCGGCAACCGCGTGGGCGTCCACGCCATGCAAATCGGCAGCATTTCGGCCGTGTTGGAATACGCGATCCTGATTCTTTTCTTTGTGATGATGGCGCAGATGGTGATTCTGACGCTTCCGCGCGCCGCGGCGTGCCTCAACCGTGCGCAGCAGGTGCTCGAAATCGAGCCGAGCATCGTGGACGGCAAGGCTACGCTGGGCGACGGGGCGCCTGAGTCCGCAGACGGAGCCGACGCGGTCGCCGTGTTCGATCATATGTCGTTTCGTTTTGACGACGCCGACGAGGACACGCTGTGCAATCTGAGCTTTACCTGTCGCCGCGGTCAGACGACCGCGATCGTCGGCTCGACGGGCTCGGGCAAATCGACGGTGGCCAAGCTCCTGCTGCGCTTCCACGATGCCACCAAGGGCGCCATTCGCCTGGACGGCGTTGATCTGCACGACCTTTCGCAAGACGAGATTCGCGGGCGCATTGCCTATGTGCCGCAAAAGGCATGGCTGTTCTCGGGCACCGTAGCAAGCAATCTGCGCTTTGGCAACGAAGGCGCGACTGAGGCCGACATGCTTCATGCGCTCCGGGTTGCCCAGAGCACCTTTGTGCTCGATCAGCCGCAGGGGCTCGATACCCCGGTGGCGCAGGGCGGCACGAACTTTTCGGGCGGCCAGCGCCAGCGTCTGGCCATCGCCCGTGCGCTCATGAAGCATGCCGATCTATATATCTTCGATGACAGTTTCTCGGCCCTGGACTTTAAGACCGATGCCGCCCTGCGCCATGCGTTGCAAGACGAGACGCGTGACGCTGCGGTGCTCATCATCGCGCAGCGTATCTCGACCATTCTGCATGCCGACCAGATCGTGGTGCTCAGGGATGGCGAGGTCGTGGGCCTAGGCACGCACGACGAGCTCATGGAAACCTGCGAGGTGTACCGTGCTATCGCGGAATCGCAGATGAAGGGAGGTGAGTAGCATGACCGAGGAGCTCAAGAAGCAGGGCATCGCCGATGGCGCCGCGGATGCAGAGACAGTTGAGGAGACGGGCGCCACGCCCGACCTGGACGAAGCCGCCAAGGCGGCGGAGCGCGAGGCTCGTCGCCAGGCACTCTATGAGGAAAATGAGCGCGCCGAGGACGAGCGCGCCCGCGCCGAGGCGGAGCGCATGCGCGACGTTGACGACGAGGATGAGGACGAGACACCCCGCGACACCTGGGCGACGGTGCGCCGCCTGTGGAGCGAGGCTGCCGGCGACCACTGGCGCTTCTATATCGTGTTCGCGAGCATTGTGTTCTATGCCATCTTTAACACCGCCGCGCCGGCATACAGCGCCCGCGTGATCGATGAGCTGTGGGGCCACATTCAGGTGGCGTTTGCCAACGACACCACCTTCAACATCACCTGGGAGAACTGCGGCAGGACCATCTTCATCTACTTTATGATCTGGACGGCCGCTGCCTCGTTCTACGCACTCCAGAGCTTTTTGATGTCGAGCGTGGCCGAACGCCTCAACCTGCTCCTACGCAACCGCATCGCACAAAAGCTCAACCGTCTGCCGCTTGCCTTCTTTGACGCGCATCGTCCCGGTGAGGTCGTCAGCCGTGCGACCAACGACTTGGACAAGATGTCCGAGAGCATGCAGCGCGGCTTGCTGCAGCTTCTGGTGTCGATCGGTACCGTGGTGGGCGCCGTGAGCGTGATGTTCGTGTTTAGCGTGCCGCTCACGCTCGTCTTTTTGTTCTTTACGGCGTTGTCGCTGCTGGTGACCAAGGTGGTCTCGCGCCGCACGCATGACGTGACCGGTGAGCGCCAGGAGTGGGTGTCCAAGATTACGAGTGCGGTTGAGGAAGGCTACTCGGGCCGTCTGGTGATTCGCGCGTTTAACCGCGAGCGTCAGAGTTCTGCCGAGGTGCACCAGGCCTCGGGCGAGCTGGCGCGCGTGAGTGCCAAGGCCGACTTCATGATTAACGCCGTCGGCCCCGCGGTGCGCTTTATCGGCCGCCTGGCACAGATCGTGATTGCGATTGTGGGCTGCAGCATGCTGGTTGCCGGCCACATGACCGTCGGCGTGTTCCAGGCGTTCTTCCAGTTTATCTACGAGGCATCCGAGCCCATGACGCAGCTGTCGTTTACCTTCAACTCGCTGCAGAGCGCGCTGGCGAGTGCGGAGCGCGTGTTCGACCTGCTCGATGAACCCGAGATGGAGGCGGATCCGCAGCCGGGCGAGGCCGCCAAGCTGCCGGGTCGCGTGGAGGGCCGCGTCGCCTTTGAGCATGTGCGCTTTGGCTATTCGCCCGACAAGCCGCTCATGCGCGATGTGTCGTTTACCGCCGAGCCGGGCCAGAAGATCGCCGTGGTGGGAACCACGGGCGCGGGCAAAACCACGCTCATCAATCTGCTCATGCGCTTCTACGAGATTGACGGCGGGCGCATTACGCTCGACGGCGTGGACACGAGCCGCATGGATCGTGGCGAGCTGCGCCAGCAGTTTGGCATGGTGTTGCAGGATGCCTGGCTGTTCGACGGAACGATTGCCGAGAATATCGCCTACGGCTGCCCCGAGGCAACGCGCGATGAGATCGTGGCGGCCGCACGCGCCGCGCAGGTCGACTTCTTTGTGCGCACCATGCCGCAGGGCTACGACACGCGCGTGGCCAACGATGCCGAAAGTATCAGCCAGGGCCAGCGTCAGCTGCTGACCATTGCGCGCGTGCTGCTCAACAACCCGGCGATTCTCATCCTGGACGAGGCGACCTCAAGCGTGGACACGCGCACCGAGCTTGCCATCGGCCGCGCCATGGACGCTCTCATGCATGGGCGCACGAGCTTTGTGATCGCGCATCGCCTGTCGACGATTGTGGATGCCGACCTGATTCTGGTCATGGACCACGGCAACATTATCGAGCAGGGCACGCATAAGGAGCTGCTCGCGGCCGAGGGCGCTTACGCCGACCTCTATCTGAGTCAGTTCGCATAATGTGACAAAGGGACAGTCCCTTTGCCACATCACAAATAAGGCGCGCTGGGGGTGAATCCTCTGGCGCGCCTTTGCGTTGGCGTCAATGTTGTCGGTGGCCGTCCGGCTCTAGCGCTCGTCCACGAGCTTGGCGACGAGGGCCTTGAGCTCGGCCACCTCTCGCTCGAGTTCCTTGACGCGGCGGGCATTCTCGGTGATGCCCTGGCGGTTGAGCGCGGACTGCTCGGCGGCATCGTCGGGCATATACTCGCGGTGCTGCTTGGCATCGAAGCTCTCCTCGAACACGCGGCAGCCGTTGCGCTTGATGATGCGTCCCGGCACGCCCACGACGGTGCAGTTGTCGGGTACGTCCTTGACGACGACCGAATTGCCGCCGATTTTGACGTTGTTGCCGATGCGAATGTTGCCGAGCACTTTAGCGCCTGTGCCCACGGTGACGTTGTTGCCCAGGGTGGGGTGGCGCTTGCCGGTCTCGTTGCCGGTGCCGCCAAGCGTGACGCCCTGGTAGAGCACGCAGTTGTCGCCCACAATGGTGGTTTCGCCGATGACGACGCCCATGGCGTGGTCGATAAAGAAATGCTTGCCGATCTGTGCAGCGGGATGAATCTCGACGCCGGTAATGTGGCGGGTGATTTGCGAGAGCACACGGGCGAGCGAGCGATGGCCATGCTCCCAGAGCCAGTGCTCTGGCACGTGGTTCCACTTGGCGTGCAGGCCGGGATAGGAAAGGAAGATGACCAGACCGTTTTGCGCGGCGGGGTCCTGCGCCTGGACGGTCTTGATGTCCTCGCGAATGGTATTGATAAAGCTCACCGACCGCCCTCCCTTAGCGCCATGGCAATGCGATTCAATAAAGTATAGCGATTCGCTAGGGATTAGGAAGGACAATCTTGGCGGCTTTGCACGACAGGTGTCAGTTATGCAAACTTGCTGGTAATGGAGTCATGCTTTTGTGGGGTTGCGCACGAGGGGGCACCGCAACCGTATACTGGTCAACTTGGACGTGTCCGCGCCCACAACTGAGAGGTTTTACTTCATGGGTTTCATCAATTTTATCGCCGAGCTGCTCAAAGACCCGCGCACCGCGATTGCCAGCTGGATCGCCGCCGGCCCGCTTATGGCCTACGGCTGCGTGTTCCTGATTATCTTTATCGAGACAGGCGTGGTGTTCTTCCCGTTTCTCCCTGGCGATTCGCTGCTGTTTGCTTCGGGCTTCTTTGCCCACAACGGTGGCTTTAACATCGTGGCCCTGCTGGCCACCGCATGGGCCGCAGCCATCCTGGGCGATCAGTGCAACTTTATGATCGGCCACTTCTTTGGTCGCAAGATCATCGCCTCGGGCAAGGTAAAGGCCATGACGCCCGAGCGCATCAAAAAGTCCGAGGACTTCTTGGATAAGTGGGGCCACCTGGCCATCTTCCTGGGCCGCTTCTTTCCGTTTATCCGCACCTTTGTGCCCTTTATCGCCGGCATGGGCGGCATGCACTGGCGCAACTTCGTTGTCTTTAACGTGCTGGGCGGCATTACCTGGTCGACGCTCTTTACGCTGCTGGGCTACTTCTTTGGCGGCATTCCCTTTGTGCAGGAGCACTTTGAGCTGCTGATTATCGGCATTGTCGCCGTGTCGATCATCCCGACCGTGGTCGGCCTGGTTAAGGCTAAGCTGGGCAAAAAGAACGTGTAGCTCGAGCCAGCGCGCAGACCGTGCAGTTGAGGCCCGTCACCGCTTACGGTGGCGGGCCTCTTTAGTTTCGGTCAAATGAAAATACTTTACTTAGTTAAAGAAAAGCGTTTTATCAGACGCGTGCGGGGAGTACAATCTCATGCATGCGAATCGACGTGCCATCGGCTTTGATGCCGTTCGCGTGTCCCGTCCGGCTCTACGCTCCGGGCGTGCGACGTTGCGACGCGGTCGGCCTCGGTCCTTGCGTGCGAGTTCGCGAGTATGCAACTGTGTATGTAAGGAGCGACATATGACTGTCGAGAAGAAGGATATCGATTGGGGTAGCCTCGGCTTTGGCTACATGAAGACCGATTACAGCTACGAGGCTCATTGGAAGGACGGCGAGTGGGACGAGGGCGGCCTGACCACCGACCACACCTTGCATGTCTCCGAGTGCGGCGGCATCTTCCATTATTGCCAGGAGGTCTTTGAGGGCCTGAAGGCCTACACCGCCGAGGACGGCAGCATCGTCTGCTTCCGTCCCGACATGAACGCCGAGCGCATGTATAACTCTGCCCAGCGCCTCGAGATGCCCCCGTTCCCCAAGGACAAGTTCGTTGAGGCCGTTAAGCAGGTCGTTTCTGCCAACGCCGCCTGGGTTCCGCCCTTCGGCTCCGGTGCGACCCTGTACGTGCGTCCGTTTATGATCGGCTCCGGTGACGTGATCGGCGTGGCTCCCGCTCCTGAGTACACGTTCCGCATTCTCGTGACCCCGGTCGGTCCGTACTTTAAGGGCGGCCTTAAGCCCGTTAAGCTGCGCGTTTCCGAGTATGACCGCGCGGCCCCGCATGGCACCGGCAATATCAAGGCCGGCCTCAACTACGCCATGTCCCTCAAGCCCACGATGGAGGCCCATCGCGAGGGTTATGCCGAGAACCTGTATCTCGACTCCGAGTCCCGCACCTATGTCGAGGAGACCGGTGGCGCGAACGTTCTGTTCGTGAAGGAGGACGGCACCCTCGTCGTTCCTCAGTCGCACACCGACTCCATCCTGCCCTCCATCACCCGTCGCTCGCTCGTTCAGGTTGCCGAGGATTTGGGCATGACCGTCGACCAGCGTCCCGTCGAGTGGGCCGAGGTCAAGGCCGGCACCTTTGTGGAGTGCGGCCTGTGCGGCACCGCTGCCGTCATCTCCCCGGTGGGCGAGATCGACAACAAGGTCTACGGTGCCGATGAGACCGTGACCTTCCCGGCTGGCTGCACCGAGATCGGCCCCGTGATGAAGAAGCTTCGCGAGACCCTGACCGGTATCCAGTCCGGTGCTGTCGAGGATAAGCACAACTGGGTTTACACCGTCGCATAAGCAGTCTTAGCTGTCCGGCCCGAGGGCAACCTTCCTTTCCGGTGCGTCCTCGGACATGAAAGAACCCCCGCTGCGCACTACGTGCGGCGGAGGTTCTTTCGTCCTGTGGAATGCGCCGGGAGATAGGCCGGTCCGCCTCGGTCGAGTGCTCTGCATTCCTTGCCAGGAGGTTACTGGGCTGTAGGGAAGATGGTGCGCGGCCTTTTGGCCGCGCGTTGTGCGTGGATAAGAAAAGGGCCCAAGGTTTGTGCCTTGGGCCCCAAAGGGCTGATGAACTGGCTTAAGACTCGGCCGTGATTGTTAGAACTTGACGGTCGGTGCCTGGCGGGTGGCTTCAGCTGCCTCGAAGCCCTGGCGCTCCTTAAACTGGAAGATGCCGGCAAAGATAACAGCCGGGAACGTCTGGATGGCGTTGTTGTAGCTGAGCACGCAATCGTTGTAGCTCTGGCGTGCGTAGCTCACCTTGTTCTCGGTGTCCTCGAGCGTGGACTGGAGCTGCGTAAAGTTGGTGTTCGCCTTAAGGTCGGGGTAGGCCTCGGCCACGGCAAAGAGCTGGCGCAGCGCACCGGTCAGCACGTTGTCGGCTTCCATCTTGGCCTCGGGGGTGGTGGCGCTTACGGCGGCGTTGCGCGCGTTGACCACGGCGGCGAGCGTGTCCTGCTCGTGTTTTGCGTAGCCCTTGACGGTCTCGACCAAGTTGGGGATCAGGTCGTTGCGGCGCTGCAGTTGCGTGTCGATGTTCTGCCAAGCGTTATCGATGCGATTGCGCTTGGTGACCATGTTGTTGTAGATGCCGGCGATGGCGCAGGCGATCACAACGACAACAACGATACCGATGATGACGGGAAGCATGATGTCTCCGTTTCGAATGGCAGCGGCGTTTTGCGCCTGCCGTTGTTGGTATAACGTATCTAGTATACCCGCAACCTTTGGCGGTGCCGAACTTTCCGGTAAGCGTTGTGTTTCAATCAGGGAGGGGGCGCCAATAACGAACGGGTGGTACAGGTGTAAGATATGCGACAAATTAAGGAATGCTGTCTACGCCTTGAGGATGGCGATACGGATGGACCTTCGCATCAAGAAAACCTATCGTGCCCTGTTCGATGCCTTTACCGAGCTTTTGGAAGAGCATCGGTTTGAGGATTTGACGGTTGCCATGCTTTGCGACCGGGCCCTAATTCGCCGCACGACGTTCTATAAGCATTTTCGCGATAAAAACGATTACTTTGCCTTCTATATCGATGAGCTTATGACGGGCCTGCCGCAAAACCGGACCGATGCAGCGGACGCGGAGCCGTTTGATGACGTACAGGCGCTTCGTCACGAGGTCTTTGAAGATGCCATGAATATGATTCTGGCACATGAGCAACTCATGGATAACATTTTGGCAAGCAGCATGTCGGGCATGCTGACCGGCATGATTTGCGACCGCATTGCGCGTTCCATCCGTGAGCGTGTGATGAGCTCGCTTGCCGAAGACGCCCTGGCGCCCGTTTCACTCGAGACGACATCGGAGTTTATCGCCGGTGGCATTATTCGATTGTTCACAAACTGGTGGGAATCGGGCCACGCTCTTGAGCGTCGACCCGAGATAGCCGACGTGGTCGATGCGCTGTTTGAGCGCACCATGACGCCGGTGCATCACTAGAAGTGGCGGAGAGAGGGGGATTCGAACCCCCGGAACGCTCTCGCGCTCAACGGTTTTCAAGACCGCCGCATTCAACCGCTCTGCCATCTCTCCGTGAGTCGTAATGATAGCATCGTTTTGAATTTGCAACAGGGAAGGCGAACGATGACGAGCACCGAAATCGACGAGAAGTTCATGCGCGAGGCGCTGGCCGAGGCGCGCGCCGCTGCTGCGGTGGGCGAGGTACCGATTGGTGCCGTGGTGGTGCGCGCGGGCGAGATTGTCGCGCGGGCGCATAATCGTCGCGAGCTCGACCAGGACCCTTCGGCGCATGCAGAGTTCGCGGCCCTGTGCGCTGCCGCTCGGTCGCTCGGTCGCTGGCGCCTTTCCGATTGCACGGTCTATGTAACGCTCGAGCCTTGCTGCATGTGTGCGGGGCTTATGGTCAACGCGCGCGTGGGGCGCTGCGTGTATGGCGCGGCTGATGCCAAGGCGGGCGCGCTGGGTTCGCTATATGACCTGAATGCCGATTCGCGCCTGAACCATCGGTTTAATGTAGCCGCCGGCGTGCTGGCGGATGAGTGTCGTGAGGTGTTGAGCGGCTATTTTAGTGGGCTGCGTGGCGCCGATGGTGCTGGCTGCGGTTGTGGGGCCGATCTTGAGGCGCATGCCGCTCATGCCGAGGCACTCGCGTGTGCCGAAGAAATTGCCGCTGAGGCGGTTGACTTTGGCCCCGCGTGCCGCCGGCCCCGCCGCGTGCTGTTGGCGATCGACTCCTTTAAGGGTAGCGTTTCGAGCGCGCGGGCGGAGGCGGCGGTTGCCGAAGGCGTTCGCCGTGTGTGGCCTGATGCCCAGGTGGCCGCATTGCCGTTGGCAGACGGTGGCGAGGGAACGCTCGACGCCGTTGCCGCCTGCGGTGGCGAGCTTGTGACCTGCGAGGTTGCAGGCCCCTTGGGCGACCGCGTGTCTGCACGGATGCTGGTGGATGCCGAGCGCGAGTCGGCTGTAATTGAGATGGCCGAAGCCGCGGGCATCGGGTACTCGCCTTGCACGGAGTCGGCGGCGTTGGCGGCCACAACCTATGGCGTGGGTGAGCTGATGCTCCGTGCGGTCCGTGCCGGGGCAAAGACTATCTATATTGGCTTGGGCGGCAGTGCCACCAACGACGGCGGCGCCGGCATGCTGCAGGCGCTGGGCGCGCGTCTTGTCGATGACCGTGGCTGCGATATCGCGCCGGGGCTCGCGGGCCTTGAACGAGTCGCCGGTGTTGACCTGACGCCGGCGCTTCGGGTGCTGGGCGGCGCACGCATCGTGGTGCTTTCCGATGTCGAGAATCCGCTCGTGGGGCGTCGCGGGGCGCTTGCGGTGTTTGGCGGGCAAAAGGGCCTGCCGGCGGGGGATGCCGAGGCCCTGGGCAAGTACGACAGCTGGATGGTCGGTTACGGCCGCCTGCTCGATGCGGCGATTACCGGGGTGCGGGCTCAGGGGTTGTTGCGCGTGCTCGAGGGTGCACGGACATTTGGCTCGGTGCTCGGTGTGCCCGGCGCCGGTGCCGCCGGCGGCCTGGGCGCCGCACTGTTGGCGCTCGGCGCCGAGCTACGTTCGGGCGTGGAGACGGTGCTCGATCTGATTGGGTTTGACGAGCGCGTACGCGATGTCGACCTGGTCATTACAGGCGAGGGTAATATGGACGAGCAATCCGCCGCCGGTAAGGCACCGGTGGGCGTGGCCCGTCGTGCGAAGCGATATGGCAAGCCGGTGGTCGCCGTCGTGGGCGGTCGTGCCGACAACCTGGATGCGGCGTATGGGCAGGGTGTCGACTTAGTTCTGCCGGTCTGTCGCAGACCCATGCCCCTTGACCAAGCGCTCGACCCCCAGGAAGCCACAACCAACCTCATCTGCGCCGGTGAAGCCGCCGCCCGATCCTACGACCTCGCCCGTATCTAAGTCTTTCCGGGCAAGTCTCAATAAGTTGCGGTGGAATAGTTCCTGTTTTTGGCCTTGGGTCGTAAAACAGGAACTATTCCACCGCAACTCAAAAGTGGTCTTTTGGCCCTGTCCCAAATTAGCTATCTTGCCCCATCGGGCGGGAGCGGGTAAGATATACCGAGCGCCTAGCGCGTTCGATGGGTTCGGATGACGACATGTTCCGAATCTGGTCAGGTCCGGAAGGAAGCAGCCATAAGGAGCCTCTGTCGGGCATCCGAATCCATCGAGTGCGCAGGCGCTTTTTGGTGCCGCGGCTACCCGCGAGTGCCGGCAGGGCGCTTGGTGTCTCGCTGGTCCTCGGCTTCGCCTGCGGGATCGCTCGACTACCAAGCGCCCTGCCGGCACTCGCGGGTAGCCGACCAAAACCGCCTGAAGGGTCACATTTATCTGATAATTGAATCCCTGGCGTTATGCCGCTCGCTGGCGTTGCCAAAACATCGGCTGCTACATGCCTTGGGCGCTAGCGAACGTCGCCCTTACATCTGTAACGAGTTGCTTACGCATCTCCGGGACTCGCCGTACTATCATGAATCAGATTGAAGAGAGATGATGATAGGGAGCGCCTTCTATGATTGAGCTGCTCAGGCGTTTTGGTGGTAAGTTTCGCCGGTATATGGTGATTGGTCCTGTGTGCAAGCTGATCGAAGTGATCTTTGACCTGCTTACGCCGCTCGTGATTGCTCAAATGATCGATAAGGGCATTGGCTCGCACGACGTGAACGCCGTTATCCACTACGGCATGGTACTTGGCGCCATGGCTGTGATCGGCATCTCGTTTACGCTCGTTTGCCAAAAGATGGCGGCGCTCACCTCGCAGGGCATGGGCACCGACATTCGAGGCGCGCTCTACCAGCACATCAATAAGCTGAGCTATGTCGAACTCGACCGCTTTGGCACGCCGTCGCTCATCACGCGCGTCACCAACGACGTCAACCAGGTGCAGCTTGCCGTGGCGCTGGGCGTACGCATGCTCATCCGCTGGCCCTTCCTGGCGGTGGGCTCTATGTGTGCGGCCCTTGCCATCGACCTTAAGCTCGGCATGATCTTTTTGATTTGCACGCCCGCCATCGGCTTGGTGTTTTGGTTTGTCATGGCGCGCTGCATCCCGTACTACAAACAGCTGCAGGCGAAGCTCGATCGCATTGCGCTCATTTGCCGCGAGGGGCTTTCGGGCGCTCGCGTGGTTCGCGCCTTCGTGCGCGAGGACCACGAGCGCGAGCGCTTTGCCCAAGCTGCCGATGACCAGGCCCATACCGCCATCGCGGTGGGCAAGCTCTCGTCGGTCCTCAACCCCGTAACGTTTTTGGTGATGAACCTGGGCGTGTGCGCCATCCTGTGGGTGGGCGGCATCCAGGTCAACGTGGGCGAACTCACACAGGGCCAGGTCATGGCGTTTGTGAACTACATGACGCAGACCCTCACCTCCATCGTCTACGTTGCCAACCTAGTCGTTGTCTTTACCAAGGCGAGCGCCAGCGCGTCGCGCATCAACGAGGTGCTCAACTGCGAGCCGAGCATCACCGACGAGGGCAACCAGCCGGTCGCGCTGCCCGAGCCGAGCGAACTGGCGGGTGGTGCTGCTTCAGTCCCCGCGCTGAGCTTTGACCATGCAAGCTTTTCGTTTGGCGCGGGCGCGGCAAATGCCGTGAGCGATGTGACTCTCGAGCTGCCGGTGGGCAAAACCCTCGGCATTATCGGCGGTACGGGCAGCGGCAAGTCCACGCTCGTCTCGCTTATCCCGCGCCTGTACGATGCGAGCGCCGGCAGCGTGAGCGTGATGGGCGCCGACGTGCGCGCCTGGCCGCTCGACCAGCTGCGCCGTGTGGTCGCGACCGTCCCACAGCGCGCGTCGCTGGTGAGCGGCACCATCCGCAGCAACCTGACCTGGCGCGATGAGGCGGCAACCGACGAGGAACTCTGGGCGGCACTCGACATGGCGCAGGCGAGCGAGTTCGTGCGCAACAAGCCGCAGGGGCTCGATGCCCCGGTCGAGGCCGGCGGCAAGAACTTCAGCGGCGGACAACGTCAGCGTCTGACTATCGCGCGTGCTCTGGTGGAATACCCGCAGATTCTCGTTATGGACGATTCGGCATCGGCGCTCGATGTAAAGACGGATGCGGCCCTGCGCCGTGCGGTGCGCGAACTCGCAGGAAGAGCCCCGGTGTTTTCGAGGGGTGTCCCCATGACAACGGTGATTGTGAGCCAGCGCGTCTCGACCGTGCGCGACGCCGACATGATCTGCGTACTCGACCACGGCTCGGTTGCGGGCCTGGGCACGCATGACGAGCTGTACGCGACCTGCCAGCTCTATCGCGAGATTTGCCAGTCGCAGCTGCGCCGCGAGGAGTTCGAGGGCCAGCAGGGGAGTTCGGCGCCCGCGTCCGCTCCAAGTCCCGCGTCCGCCCCGGCTGCCCCCGCATCCGTCTGCGCAAAGGAGGGCTGCTAAATGAATCCGTATACTTCTTCCGGTTCGGTCGCCACGATGACGGCCAACGTGTCCGGCAACGATAACCTCAGCGACTTGGGTGACGACCCGCGTCAGCCCGGCGACCCCGAGCGCTATCCCGTGGGCGCGGTAACTCGCCGCCTACTGGGCTACGTCCGTCCGCACCGCGTCTCGTTTACGGCGTCGTTTGTGAGTGCCGCCGCCTCGGTGATTTTGCAGCTCTACACACCTATTCTCATCGGCGAGGGCATCGACCTGATCGTCGCCGCCGGGCAGGTGGACTTCGACGCGCTGCTGCCGCTTGTCACCAAGCTCGCGATTGTCGTCGTAGGTGCCGCGGCCTTCCAGTGGCTGCAGGGCTACTGCGTCAACCGCCTGTCCTACGAGACGGTGCGCGACATGCGCGTGGAGGCGAGCGACAAGCTCAGCCGCATGCCGCTCAGCCTTATCGACAGCCACGCCCACGGCGACCTTATGAGCCGCGTGGTCAACGATGTCGACCAGGTGGGCGACGGTCTGCTGCAGGGCTTTACTCAGCTTTTCACCGGCGTTATCACCATTGTGGGTACGCTCGCGTTTATGCTCTCCATCAACCTGACCATGACGCTCGTGGTGGTGCTCGTCACGCCCCTTTCCATTTTTGCAGCCGGCGCCATCGCCAAGCTTTCCAACAAGAGTTTTACGGCACAGCAGCGCATTCAAGGGCAGCTCGGTGGTCATATCGAGGAGTATGTGGGCGAGCAGAAGCTTGTCGACGCCTTTGCCTACGGCCCGAACGCCCAAGCGCGCTTCGACGCCCTCAACGCCGAGCTCTACACCGCGGGCGAGCGCGCGCAGTTTATGGGTTCGCTCTCCAACCCCGGCACGCGCTTTATCAATAACATCATCTATGCCGTGGTCGCCGTGATCGGCTGCGTGGGCGTGATCACGGGCGTGCCCGCGGCGCTTACGGTGGGCGGCGTGCAGATTTTCCTGTCCTACGCCAACCAGTACACCAAGCCGTTCAACGAGGTCACCAACGTCATTACGCAGATCCAGACCGCGTATGCCTCGGCGCGCCGCATGTTTGCACTGCTCGATGCCCGCGAGCAGGAGCCCAATGCGCCAGATGCCGTGGAGCTTGCCGCCCCGCAGGGCGAGGTGACCTTTGAACACGTGGGCTTTAGCTATGTGCCCGACCGCAAGCTGCTGCAGGATATCTGCATCGAGGCCAAGCCCGGCATGCGCTTTGCCCTGGTCGGTCCCACGGGCTGCGGAAAGACAACGCTCATCAATCTGCTGCTGCGTTTTTACGATATCGATGCCGGCCGCATCATGGTCGATGGCCGGTCTTCGCGTGACTACACGCGTGCAAGCCTGCGCCGCGCCTTTGGCATGGTGCTGCAGGATACGTGGCTGTTCGAGGGCACGGTGGCGGACAACATCGCTTACGGTTGCCCAGGAGCTACGCGCGAGCAGGTCATCGAAGCCGCCAAGCGCGCGCACGCGCACAAGTTTATCGTGCAGCTGCCAGGCGGCTACGACACGGTGATTGGCGAGGACGGCGGCACGTTTAGTCAGGGCCAAAAGCAGCTGCTGTGCATCGCGCGCGTCATGCTCACCGACCCGGCGATTCTGCTGCTGGACGAGGCGACCTCGAGTATCGACACACGTACCGAGCTGCAGGTGCAGGCGGCATTCGACGAGCTCATGGCCGGCCGCACAAGCTTTGTGGTGGCGCACCGCCTGTCGACGATCCGCAACGCCGATTGCATTCTGGTCATGCGCGACGGCCAGATTATCGAGCGCGGCACGCACGACGAGCTGCTAGCGGCAGGCGGCTTCTACGCCGAACTCTACCGCAGCCAGTTTGCCCAGTGAGCAAGGCGTGGGGCAAATGAATCAGGTTCGTTCGTTCCACGTCTTAAGTATTTGGGGGCTTGCGCTGCGGACGTTTTGCCCTCATCGGTGTCGCCCATGTCGCCAATCGGCAGAAGGTGGTTTACATCTGTCACGTTAGTACTAAGATATTCATCTAATAAATTGCATTAGTGGCTTTAGTTTTGGGGGAAACGAGCAACGTGACTATGACATGCTCTTTGGTGGTCAACAGCAAGAGCGGTAATACCAGGATGGTTTCGGGCGCAATCAAGCGTGCCCTGCAGGCTGCAGGCGTCGAGTTTATTCACGCTGCCGCGCTGAGCGACGATGCGGATGCAGATCAGGTTGCGCTCGAGGCGCAGGGTGCCTGCGCTGCCGATACGGTGCTCGTTGGCTTTTGGTGCGACAAGGGCGCATGCACGCCTTCGGTCGCGGCGTTGCTCTCCGCCTTGCACGGCAAGCGCGTCTTTCTGTTTGGTACCTGCGGTTTTGGTGCCGATCAGAGCTATTACCAGCAGATTATCGACCGCGTAACTTCCAATTTGGCTGGGGATGCCGAGCTTGCGGGCTGGGCAATGTGCCAGGGCAAGATGGGTCCCGCGGTCAAGCAGCGCTACGAGGCCATGCTCGAGCAAGATCCCGACAACGCCCGCGCTAAGTTGCTGCTCGATAACTGGGTCGCCGCAAAGGATCACCCCACCAAGGAAGATCTGGACAACATGGCTGCAGCCGCCAAAAAGGCCGTGCTGGGGGAGTAGCTCCCATCGCTGACGGCGGTCGGTCCATCTTTCTAAATGAAACGTCCTCCCGGGCGTCGGGGGCACGAAGTTCCCTGCTCTACAGTCCTGCGCAAGACGAAGGCCACATTAAGTGGCCTTCTTTGCGT
>NZ_JADNDZ010000054.1 GCF_015552075.1 Collinsella aerofaciens
GGTCGCGCCCTTGAAGTTGAACGTCAGATTGTCCAAATGCGGCCCGCGCAGCGTCGAGCCGTTACGGCGTTTGGTAAAACGCCGTAACCTACACCCGTTCCGCGATCTCGTGGATGAGGTAGTCGGTCTTTTCCCAGCCCAGGCACGGGTCGGTGATCGACTTGCCAAAGACGCCGCCGTCGACCGGCTGGTTGCCATCCTCCAGGTAGGACTCGATCATAAAGCCCTTGACCAGCTTGGAGATGGACTCGTTGCGGCGGCAGCTGTCGAGCACCTCCTTGCAAATGCGATACTGCTCCAGCGGACGCTTGCCCGAGTTGTCGTGGTTGCAGTCGATGACCGCCGCCGGGTTGGCATAGCCGGCGTGCTCGGTATAGCGCTCGGCCAGGCGCTCTAGGTGCTCGTAGTGGTAGTTGGGGTAGGTGCGGCCATCGAGGCCGATGTAGCCGCGCATGACAGCGTGCGCGAGCGGGTTGCCATCGCACTCGACTTCCCAGTTACGGAAGATAAAGCTCTGGTGAGCCTGGGCGGCGTAAATAGAGTTGAGCATAACGGTGGTGGAACCAGCGGTGGGGTTCTTCATGCCGACGGGCACCGAAATGCCGCTCGACACCAGGCGATGCTCCTGGTTTTCGACCGAGCGCGCACCCACGGCAACATAGCTCAGCAGGTCAACGAGGTATTGGTAGTTGGACGGGTAGAGCATCTCATCGGCGGTGAAGAAGCCGGTCTCCTCGATGACGCGCAGGTGCATGTGGCGGATGGCCTTGACGCCCTCGAGCAGGTCGTCGGGAGCCTCGGGGTTGGGGTTGTGCAGAAGACCCTTGTAGCCGGTGCCCTTGGTGCGCGGCTTATTGGTGTAGACGCGCGGAATGATGATGAGCTTGTCCTTGACCTCTTCGGCGGTCTTGGCCAGTCGGTTCATATACTCGAGCACCGAATCCTCGCGGTCGGCAGAGCACGGGCCGATGATGAGCACCTTACGTGCGTCCTCGCCGGTAAAGACTTTGGCGACCTCGGCGTCAAATGCCTGCTTTTTGGCGGTAAGCTCGGCAGAAAGTGGCATTTCCTCGCGGATCTCCATGGGGATCGGCAGCCTGCGTTTGAATTCCATGGCCATAGGGGTCTCCTCAATCTATAGAAAGAGCAATAAGCGTATTGTCGAATGCTCGGCATTATCCGCTGTCGCACGCTAAAGTGCAAGCCCTTGTCACCCCGAAACCTACCAAAAAGGGACAGGTTTATTTTGGCAGGTTTTATCTGGGTAAACGTCGGCGGATGCCGGGAGGGAGCGGCGCCGCGCGGGACCCTAAGGCTGTTGTCGGTTCCCTAGGAAATACCCTGTGGGCAAAAAATGCCAAATATGAGTACGGTTGCTATCTTAGTATCATATTGCCTTCGCAAAATAATAGACATCACAGCAAAATATGTTCATTAACGCAAACACATATAAGTCCGCTATGGTGCTGTTTGATCAATTTAGGGACGCGTGTAGGTCGCGCGCGCAGACGTGGTGTAAGAGTGTCCTGAGGTCCGTCGCTGCAAGTC
>NZ_JADNDZ010000055.1 GCF_015552075.1 Collinsella aerofaciens
GGTCGCGCCCTTGAAGTTGAACGTCAGATTGTCCAAATGCGGCCCGCGCAGCGTCAAGCGGTTACGCGGTTTGGTAAAACCGCGTAACTCTAGTAGTTGGCCTCGTAGCCGTTACCGTCGCCGGTGGGCTCTTCGTAGTAGTCCGAGTCGCTCGAATCGCCTGAGTCATCGGAATCGTCAGAGCTGACCGATGAAGTTGCGGTACCGTTTGCGTAGTCGTCAGACGTGTTGTTGTTCAGGTCGCCGATCGTAGAACTGGAACCGTCGGAAAGACCCATGGTGTTGGGACCCTTGGGATCCTTGCCGGCATCGACGCGCTCCATCATTTCCTTGAGCTCGTCCTCGTAGACAAAGACGTAGCTCACACCGTCGATCATGGTGCTGTCGTCGGCGTACGAGGGCAGGTTGGCCGAGTAGATACCGTCGACATCCATACCGCGCATGGCGTTGACCGTAGCCACGATATCCTGAACGCTCATATCGGTTACGAGCATATCGGACAGCGAATTAACCAGGCCAAAAATCTTCGTGGCATCGAAGTTATTGAGAATCTGGTTGGCAAGGGCGCCAAGCACCTGACGCTGGTGGCGCATGCGCGTGTAATCGCCGTCGGCATAGGTGTAGCGGCAGCGGGCATAGGTAAGGGCGGTGGCACCGTCCATATGCTGCTGGCCAGCGGTAATCTTAATATCCAGGTGCTCGGGGTCGTCAACATCATCGGTTGCGTTAATGTCGATACCGCCAACCGAATCAATCAGCGCCTGCATACCGTCGAAGCTGACCTCGGCATAGTGGGAAATCTGAACACCGCACAGCTCGTTGACCGCCTCGACCATGGCCTCGGCGCCGCCAACGGTATGGCAGGCGTTGATCTTCATGGTCTCGCCCTTGTACTCGACCTTGGTGTCGCGCGGAACGGAAATGAGCGTCGCCTGCTTTTGCGTGGGGTCGATGCGTGCCAGGATAATCGAGTCGGCACGATACGTATCCTCGCCCGGACGGCCGTCGGTGCCAAGAAGCAGCACGTAGAACGGATCCTTTGCCTCATCGGTGTCAACCAGAACCCGACGCAGATTATCGGTAATGACATTAGAATCGCCGAGCTTGCCCATAATGGTAGCAAACCACAGGCCGGCAGCGGTAGTGGCACTCAGCAGCACACCAAGCACGACAATGAGCGCGACGTGACGAATCGTGTGGCTACGACGACGTTGACGAGCGCGCTCGGAATAGCGAGCCACGTTATCGCGACTGTAGATCTTGGCCTGCGCACCAGTTGAGGGTCTTCGGGCGGTGGTATCCGCGAGGGGCTTTTTATTAAACATAGGCAACCTGTATTAGTAGATGACGGGATCGGGGACGGAAGCATGCTCGACATGCGCGCCGAGCGCCTGCAGCTTTTCGACAAACTGCTCGTAGCCGCGCTTGATGTGATGGATGGCCGAAACCTCGGTCGTCCCGTCGGCGATCAAGCCCGCTACGACGAGGGCCGCTCCGCCACGCAGATCGGGCGAGGTAACCTGTGCACCCGAGAAGCCCTTGACGCCATGAATCATGGCATGATGGCTCTCGATACGAATGTCGGCACCCATGCGCACCAGCTCAGAGGCAAACATAAAGCGATTCTCGAAGATGTTCTCGGTAATAACGGAACTGCCGTCGGCAAGGGCGGAGAGCACCATAATCTGCGCCTGCATGTCCGTCGGGAAGCCGGGGAACGGAAGCGTCTGGATGTCGACCGGCTTGATACGCTCGGCACGGTTTACATGGACGCCATCCTCGACGCGCTCGCAGTCGATACCCATGAGCTCCATCTTCTTGAGCACCATGCCCAAGTGAATGGGGCAAAAGCCCGTGACATCGACACCGCGATCGTCGGCCATCAACGCACCGGCAACGATAAAGGTACCGGCCTCGATGCGGTCGCCCACCACGCGATGGGTAACGGGATGCAGCTCTTCCACGCCCTCGATGGTCACGACGGGCGTACCCGCGCCGACAATCTTGGCGCCCATCTCGTTGAGCATGTTGGCGAGATCGACGATCTCGGGCTCGCGGGCGGCATTGTCGATAACCGTGGTGCCCTGCGCGCGCACGGATGCCATGATGAGGTTCTCGGTCGCACCGACGCTGGCGAACTCGAGCGTGACGGTGGTACCGCGCAGACCTTGGGGCGCATTAGCGTTGATGTAGCCGTGGGCGGTATCGAACTCAACGCCCAGGGCCTCAAGACCAAGAATGTGCATATCGATCTTGCGAGCACCCAGGTTGCAGCCGCCCGGCATGGCGATCTTGGCGCGATGGAAGCGACCCAGCAGGGGTCCCATCACGGCGGTGGAAGCACGCATCTTGGCAACGAGCTCGTAGGGGGCCTCCCAAGAATCGACCTGAGAGGTATCAATCTCGAGCGTGTGCTCGTCAAGGACATCGATTGTGGCGCCCATACCCTTGAGCACCTTGCCCATCACGTGGACATCGGAAATATCGGGCACGTTCTGCAGCGTCGTCTTGCCCGGCGCCAGAAGCGTTGCCGCCATAAGTTTGAGCGCGGAGTTCTTAGCACCCGAAACAGGCACGGAACCTCCGATGGCGTGGCCACCCTCAACGCGGATAATATCCAAGGTCTACCCTTTCAAAAAGCATGCCCGGGGTGGCTGGGCCATCCCGGGCATGATGTGTTCGCAAATGGTCGAACGCTAAAGCGTTTGACTATTGGGCAAGCTTGAGCTTACACCATGCGATTTCATTATAGAGGTAGGCGCGGCGTGCATCATCCTCCGACAAATTACCCAGCTTCTCTTCAAAACCTTGAATATCAGCTTTAACCTTGTCGGCATCGACGGTCGCCAAATCGCAAGCGCGCTCGGCGAGAACGGTCACGACATCGTCCGCAACCTGGGCATAGCCGCCGGCCACGGCAAACGTGTGGTCGACAGTGCCCATGGTCTTATCGGAAACGCGAACGTAACCGCGGTCGATCGTGCAGATTTCGCTGGAGTGAGCAGGCAGAACGCCAAACTCGCCATCCGTAGACGGAATCGACACAAACGCAGCGTCACCCTCATAGGCGAGGCTCACGGGGCACACGATGCGGATACGCATAACCTACTTCTCCCCCATCTTGCGGGCGCGCTCGCGCACGTCCTCAATCGTGGAAGCATAGCGGAAAGCCTGCTCGGGCAGGTCATCGGCCTTGCCGTCGACAATCTCGGCGAAGGAGCGGACGGTATCCTCGACACGGACGTAGACGCCGGGGTTGCCGGTGAACTTCTCGGCAACGTGGAAGGACTGCGAGAGGAACTGCTGGATCTTACGAGCACGGTTGACCGTAAGGCGCTGCTCCTCGGACAGCTCGTCCATACCCAGAATGGCGATGATGTCCTGAAGGTCGGAGTACTCCTGCAGGAGCTCCTGAACCTTGACGGCAACACGGTAGTGCTCCTCGCCGACGATCGAGGGATCGAGAGCGTCCGAAGAAGACGCGAGCGGGTCGATAGCCGGGAACAGGCCGAGCGACGAAATGCTACGCGAAAGAACCGTGGTGGCGTCGAGGTGCGTAAACGTCGTGGCAGGCGCCGGGTCGGTCAGGTCGTCTGCAGGGACATAGACAGCCTGGACGGAGGTAATGGAGCCCGTCTTGGTCGAGGTAATGCGCTCCTGGAGGTCACCCATCTCGGTAGCCAGCGTGGGCTGGTAACCGACGGCGGACGGCATACGGCCCAGCAGTGCGGAAACCTCGGAACCTGCCTGGGAGAAGCGGAAAATGTTGTCGATGAACAGCAGAACGTCCTGGCCGCGATCGCGGAAGTACTCAGCGGTGGTAAGGCCGGCCAGACCGATGCGCAGACGCGCTCCGGGCGGCTCGTTCATCTGACCATAGACCAAGCAGGTCTTGTCGATAACGCCAGACTCGCTCATCTCGAGATAAAGGTCGGTACCCTCACGGGTGCGCTCGCCGACACCGGTGAACACCGAGGTGCCGCCGTGCTCCTGGGCGAGGTTGTTGATGAGCTCCTGAATCAGAACGGTCTTGCCGACGCCGGCGCCGCCGAACAGACCCGTCTTGCCGCCACGGATGTAGGGCTCGAGCAGGTCGACGGCCTTGATGCCGGTCTCGAAGATCTCGGTCTTGGTGGTGAGCTCGTCGAAACGGGGCGCTGCATGGTGGATGGGGTAGAACTCCTCCACCTCGGGCATGGGCTTGCCATCGACGGGCTTGCCCATAACGTTCCAAATACGGCCGAGCGTCTTGGGGCCAACGGGCATCTTCATGGGCTCACCGGTATCGGTGGCGATGAGGCCGCGCTGCAGGCCGTCGGTCGAGGACATGGCGACCGTGCGGACGACGCTGCCCGGAAGCTGGCTCTCGACCTCTAGGATCGTGCTCAGATGACCGATCGGGGTCTCGGCCTCGACCGTGAGCGCGTTGTAGATCGGGGGCACCGCGCCGTCAAACTTGACGTCGACGACAGGGCCGATGATTCGCACGATGCGACCATCACCGGCAGTCGTCTTCTTGGTGGCTTCCTCGACCGCAAGCTTTACGGTGTTATTAGCCATTACTGTTCCTCCAATGCTGAGGCTCCGCCGACGATCTCGTTAATCTCGGTCGTGATCGAAGCCTGGCGCACGCGACTATACGTGCGGGTAAGGGTCGAGATGATCGCGGTGGCGTTTTCCGTCGCGGAGTGCATGGCCTTGCGGCGTGCACCCTGCTCAGCAGCCGCCGAATCGATCAGGGCCTGGTAGATGACCGTCAGGATATAAGACGGCACAAGCTTGCCGAGAACATGCTCGGGAGAGGGCACGAACTCGAACGTGGACGAGATGCGCTTAGGGGCGTCGGTCTCGTTCTTACGCGGACCGTGGGCCATAGCGATCATCTCGGGGTCGAGCGGCAACAGATGCTCGACGCGAAGCTCCTGATCCACGCGGTTCTTAGCGTGGTGGTAGACAAGCTCGACACGGTCAAGCTCACCGACACGATACGCATCGCAGATATGAGAGGAGATCATGCGGGCCTGATTGAAATCGGGCTCGGAGGAATTGCCCTCAAAGTGCATGACGACGTTTGCACGGTCGCGGAAATACGTGGCCGGCTTACGCCCGCACGCGATGATCTCGCACTCGATGCCGTCGTTCGCCCAAGAAGCGGCGAGCTTTTCGGCCGTGCGCTCCACCGTCGTATTGAAACCGCCGGCAAGGCCGCGGTCCGAGGCAATAACGACAATCAGGCCATGCTTGACGCTCTCATGCTTCTGCAGCATGGGATCGGTGCCCGAACAGGAGGCGTCGCCGGCGACCGTCAACATGACGTCGGTCAGCGCCTCCTTATAGGGCTCGGCCTGCTTGGAGCGATCGAGAGCACGACGGATCTTGGCCGTAGAGACCATCTCCATCGTGCGCGTGATCTGCTTGGTCGTGGTAACCGAGGAGATTCGCTTCTTAATGTCGCGAAGGTTGGCCATGGGGCTTAGTTCTCCTCTGATCCAGAAACATCCGAATGGTGCTTGGCCATGAACTGCTGCTTGAAGTCGCCGATGACGCGCAAGAGCTCAGCCTTGGTGTCATCATCGATCTTCTTGGCGCGAACCTTGTCAAGCAGCGAGCCAAAGCCATTGTCCATGTACTCGATGAGCTCGGCACGGAAAGGCAGCACGTCGGCGATCTCCAGGTCATCCAGGAAGCCCTCGTTGCCAGCGAACAGCGTAACGATCTGCTCGCCAACCTCAAACGGCTTGTAGCGCGGCTGCTTAAGGAGCTCGGTCATGCGAGCGCCGTGGGTAAGCTGCTTTTGCGTGGCCTCGTCGAGGTCGGAGCCGAACTGCGTAAAGCCCGCGAGCTCCTGGTACGAAGCAAGGTCCAGACGGAGGTTGCCGGCGACCTGCTTCATAGCCTTGGTCTGTGCGTCACCACCGACGCGGGACACGGAGATGCCCACGTCGACTGCCGGGCGCTGGCCCTGGAAGAAGAGCTCGGACTGCAGGTAGATCTGACCATCGGTAATGGAAATGACGTTGGTCGGAATGTAGGCCGAAACGTCGCCGTCCTGGGTCTCGATGATCGGCAGGGCCGTCATGGAGCCGTAACCGTTCTTCTTGGACATCTTGACGGCACGCTCGAGCAGACGAGAGTGCAGGTAGAAGATGTCGCCAGGATAGGCCTCGCGTCCGGGCGGACGATGCAGCGTCAGCGACATCTGACGGTAGGCCACAGCCTGCTTGGACAGGTCGTCGTAGATGACGAGCACGTGACCGCCGGGGTTGGTCTCGCTGGCGGGCTTGCCGTCCTCGCCGTTGTACATGAAGAACTCGCCGATAGCAGCACCGGCCATAGGCGCGATGTACTGCATAGGGGCGGAATCGGCAGCGGTGGCCGAAACGATGATGGTGTAGCCGAGCGCACCGTGCTGAGCGAGGGTCTCGCGGATGTTGGCAACCGTGGAGGCCTTCTGGCCGATGGCGACATAGATGCAGACCATGCCCTTACCGCGCTGGTTGAGGATGGCGTCGATCGCAATAGCGGTCTTGCCGGTCTTACGGTCGCCGATGATGAGCTCACGCTGACCACGGCCGATAGGCACCATGGAGTCGATGGCCAACAGGCCGGTCTGAACCGGCTCGCACACCGGGGTACGGTCGATGACGCCGGGGGCCTTAAACTCGATAGGACGACGGTGCGTGGCGACAATGTCACCCAAACCGTCGATAGGCTGGCCGAGCGGATTGACGACGCGGCCGAGCATGGCACGGCTCACGGGGATATCCATAATGCGGCCAGTGGTGCGGCACTCGTCGCCTTCCTTGATGGAGTCGACGGCACCAAACAGAACGGCGCCGACCTCGTCACGGTCAAGGTTCTGGGCAAGGCCGAAGACGGTCTCACCGGTATCGGAGCTCTTGAACTCCAGAAGCTCGCCTGCCATGGCGCTCTTGAGGCCGGAGACGCGCGCGATGCCGTCGCCTACCTCGTCGACCGTTGAAACCTCATGCGTATCGACCGTCGCGGAGAGGCTCGTGAGCTGCTCCTGCAGTTTCTTGGCGATATCCTGGGCATTGAGGGTTTCGGACATTAGGCTTCACCTCCGTACGAATTAGCAGAGTTTGCGAGGGTCTCCTGCGCGATGCGCAGCTGCGTCTTGACGGAAATGTCACGACGCTCGCCGCGGGCCTCGAGCACCAGGCCGCCCACGATAGACGGGTCGACCTGCTCGATAAGGAATACCTTGCGGCCGAAGTCCTGCTCGCATTTCTTAGTGATGGTTTGACGCAGCTCGTCGTCGAGCGGGATCGCCGTGGTGACGGTCACGCCCACTACATCCTCGTCTTCCTCGGCAACATACTTAAAGGCAGCTGCCACCTTGGGAAGAAGGTCGAGCTGGTCGCGCTTGGACATGGTGTCGAGCACGGCGATGATCTCGGGGCTGGCAGAAGCCAGGCGCTCAATCATCTCGAGGTCCTCGAACACATGGTTCTCGGCCTTAGCGGCTTCCAAAAGGGAGCGCGCGTATGTCTCGAGCACCTTGTCCTGATAGCGGCTAGTCGGCATTCAGGCTACCTGCTTCCTGGATGTAGCGCTCGATGAGCTTCTTCTGCCCGGCCTCGTCCTCGAGTGCCTCGCCCACGATCTTGGTGGCGACGGCAACGGACAGGTCGGCGATAGAGCTCGCGGCACCGGCGTAGATGGACTTGCGCTCGTCCTCGACGGTCGTATGGGCCTTGGCGATAATCTCCTCGGCCTCCTTGTGAGCAGCCTCGATGATACGGGCGCGCTCGGACTCGGCGTCCTTACGGGCCTCGAGAACGATGTCGGCAGCCTGACGACGGGCGTCGGTGACGATCGAGTCGGACTCAGCGCGCTTGGCGATAGCCTCCTGCTTGGTCTTCTCGGCCTCGTCGAGGCTCTCCTCGATCTTCTTGCCGCGCTCTTCCATGGTTTTCATGATGCCCGGCAGGGCGACCTTGGCCAGCACGATCCAGATGATCAGGAAGGCGATAAGCGCCGGGATGAACTCCGCCATCTTAGGGATGAGGATGTCCGCACCGGCAGCGCCGTCCTCGGCGAACGCGGAAACCGGCATGAGCAGCGCGGCCGCGGACGCGGAGAGTGCGATCGCGCTCTTCTGGGATGAAAGATTCATACTTGACGCTCCGTGCTATTTAACGATCAGCGCGACAACGAAGCCGATCAGAGCCAGAGCCTCGCCGAAGGCGGAGCCCATGATGAAGACGGTGAACACGCGGCCCTGGACCTCAGGCTGACGGGCCATAGCACCCGTAGCACCCAGAGCAGACAGGCCGATAGCAAGACCAGCGCCGATAACACCGAGACCGTAACCGATAACTCCCACGATTCCTCCTTTGTCGTGCGTGTCTTATTTCACGCAGGATAACCTTATTTATAACTGCCGGGCTCCATGGGTACGGGCACCAGCGGTTTAACGAATTGCCTTACCTTTAAGGCGCGAACGGAAGACTACTCCTCCTCCGCGACCTCCTCTGCCTCGGAGACATACACGGCGGTAAGGACCGTGAAGACGTAAGCCTGGATGGCGCCGACCACAAGCTCGATCGTATAAATCAGGATGAGGATGGCAAGCCAGGCCAGCGAAGGCAGGGCGCCGACGGCGTGGGCCGCGGAAACCTGCTGAAGCAGCGGCTGCATGAACATGCTCGCCATGATGGCGAACGAGCCCATGACCACGTGTCCTGCGAACATGTTGCAGAACAGACGGACGGCGAGCGTGATGAGGCGCAGGAAGGTCGAGAAAAGCTCGACGACCCACACAAGCACGTTCATCGGGAAGCTCACGCCCTGCGGGGCGAGGCTCTTGATGTAGCCGATCACGCCGTGAGCCTTGCATCCGTAGTAGATGAAATACACGAAGGCGAAGATGGCGAGCGCGGCGGTGGAGCCGATTGCGCCGGTGCCGGGCTTCATTCCCGGGATCAAGCCGATCATGTTATTGATCAGGATGAACAGGAAAAGCGAGCACAGGAACGGGAAGTGCTTCTTCCAGTTCTCACCCACGACGCCCTTGCCGATATCGTTCTCGACGTACTCGATGATGTACTCGAAACCGTTGACGAAGAAGCCCTTGGGAACCAGGGTCTGCTTCTTCTTGAACACGGCCAGGACGATCAGGAGCACGATCGTGGAGACGATCAGCCAAAACGAGTACTGCGTGATGCCGCAGCTCAGATCGCCCACGACAGGGGTGGAGCTGAACTCGCTGACCAGATGATTAATCTCATCAGGCAGCTTTTCAAAAATTTCCACGACTTACCTTTCGACCTCATGAGGATCTCGCAGCGCCTTGGCGACGCGAACCGTGCAGGCGGCCATAAAGGCCACGAAGCCGATCGCCTCGCCCAGGAGGAACATGCGAAATGCCTCTCCGAACAACACAAACACAACCAAGGTAAAGACGAGCAGGGCGATTGCCGAGACCGCCAGACTCACCATACCCTTGAGCATGTCCGCATTCTGCTTATCGTCAAGAACCGGCTTGAGCGTAAAGACAAAGGGAAGGAAGGCAATTGCGCCCGCGATGGCGCCTGCAACGATAGCGAGCAGATCGGCTACCTGAAACACTGGCGTCCTCACTTTCCTTTTTAACGCCTCACAGAACAGTTCCCGCCAAACATTGGTGACTATTGTACGAGCCAATCGCTAAAGTACAACCGAAAAAGCATCGGTTAATACGCACCTGTTCGTTTTCTTAAGACCTTCTTTATGCCGCAGGTACGGTAATACGTTTTTTCGCGAACCCCTCTGGGCTAAACGTCCGTTAACAGGAGTGCGCGCGGTCGCCTTTTGTTCGTCCGCGCGCACCGTTTCTTCGTATTTGCAGCCGCGGCCGTTTAGCCCAGCGACTAGAGCGTGCCGTAGATGCGGTCGCCGGCGTCGCCGAGGCCGGGAACGATGTAGGCAGCCTCGTTGAGATGGTCGTCGATGGCGCACGTATAAATATGTACGTCGGGGTCCTTTTCGGTCAGCGACTTGAGACCCTCGGGTGCGGCGACGATACACAGCATGCGGATGTCCTTGACACCGCGCTCGCGCAGGTAGCTGATGGCCATTTCGGCCGAACCGCCCGTGGCGAGCATGGGGTCGACAACCAGGCAGATGCGCTGGTCGATATCCTTGGGCATCTTGCAGTAATACTCATGCGGCTCGTGGGTAACCTCGTCGCGCTCCATACCGATGTGGCCCACGCGGGCAGAGGGTACCAAGTCGAGGATACCGTCGACCATGCCAAGGCCTGCACGCAGGATGGGAACGATGGCGAGCTTCTTGCCGGCGAGCTGCTTAAACGTGGCGGTGGTGATGGGGGTCTCGACCTCGACGTCTTCCATGGGCAGGTCGCGCATGGCCTCGTAGCCGTCAAAGAGCGCAAGCTCGCGCACGAGCTGGCGGAACTGGTTGGTGCCGGTGTTTTTGTCGCGCAGGATCGACAGCTTGTGCTGGACGAGCGGGTGATCGACAAGCGTCACACGGGACGCATCGTAGGTGACGGTCATGGATTGATTGCCCCTTTCGTTGCGGCCGCAAAACGGCCTTGCTGACAAGGTGTGCAGCAATGTTGCCGCCGCACGCCATACATTAGTTTAGCGGTTTGTTGTATCGAGCAGCCCATCGCAGCCCTACTGTGAGGTGCTGAGCGAGCGCCTGACTGCATCACGCCAGCCCGCAAGGTTTTGCTCGCGGCGCTCGGCGGACATGTGGGGAAGGAAGGTCCTAACGATCTGGGCATTTTGCTCCAGCTCTTCCAGGTCTTCCCAATAGCCGACGGCAAGACCCGCCAAGTACGCGGCACCGATTGCCGTGGTCTCCACCGTCTCGCATTGCAGCACGGGGATATCCAGCAGGTCGGCCTGGAATTGCATGATGAACTCGTTGCGCGAGGCACCGCCATCGACAGACAGGCGTTCAATCGAAAGCCCCACGTCCTGCTCCATGGCGCGCAGCACGTCGTAGCTCTGATATGCCATGGATTCGCAGGCGGCACGTACGATGGTCGCACGGCTCGAGGCGCCGGTCAGACCGCACACGATACCGCGAGCATGCGGGTCCCACCAGGGAGCACCCAAACCCGCAAAGGCCGGAACGAAGTAGCAGCCCTCGTTGTCGCTAATCGAAGCGGCGAGTTGTGCCGACTCGCTCACGCTCGAGATGATGCCCATGTTGTTGCGAAGCCAGTTCATCGTTGAGCCGGCGGCAAAAATGGAGCCCTCGAGCGCATAGCTAACCTTGCCGTCCGCAGCGATACCGATGGTGGAGACCAGACCGTTCTTGGATTCGACAATCTCGTCGCCGGTGTTCATGAGCATAAAGCAGCCCGTACCATAGGTGTTCTTGGTCTGGCCGGGATGGAAGCAGCAGTGGCCGAACAGCGACGCCTGCTGATCGCCCGCCACGCCCATGATGGGTGGCATGTTGGTCATGATGTCGCTCGCAACGCGGCCGTAGTCGCCCGAGCTCCAACGAACCTCGGGCATCATGGAACGCGGGACGTCGAAAAGCGCCAGCAGATCGTCGTCCCAATCGAGCGTATGGATATTAAAGAGCGCGGTGCGGCTGGCATTGGTGTAGTCGGTGGCAAAGACCTGACCGCCGGTGAGGTTGTAGATGAGCCAGGTGTCGATGGTGCCGAACATGAGGTCGCCCGCCGCCGCGCTCTCACGCGCACCATCGACGTTGTCGAGGATCCACTGCACCTTGGAGGCCGAGAAATACGGATCGAGCGTGAGTCCCGTGCGGGAGCGCACCAGTTCTTCTGCGCCCTGCTCGACCAGCTCGTCGATCAGAGGTGCGGTGCGACGGCATTGCCACACGATGGCGTTATAGATGGGTTGGCCGCTTATGCGGTCCCACACCACCGTGGTCTCGCGCTGGTTGGAGATACCGATGGCGGCGATGCGGTCAGAATGGATGCCGCTCTTAAACTGGACCTCCATCATCACGCCGATCTGGCTGGCAAGCACCTCCGTGGGATCCTGCTCCACCCAGCCGGGGCGCGGGAAGCTGGTTTTGACGCTACGGCGCGCCTGGGCGACGATGCAGCCGTACTCGTCGACGATGGTCGCGAGTACCGAGGTGGTGCCGCAGTCGAGCGCCATGATGTAGGAACCGCCAAAGCTAAACGAGGCGTCTTCCATACCCAGGCTACCTAGATTCAACGACATCGCTTACACCTTTCTATTGCATCGGGTCGGACAGGACCCGTTCGATCTCTGATGCGGGAAGCGCGCCTTGGCGCAGGATCCGGAGCTCGCCGTGCTGAAACGACGCGATGGTTGAGGCGTCGCGACACGGGGTCTCACCGGCGTCGACAGCCACATCAACCCCCTCCAGGATGCGCTCCTCCACCGTGGCAAAGCTTGCCGGCGCGGGCGCGCCGTGCGTGTTGGCGCTGGTGCAGGCAAGTGGGCTGCCGCAGGCGCGGATGAGCGCTTGCACCACGGGCGAGGCCGAAGCGCGAAGTGCCACCGTGTCGTCGGCGGCGCGCATAAAGGTCGGCACGCAGGGGGCCGCCTTGACCACGATAGTCAGGGCGCCCGGCCAGCATCGTCGGGCGAGCACGCGGGCCTCGTTAGGGATATCCACGCCATAGCGATCGAGTGCCTCGGCATCATCGACCAGCCAGGCAACCGTTTGGGTGAGCTCGCGCTGCTTGAGGGTAAAGATACGACGATAGCCGGTACCGAGCGCGGGGACCGCGGCGCCGTTGACGGTGGCCTGCGGATCGCGCGGCCACGATGGGAATTCGCTTGTATCTTGAGGTACGGCGTCCGAAAAGGCGTTAACTGCCACAGCGACACCATAGACGGTCTCGGTCGGGATCAGGGCCAGACCGCCACAGCCGAGCACCTCGGCCGTACGCTCGACGGCAAGCCGATGCGGCTCGCGCGTTCCCTCGTATACCCGATAGACCGTCTGCATGTGTATGCCAGCCCCTTACGCTCTGGTGAAAGTTTGTTTACTGAGGGGCATTCTCGCACGAAACATTCAGCCTATTTGCCCAGAGCGCATGTTGGTTTGGTGAGCGGCTCTAGTAGTCGGTGAAAGTGAGGGGGTTATTGCAGATTTTTAGCGAGCAAGCGTAACGGTACGATCGGGAAACTCAATGCTTGCGACAAGCTTTCCGCCGAGACTTCCTGCGTACCTGCTCAGCGTGTCGAGCCTCATTGATCCCAGCTCCCCGCGCTCGAGCTCCGATATGCGTTTTTGAGAAACACCCATCGACTGGGCCACCGAGGCCTGCGTCAGATCCTTTAGTTTGCGAATTTGAGCGAGCTTATAGGCTTCGATACGTTCACGAGTTTTCTCCTGCTCGGCGGCAATAGATTCACGCGCTATCCCGCGTGATTCCATATACTCATGCAGCTCCATCTTGATCGAGCCTCCTTACATGGCGACGGTATATTTGTTCCGCCCTGGGAATGCTGATCGCATACCAGCCGTTCCACTTTGCCTTCGACGACTCCGCCTGCGACTTATCTCCCGCCAACAGCAACACTGCCTGACGTTTGGGGTCAAAGGCAAAAAGGATACGAATCACCGACGGTCCGCACGACGTCACCCTTAGTTCCTTTAAATGATGCAATTTCGAGCCCTTCACGCGGTCAACCAGCGGACGACCAAGGCTAGGACCTTCTTTCTCAAGTACCAAAAGGTCTGCGTAAATCTGTCGCAACGTAGACTCATCCTGCTCATCGAGCACAATGCGGTATCGATGCGGCTGATTTGACATACCTTTCTCCTTCTATAGTAGAAGTTTTACGGTATATTGCAAGAGCGGAAATAGGCTCGAAGGGTCTTTTTTGCAGAAGTGAAGCCCGAGATCAGTAGGCAACGAGGGGTTATTGGACTGCGACGAACTTCTTTGGCCTGCCGGCATGGCGTTCCTGAGCGGCGTAACGCTCGATGCTGTCGATCGTAATCATCCGACGGCCGTCGACAAGCTCAACATCGAGTTTGCCGGCTTTGACCAGCGCAGTGATTCGCGGTGCGGAAACCCTGAGGTCCGCCGCCGCGTCCTTAAACGTTCGACACGCCGCTTCCCGAGCGTCCTCGTGGTCGATTTCGACTGAAAGGGCCACGACCTCGGCCGAACGCTCGTACCCAGCCGGAGCCCGACCATTGTTAAGATCGTCGGCCAAAAACGCCATCAGCGCCTCGATGGCATGAGCTATTGCTTCTTCGCGTGTATCGCCATCGGCAAAGGCCCCGGGGACCTGCGGGAAGCTGGCACAGTAACCGTCGTCTTCTTTTATGAGAACGCAGTCATAGGTAAATCGTTGTTTCATTATGACCCCCTCGGCTACCAGCTACCAACCGAGATAATTATAAATTGCTTTATAATTAGAAATGAATCAGTTAATAAATATTACTGACGCTGTTTGGGCTCCGTGACGACGGCTCGGACGATGCGGGGACGATCGGTGAGGTCGCGGACGATGCGCACATCCGACAGGCCCGCTTGGCGGCAGAGCTCGGCGGCGGCGTCGAGAGCGCCCTCGTAGAGCTCGCAGGCAAAGAGGCCACCGGCGCGCAACATGTAGGGCGCCGCGTTGAGCAAGCGGCGGAAGATGTCGAGGCCGTCGGCACCGCCTTCGAGCGCCAGGTCGGGCTCAAAATCCTTGACCTCGTGCGGCAGCGAGCGCATGACGTCGGTGGGAATGTACGGAGGGTTGGAGACGAGGACGTCGAAGGTGCCCCACTCTTCGCGGGGAATCGAGCTTACCAGGTTGGTGAGGCTGAATGCGACCTCGTCTGCCGTGAGACCTAGGGCGTCGCGGTTTTTGGTTGCCAGGTCGATGGCGCACGGCTCGATATCGGTAGCGGTGCAGGTGACGTGGCCGCGGCGCTCCCAGGCAAGCGAGAGCGAGATACAGCCCGTGCCGCAGCCGACCTCGAGGACGCGGGCGACGCGGGGCTCGGCGGGAGCGGGCTCGGTGGCCTCGGCGGCGTTCTGCGCGGAGGTCGTCTCCTGGTCGTCGCCTTCGATGGCAATGCCGTATTCGTCGAGCTCGGGCTCGGGGGCTTCCATGGCCTCGGCTTCTGCTGCTTCGCTTTCTGCTGCCCGCGCGGCGGCTTCCTCGGCCTCGCGATCGGCCAGCTCCTCGGCATAGGCGCGGCTGCCAAGTACGTCGCTGCCCAGCGCCGCCTCGTCGGCAGCCGTGAGGTTGGCGGCACGGCGCTCGGCAGTCGCGCGTTCATCGGCCAGTGCTGCCTCGGCCTTGCGGGCCTGCTCGACTTCATCGTTCCAGGGCAACTCCACGCGCTGACGGGCGGCGGCCTCGGGGCTCAGCACCTCGGCATCCAGATAGTTCAGAACTTCCTCGACGAGCATCTCGGTCTCGGGGCGCGGGATGAGCACGCCGGGGGCGCACGCTACGTCGATCATGCGGAACTGCGTGCTACCCGTGATGTACTGCAGCGGTTCGCCCTTGGCGCGGCGGACGACAGCCGCATGCATGGTCTCGAGCTGGGCCGCGTCGAGCGTCTCGTCCATGCGCATATACAAGTCGATGCGCGCCAGGCCCGTAGCCGCGCACAGCAGCCACTCGGCAGAAAGACGGGGATGCTCCTCGCCGCGCTCGGCCAGGTACTCCTTGGTCCACTCGAGACAACGCTTGATGGTCCAGATCTCGTTTGCCATGGGGTCCTCCCCTCTTGAGCGCCGGGCGGCGCGTGAATGTCGGAGCAGATTGTACGCGAGGGCGCCGCTTGGCAAGAGACGATTGGAAGCGATTATCGAGAATCAGCCCAGATTTTTGCTCGCGGCGCAATCGAAGTGCTCATTTGTCGACGTCTAGATTTGCATCCGTCAAGCTTTTGGCAAGGTGGCCCCAAAACTGACCAATATCCAACCAAACACTTGCCAAATCACTTGACGCACGACGCGTCAAAAAATGGCTCGCGACTTCTTGGACGATTTTTTGAGCATTATTTTGGTAATCGACCGACGCTTTAAGCAGGTAAATGGCCCATAGACTACCAAGTCAACCTAAATAAACCCACATAGCAATTTACCAAAATGATCCGTTTTCCTCCGTCCCCTACGGATCAGAATGACTACCACTAACTGCCGCATCCGGAGCAAGACAACGCCGTAGGTAGAGGACGGACAGCGAGCGCCGCCCAGAACGAACAAGTTGGCATGAAAAAGGCAAGGCATAGACCTTCTGGTCATGCCTTGCCT
>NZ_JADNDZ010000006.1 GCF_015552075.1 Collinsella aerofaciens
GCTGCGGGAACGGCCTGTCCGCCTAATGTGTTCGGCTGAGATCGGAAATCAACCCCGATGATTATTTGATCCCCGTCCCAGAAAAATCATGCTAGGCGGTGTACGAGATAGTCGCGGCCACTGCATGGCGCCAGCCGGCGATCTTTTTGGCTCGCTCGTCTGCGGGCATGGCAGGCTCCACGATGCCGCGGGCACCGTAGACGTCGACCACGTCGCGCGTATACATGCCCAGCGCGATACCGCAGGCCCAAGCCGCGCCCAGACCGCTCATCTCGTCGTTGCTCGCAATGCGGATGGGCGAGCCGACCAAATCGCTCTCAAACTGCATCAGGTACGCGTCGCGCGTGGGGCCGCCGTCAACACGAAGCTCGGCAAGCGCCGCGCCCGAATCCTCGACCATCGCATCAATGACGTCAAAAATCTGATAGGCGATCGACTCGTCGGCAGCCTTTACGAACTCCGCGCGGCCCGTGGTGCGTGTCATACCAAAAACGCATCCCTCGGCATCACTTGCCCAGTGCGGCGCACCCAGGCCGGTAAACGCCGGCACAAAGTAAACATGGCTCGCCGGGTTGGCGGCGTAGCACAGGTCGGTGACCTCCTCGGGGTTGTTGATGAGCTCCAGGTCGTCGCGCAGCCAGGTCTTGACGGCGCCGGCGTAGCTCACGTTGCCCTCGAGTACATACTCGGTCACGCCATCCATACGCCACGCAAGCGAGCTCGAAAGCCCGTGCGAGCTGGCGACAAACTCGTTGCCGACGTTCATCATGACCGAGCTACCGGTGCCATAGGTCGCTTTGGCCATGCCGCGGCTGTGGCAACCCTGCGCAAACAGGGCCGCATGGCTGTCGCCCAGCACGCCGTGTACCGGCACGGGTGCGGGCAAAAAGCCATCCAGGTCCGTTGTGCCAAACAGACCGTCGGAATCGGTCACCTGCGGCAGGCAGGCCGGATCGATGCCAAAGGCCTCGCACACCGGCTCGCTCCAGCAGCCACGGCGCAGGTCGAAGAGCTGCGTGCGGCTGGCATTGGACCAGTCACAGCGAAACTCCGCGCCGCCCGTGAGCGTCCAGACCACCCAGGCATCGATGGTGCCCAGACACAGCTCACCCGACGCCGCGGCCTCGGCAGCCGCCGGAACGTTCGCGAGAATCCAAGCCATCTTGCCCGCCGGATAGTAGGGCGAGAGCACCAGGCCCGTTGTGTCACGCACCAGCTCTGCCACGCCTTCGCGCGCCGCAAGCTCGTCACACAGCTCGCGGGCGCGGGCACACTGCCACACCACGGCGTCGCACAGCGGCTCGCCCGTCGTGCGGTTCCAGGCAACGGTGGTCTCGCGCTGGTTGGAGATGCCAATACCAGCAATGTCGGCCGGATTGACCCCGGTCTCCTCCACCACGGCACGCGCCACGGCCAACACGTTGGCGGCGATCTCGACCGGATCATGGCTCACCCAGCCGGCATCATTGACAATCTGGTGATGCGAGCGGTCGGCACGATGAATCAGATGGCCGCCCTCGTCCACCAGCAGCGCCTTGGTGCCCTGCGTGGACTGATCGATTCCGATGATGTAGTTGCTCATGTACTCTCCCATTCCTTCCGCCAAAGCAAAGACAGCCCGGCGGACAAGGAGCGAGCGGCCGCCAAGTGCCGCAGATTGCCGTGAAAGAGGAGCGCCGCGTACTTTGTGTACGCAAGCGACGGTTTGAACGGCAAGGTGCGGTGCTTGGCGGCCGCGCAGCGTCTGTTTCTACTAGTTGCCGAGGAAGTCGGCGACCGTCTTGGCAATGCCTTCGCCGGTGAGGCCGTAGTGCGCAAAGACCTCGGGCGAGGTGCCGGTAATGACCGGCGCGTCGGGCAGGCTCAGGCACTTGACCGGACGCGGGCAATGCTCGCCCACGACCTGCGCGACCATGGAACCCAGGCCACCGAAGGGGCTGTGCTCCTCGACGGTCACGACGGCGCGCGTGGCACTGGCGGCCTCGATCACGGCCTCGGCGTCGAGCGGCTTGACGCAGTACATGTCGAGCACCGTTGCCGAAATACCCCGCTCGGCCAGCAGGTCGGCGGCGTCCACGGCGTGGCGGACCATCTCGCCGGTGGCGACGATCGTCACATCGGTGCCGCGGCGCACCCAGGTAGCGCGGTCCATCTGGAACGGGCACTCATCCTCGGCGTACACGTCCTCGACCGGGTTGCGGCCCACGCGGATGTAGGCCGGCTTGTTGTCGGCGACCAAGGCGCGCACGAGCTCGGCGGTCTGGAAGCGGTCGCTCGGCAGATACACGCGCATGTTGGGGATCGCGCTCATGGCGGCGATGTCCTGTGCGGAGTGGTGGCTCATACCCAGGGCGCCGTAGGACACGCCGCCCGAGATGCCGATGAGCTTGACGTTGGTGTTGGAGTACGAGACGTCGACCTTGCACTGCTCATACGAGCGCGTGGTCACAAAGGACGCCGGCGAGGCGGCCCAGGCCTTCTTGCCGCACGAAGCCATGCCGGCGGCGATACTCACCAGGTCCTGCTCGGCGATGCCGACCTCGACGGACTGCTGGGGGTACTGATCGAAGAACGGCGTGAGCGATGCGGAGCCGCGGGAGTCGGAGCACAGGACGACGATGTCCTTATCGGTCTCGGCGGCCTCGAGCAGCGTGTCGCAGATAACCTTGCGGTTGGCGATCTTGTTAGCCATTGATGGCCTCCTTATGGGCAGCGAAATCGGCGATGATCTGGGCATATTCCTCATCGTTGGGCAGGTGATGATGCCAGGCGGCCTTGTCCTCCATAACGGGCGAGCCATAGCCCTTCACCGTGTTGAGGATGATGACCGTGGGCTTTCCGCTGGTCTCGGCCGCAAGCGTCAGCGCAGCGTCGATGGCCTGGACGTCGTTGCCCGGAATGGAGAGCACGTTCCAGCCGAAGGCGGCCCAGCGCTCCTCCTGCGAATCCTGCTTCATGACGTCCTCGGTGCTGCCGCTGATCTGCAGGCGGTTGCGGTCCACGAGCGCGCACAGGTTATCGAGCTGGTAGTTGCCGCCGCTCATGGCACCTTCCCAGACCGAGCCCTCGGCAAGCTCGCCGTCGCCCATGATGGTGTAGACGCGGTAGTCGCGGCCGTCCATCTTGCCTGCAAGCGCCATGCCGACGGCCACGGGCAGGCCATGGCCCAGCGAACCGGAGTTCATCTCGATGCCCTTGAGCTTGTTGTTGGGGTGGCCGATGTAGGGGCTGCCGAACTTGGAGAAGCGGGCCTTGACGTCGTCGAGGTCCAGATAGCCCTCGTGGCACAGCACCGCGTAGTAGGCCTCCATGGCGTGGCCCTTGGAGAGCACAAAGCGGTCGCGGTTGGGATCGTCGACGGTCTCGGGCGAAATGTTAAGGTGGTTGGCGTAGAGTGTCATGAGGGCGTCGATCACCGACATGTCGCCGCCAATATGGCCGCCGGCGCCAGCCATGATGATATCGACGCAATCACGGCGAAGGTCCCAGCGCAGGGACTCAAGCTCTTCGATAGTTGCCATTTCTACTCTCCTCGCAGGTAGGCTTTGACGTCTTCTTCGATGGGGTCGTACAGGTCGGGCTGGATGCCAATGTACTTGCAGGCCTCGTAGAGCACCGGCACCACGTTGGCGTGAATAGCGACGCAGTGGTGGATGTAGGGGCCCTCGACGATCTTGGCCTCGAGGCGCTTGAGGTTTTCGACCTCGACCCACAGGTAGGTGCCCATGCCGACCGGGCCGTCGATGCCGCGGGCGTTGCCCAGCAGCAGCGAATACTCGCCGTTGTCGCCGTCAAAGCGGGCAAGGGTGAGATCGCCGTGCTTGGCCTCGGCCGTCAGCGCGCCGGGGTGGTCGAAAGCCAGCGGGTAGGTGAGCTTGGGCTTGACGGCCGCGCAGCTGCAGGGCCAGGGGCCGCAGTGCTGCAGCAGCTCGCCGTTCTCGTTATCGGGATGGCGCACGGTCCAGTCGGCGAACATGCCGCGGTGACGGCCCAGGTCGGCGGCCTCGACCATCAGCGCGGTGATTGCGCCGTGGATATCGGTCTCGCAGACGACGGGGATACCCATCTCGTTGAGGATGGCGTTGGCGGCGCAGGGCATAATGCCCAGCTCGTCCTGCAGGGCGTTCCAGCACTGGATGGCGCCGGCGTTGCAGCCGTACTTCTCGACCAGGCGCTTCATAGCGATGGCGAGCCCTGCGACCGCGGGGACCTTGTCCTCGGGGATGCAGATCTCAAAGCTGCGGCGAATGTGGTCGAGCATGGCGGCCATGGCCTGCTCGTCGCTCTGAGCGTCGTGCACAGCCTGAACAAGTTCGGTCATGGGGATGGGCGAAAGCTGAATATTGAACTTCTCGAGCAGCTCGCCCTCGTTGCACATGGTGGACCAGAAGTCGAACGGACGGGTCGCCATCTGCAGGATGCGCGTGTGCTTGAAGGTCTTGACCACGTTGCACACGGCCAAAAAGTCCCAGACGCCGCGCTCGAACTCGGGATCGGTCAGGCGGCAGTTGGTCATATAGGTAAAGGGAACCTGGAAGCGGCGCAGAACCTTGCCGGTGGCGAACAGGCCGCACTGGCTATCGCGCAGGCGGGTGCCATCGGGCTCGGGGCGCTCGTCGCGCGGGCCCCACAGCAGCACAGGCAGACCGAGCTCGCGGGCAAGGCGGGCGCAAACGTACTCGGTGCCAAAGTTGGCGTGGCACAGCATGATGCCGTCGACGCCCTCGGCGCGGAACTTCTTGACGATAGGCTCGATATGGCTGTCGTCAAACAGCAGGCCCTCGTCATTAATGTCGTCGATGTCCACGATGTCGACGCCGATCTCGCGCAGGCGATCAGCCGTCAAGCCGCGATACTTGATCGCGTCCGGCGCGCTAAAGATACTGCGGCGCGTGGGCACAAAACCGAGCTTGATCTTATCCATGTACGTCCTCCCCTAGTCACATGTTCAGTAAACAGACGCATGTTTCGTTTTGTTCTGTTTACTAAATGTTTTACTCTTCTGTTTAGAAGTTTAACGCGAAATACCCGTAAACGGTAGAGAAATCAGCCTAAACGGTATGTAAACAAACTGAACATACAAGGGGAACAAAAAGAGGGCCCCGAAGGACCCTCTCAATCCGCACATGTATGTAAACGGATCAACACCGCCCTGTTACCGCGAGTACACCACCCACGGTGATAAGCCGGCAGCAAAGTCCGTGGTTACGCGCCCATCTTGCGATAGACGTCCACGAACTCCTTGGCAAGGATGCCAAAGCCCTCGGCGCTCATCAGCTGATCCTCGGCATGGACGACCAAAAGATCGATGCTCAGGTCCTCGCCGGCGGCAGTCTGCTGGACAAGGCCAGCATGGGCAGCGTGGCCCTCGGCATAGTGCTGCTGGCCTTCCGTGATCTTTGCCTCGGCCTCTTCGAACTTGCCGTCACGAGCTAGATGAATCGCATCGATATAGCAGCTGCGCGCGCAACCGACACCTGCAATGATCTGAAAACTCTGAAGCTGAATCTCTTCCGCCGTCATACTTACAGCCCCATCAGTTCCTTGGCCTGAGCCAGAGCCTTGACGCCGTCCATCATGCCGTAGGTAGTCATGGGAATTACGCCGACCGGAACCTCGGGGCATGCGGCGCAGACCTCATCCTTGGCATAGCCAACCTGCGGCCCAAGCAGAATGCAGTCGGCATTGCGGCCAATGGTGGCAGCCTCGTTGACGGCGTGAGCGGAGACCTCGCACTCCAAGCCCTCGGCGTCGGCGGCCTTCTTGATGTTCTTCATGATGATGCTCGTGGACATGCCGCCAGCGCACATAAGAACGATGTTTTTCATTGCAGTTCCTTTCCTGTAACCCCTCACAGGGACCTATATGATTCGAAGATCAACGTAATCGACCGAGCCTGCGAACTTATAGCCAATGTCTTACTCGGCAGAAGCCTTTGCAGCGGCCTCGGCCTCGAGGGCCTCCTTGTCGGCCATCTTGACAAACGGGATGAACAGCAGGGCAACGGCGAGAATCGCAATACAGACGATGGCGACCAGGCCGAGACCACCGACAAAGAAGTCGGTGATGGGCAGCGGCACTACAAACGGCATACTGATCGTCGGATTAAACGCGTTGCCAAATCCCAGCAGCAGACCAATGGCGGCAACGGCGCATGCGACCGGTTTGAGCAGGATGTAGGGGATGAACATATAGGGGTTCATAGCAATGGGCGTACCAAAGATAATGGGCTCGGAGATGTTGAAGATGGCGGGAACCAAAGCAACCTTGGAAAGCGTCTTGTAGCGCTCGGACTTAGCCGTGAGCAGCGCAAGCTCCATACCTAAGGCGTCAACAGAGCCCACGGAGAACAGCACGATGAACGCCAGATACGGAAGCGGCTCACCGGCAAGGTATGCCTCGATGTTGGCAAGACCACAGGCCTGGATGACCGGCATGTACACGCCCATCAGGACACTGGGGTGAATACCAAAGAAGAACAGCAGATTGCACAGCACAAAGTAAGCGACAACTGCCCACGGGCTCGAGCCAAGGAACATAACGGGCACCGCGACGGTGGAGTTGATGAGATTGAAGACATCGCCATAGCTCGTCAGGCCCATACCCCACTTAAGCAGCGCGGCCGTGGTGAAGATAACGATGGCGCAGAACATCGGGGATAGCGAATCGTTAACGAACTGAGGGACGGAATCGGGCATGGGAATGGCGATGTGCTTCATAAGGAAGTTAAGCGCCTTCGGCACGATCAACGCCACGAGCAGCGCAACGAACAGACCCGAGCTGCCCAGATAACGGGTCGCGATAAACGTCGAGCCGTCCTCGGCATGGCCAAGAGGAATCAGCAGGAGCAAAACGCCAATAGCCGCAACCGTCGACGTAAGGCCTTTGTTCTCGAGCACCTTGCCGTAGGAGTACGAGACCGAGGCGCACATGTAGATGGCGCCGAGGTTCATGGTAACGACCAGTACGTCTGTAATCGTCGCCGACATGCCGGTGCTGGTAAGGAACGCCTGCAACGGCGGGATCGGCAGCCCGTTGATAATGGAGAGCAGCGCCACGCCCAGCGTAACGGGCATGGTCGCCATCATGCCGGACATAAGGCCCTTTACGACCTTAAAGCTACTCACTTTGTGGGCAATGGGGCCCACGTGCTTCTCGAGGAAGCCCTGCATCGAATCGAGAACGCTCATTTTTGTGTTCACTGATCCTCTCTAAACGATTCATCTAGCTGTCAAACGGGAAATTGCGGCCGACTCTTTCCCGCCTATGACCAATGGAAATATGGTTACGCCTTGAGCTCGAGGACGAGGAGCCAATCCCCAACCCCGGGTTTGTCAGGCAGAATGATGCTGCCCGCGACGGCAAGGGCGTCCTCGCCGTCACGGTATGCGCCCGTGCGAGGGTTAAACCATCGGCTTGCATAGGCAGCGCCCGTCGGCACGCCCTCGATAGCAAGCTTTTGGCGCACGGTATCGCCAAAGTACGCGACGATGCGCGAAAGGTCCTGGTTGGCGGTTGCCAGCGGAGCCTTGTTGGCAAACAGGTTGCCCGCATCGGTCGTTTCGTAGGGAGCGAGCTCCCAGAAGTGATTGTCTTCGTAGAAGGAGCGCATGTAGCCCATCTGGACCGCACCTTCTCCGTCTACCGCCTGGGCCCAAGTAATGCCAAAGCGGTTGAAGATCGCCATAAAGGGGTCGAGCTCCTCAGGGCTTTCCCACACGTTGTCCCAGATTCCCTGGGCTCCGTAGGTATAGCCGGCGCCGCCGGCCTGCATGCAGATATACGCCACACGGCGCAGCATGTCTGCGGTGCACAGGCGCGTACCCATCTCCTCGAGCGTCGAGCAAAACTCGTAGAGCGCCTCGCCCTCAACGAAGGGCTTGTCGTCATGAGCTGACAGATAGTCAAAGTAGTCACTCGCCTTGATCAGGTAATCGCCGTGACCGGCCTGATTAAGCGTAAAGTCCATCCAGGACTCGTCCTGGTAGTAGTCGGCAAAAGGTCGCTCGTTGGTATAGTGTGCCGTCGCCAGGTGGCCATAGCCGTCGCGAGCCTCGATCTCCAGGGCAACCTCGCGCCAACCGTCGATCAAAGCGGCTCGGTCTTCTTTGCCATACCCGGCGACCTCGCCGGCAAGTGTCCACACCATGGGGTATGCGCCATAGCGCGCCACCAGATAGCGGGCAAGATGCTTTTGGTGCTCCACACCGTGCTCGCCGCGAATGGAAAACGCCCATGCCTGCCCAAGCGCGTTGACCAAGCCGGCATCGGCGATATAGGCCATGCGGCGGTCGAGCTCCTGCTGGTAGAACGCCACATTGGGCAGATCCTCCGCGCCCTTGGCCATGCCACCGTCAATCCAATAGCGGTCACGCGCGCCCATGTCAGAGCGCAGGTTGGTCTGATAGACGGTAAAGCCCTGCTCAACGCGCAGGTCGACCATGCCGCGGAACTGGCTCGTCATGCCGGAGTGGTTTGACTTGTCCCAGCTCTCGCGATAGGCAAACTCCCAATGAGTATCGCCCAGCCAAAAGAACGGCGTGCCATCCGCATAGGCAAACACGTGCGGATTGTCCGCAACGCGGATAAAACCGTGGCGATACAGATCGAGGTCGCCCGCGTACGGCACGGCCTCGACGCGGCCCGTGCAGCCATTAAGACCGGTCTGCTCGGGAGCCTCGATAACATAGTTCCAGGCACCCAGCTCGGTCGGGGCAAACGACACGCAGTAGGTACGCCCACCATCCCAGTAGGCCTCGCGGCGAATTACGTGCCACTCGGGCCGGTGAACTCCGCCCAAATCTCAACGTCTAAAAACGGGTTATCGAACGAACAGGCGCTCTCAAACGTCAGTACAACCGGGCGCCAAATCTCGGCAACAGCGGCTTGATTCAACGTCATATCCATTGCAGACCCCTCTCCGGTCTTAGTCCTGCTAGTTCAGTCCTCGCTCACGAGCGGATGCCATGGCAAAGTCAACGATCGCTTGGGCATCCTCGGCACAAATAAAGCCTTGTGACACCTCGATCGCCGTATCGCGTTCACACAGAGCGCGATGGTTTTCGAGCGACCCGTACAGCTCTTTGAGCATCGATGCCGAGAACGACTCCATGTGGCCAAACAGCCCGTCCTTATCGCTCGTCTTATCGACCGTGCCCTGCCCCGGCTCCACCAAGCTCGTGTTGGAGTAGCGGGCAAACGGATGCTCGAGCAGGCAGGTGCGAAGTCCGCCCTTGGTATTTCCCAGGGCATCCTTTACGTTCTCGCCGCTCGCGTCCAGCTCAATGCGTGGACAGGTTGCCGGAGCCGCACCCGTACGGACCCAGCGGAACAGATTGCGGAATGCAGCATGGAACAGATACTGCGACGGATAGGCGTTTGCCTCGGCATGCTTACCGACATACACCGGCAGATGGTCGATACGCTTGAGATCCTCGTCGTCTTGGTAATAGTCGACGTAACTCCACTGCGTATCGTGGGAAGCACCCGTCACCTCGTACAGCCGGTACTTAAAATCGGGATCGTCGCTATCGGGCATAAGCGTGCGCCAACTCTCAAAGCGACCGTTCTCGCTTTCGGTCTGAAGGGCGATAAACGGCTCCTCGACGTGCTCCACACGCAGTAGATGGTGTGCGTATTCCCGGCAGCATTCATACTGGTTGACGGGAATGCACATCGAATGGATGCCGCCGCCAGACAGATATCCGTCAAACACGCGGCCGTCACGGCGCACCTCCTCGCGATAGGCAAAACTGTTAAGGTAGCGGAACAGATAGGCGCCGGACTGAGACCATCCTGTAAGGCAAATTGCCTGGCGAGGATAGTCGCGGATCGGGTTAAGGTCGGAGTCTCCGCGCAAGAGCCACGCAAGATCGGTCAACATGTCCCAAAACAGGCCAGTCTCGTAAGAGATGTCCATGTCGGGAAGCGCGCCGTCGCGTACGAGCTGTTCCGGATCAAAGTCAAAGGGCCGCTCGGGAGTTGGGTTTGCCCAGCTCATGAAGGCATAGCGATCGGGATTGAATTCCTTGAGCTTAGCGATGGTGTTGGGCTTGCTGGTAATGCCCACATAGATATCGCCAGAGCGCACAAACTCGCCGTGACCCAGAATCCACATGCGCTCGATTTCCATAAACGATGTGGGATTGATGATCTCCACGACCACATTGCCACTCGCTTGCGCCGGATCTTTCGGAGCACGAACAACGATCCGATTGGAATAAGGAGCGTCGGCAGTCATGACCTCCACGCCGCCGTCTTCGTCGGCGGTGCGATACACGTTGGCGGTACCGTCAACGCGATACTCGCGCTCGACGTAATCCTTTGCGCTCAGATGACAGTAGCGCTCGGCGCTCGAAAACGGATAACTCTCATCCGTAATGGGCATTTGGAAAATACCGCTGATCATCTCGTCCCCCTTGTTGTTGCGTTTGCTGAGACAAACTCTACTGTGGGCGCTACTTAACTTCTATTGATTCTTAAGTTTAATTACTAAATATTTAGCTTAATAAACAGCCTGGTGTTAAGCTCATGGTAAGTTCACAAACGTTAGGAAACACCATGGCCGTTACTGCAAAACAAATCGCTGACCAGCTGGGAATTTCGGCAGCGGCCGTTTCCCTTGCACTTAACAATCGACGCGGCGTAAGCGAAAAAACACGGCAGCTGGTACTTAGCACCGCCGAAGCTCTAGGTTACGACTTTAGCAAGATTAAGTTCGAGCGCCAAAAGAGCGGAACCGTTGCCTTGGTTGCCTTTAACCGGCGCCGCATCTTTGCGCGCCCCTTCTTCGCCGATATGCTCGCCGGAGTCGAGGGCGCTCTTAGACACGCGGGATTCTCGTTTTCGCTGGTGAACTACTCACCGTTCGAAAACACTCAGCAACAGATCGCCGACATCGCCGAAGCGCAATATGATGGTGTCATCATCCTTGCAACTGAGATGTTCGAATCGGATTTTATGCCGTTTGCATCGCTGGACTGCCCTCTGCTGCTGTTGGACTCATGCATGAGCGCTGGGGTCGATACGGTCAAGATCGACAACGCCGCCAGCATGATGCTAGCCGTGCAGTACCTGCATTCGAAGTATGGATCTGTCCCCGGGCTGTTAACGACGCCCGTTACCGTGAGCAACTTCACCGAACGACGCTTCGCCTACGAACACGCCATCGGTCAGCTATCGGGCTCGGAAAAGTGCGGCATCATCCACGAACTCGCCGTCGCTCCAGACGAGGCATACGCCGACATGCTCGACATTATTGATTCGGGCGAACCCCTCGCCCAAAACTACGTCGCTGTCTTTGACGATATAGCTATTGGGGCCATGAAAGCCTTTATCGAGCGTGGTTATCGCGTGCCCGATGACGTACGCATCGTCGGCTTCGACAACAACGCCGGCGGAACCTACGTGCAGCCACAACTGACCACGCTCAATGTTCCTTCGGAGTATATGGGCGCCGTCGCCGCACGGCGCCTCGTCGAGGTTATCGACGAGGCCGAGCACCACCCGCTCAAGATCGAGCTGGGGGCATCGCTCATCAAGCGCCGTTCTGCCTAGAGCTCGCGCACGCTCTGGCGCTCGACAAAATAGGTCGAGACGGCCGTTTTGCAGGTATAGCTCTTGGGATTGCGGATGTTGCCCACCAGACGGCGCACCGCGATCTCGCCCACCTCGTGCTTGGGAACATGCACCGTGGTGAGTGGCGGGTTGGAGAAGGCGCCCACGGACAGGTCGTCGAAGCCGATCATCGACACATCGTCGGGCACGCGCACGCCATGCTCGTTGAGGGCACGCATGGCACCAACGGCGAGTACGTCGTTTTCGGCAAAGAAGGCCGTCGGCAGGTCGTCGCGCGAGACGGTGTCGAGCCAGGCACCCATGTCGTGATAAGCGCCCTCGAGTGTGGTACCCAGGGTGACATGCCATGCCGGATTGGGCTCAAGGCCCGCATCCTCAAGCGCTTGACGGTAGCCGCGCTCACGGTCCTTAAAGTTGCGGATACGCAGGTCGCCCGCTAGATAGCCAATCTGCTTGTGACCTTTCTCGATAAGATGGTCAACGGCGCGCAGCACCGAATCGGTATTGGCGATGACCACGGCATCGAAGTACTGGCGATCGCTCCAGCCATCGAGCACGATCAGGTGGGCAGCAGCGTTGGCAAACAGGGCGTAGTCCTCCTCGCCCAGCTCGGTACCCATCAGCACGATAGCGGCTGACGGATCGGCGATAAGGCCCTCGACCTGCGGGCGCACGGCGTCCAGGTCGCTAAAGTCGAGCGAGACAAAGCTCGTACTCATGCCGTGGCGGCGTGCTTGGCGCTCCACGCCCTCGATGACCGCAGGGTGGAAGGTGCTCTCGTCCAGGATGGCACCCGTCTTGCGCGCGAGCACAAACTGGATGCTCTCGAGCTGCGTCGACTGCTGGTAGCCGAGCGACTGCGCACACTCCAGGATGACCTTGGCGGTCTCCTCGCTCACGCTGCGCTTGCGGTTGAGTGCGTTGGACACGGTTGCGGGCGAGAAGCCGGTAATGCGGCTGATCTCGCGGACGCTTGCTTTAGCCATCGTTCCCCCTAGCAACGGTCGCGGCCGAGCATCGTGGCTTGACCGCCCGTGGCTCGGCAACTAAACGACCGCAAATTCAATCTAAACAGAATAGTAAATGTTTATTAGCTAGTTTAGCCTGTTGTCAAGCGAAGCGGCACAACTATTCCCCCAACGGGCGCATTTACTCGGTAGCTAATCTGGGACAGGGCTCTTTTGAGTGCTTTTGCCACCGGATGATTTTTCTGGGACGGGGATTAAAAAAGGCTCTGTTAGACCAGGATTGACATACATGTGTCCCCACGGTGCCATAT
>NZ_JADNDZ010000056.1 GCF_015552075.1 Collinsella aerofaciens
GGTCATGCCCGACGATTGAACGTCAGATTGCCGCTTAGGGGCGTTTGCAGCGTCGGCCGGTTACGGCGTTTGGAAAACGCCGTAACCTACTGAATGAGCATCGCGTCGCCAAAGCTGAAGAAGCGATAACGTTCTTCGATGGCAGCGGCGTAGGCATCCATGATCTGGTCGCGGGTGGCAAGCGCGCTTACGAGCATCATGAGCGTGGAGCGCGGCACGTGGAAGTTCGTGATCAGCGCGTCGACCACGTGATAGGTCGAGCCGGGCATGAGGTAAAGCTGCGTCGTGGCGTTCTCGCGCACCACGATGTCACCGCGGCCAAGCGTATCGGCCCCGTCCTCGCGGCCTTCAAAATAGCGCGCCGTCACGGCCGGATCGGACACCGGCGCGTCCGCGTCAAACGCGCTCTCGAGCGAGCGCACCGCGGTGGTGCCGACGGCGATCACACGATGACCCTCGGCCTTGGCCTTGTGCACGGCATCGACAACCTCCTGCGACACGTGGTAGCGCTCGGTGTGCATCACGTGCTGCGTGGGGTCGTCCTCCTCCACCAGACGGAAGGTATCGATACCCACCTCGAGCTCGACGGCGGCAAACTTGGCACCCTTGGCCTCGATAGCGGCCATGAGCTCGGGCGTAAAGTGCAGACCCGCCGTGGGAGCGGCAGCCGAGTGCTCCTCCTTCATGGCGTAGACGGTCTGGTACTTCTCGGGATCGCCCTCGTAATCGGTAATGTAGGGCGGCAGCGGCACGTGACCGGCGGCGTGAATAGCCTCGTCGAGCGTGCGCGGCTCGCCGGCGGCATTGCAGCCGGCCGGCTCAAAACGCACCAGGCGGCCGCCGCGGCTATCGGTGACAAAGTCGACAACCTCGGCCGTCAGCACCACGGGAGCCCCCTCGGGCGCATGGGCGCCACCGGCGCGATACTCAATATGAGCACCGGGCTTCAGGCGCTTGCCCGGCTTGACCAGACACTCCCAAACGTGACCCAGCGGGTCAACATCCTCGCGGCGCTTGAGCAGCAGTGTCTCGACCACGCCACCCGAGCCCGCCTTGCGACCGATAAGACGGGCCGGCATCACGCGCGTCTTGTTGATGACGAGCACGTCGCCCGGCTCGATATAGTCGATGATGTCGCGGAAGATGCGGTGCTCAACGGTACCGCCGTGCTCCAACGGCGTTCCCGCCTGGGAGCCCTTGCGATCCACCACCAGCAGGCGGCAGGAGTCGCGCGGCTCGGCAGGCGCCTGGGCAATCAGTTCCTCAGGAAGGTTATAGTCAAAATCATCGGTACGCATAGACACGTCGGATACTCCTTATATAGCTAAAGTCCGCTCTACATCCTAGCAGGCTGACGTCCCAAATGAACTACTTTTTGGCAGCCTTGCGCTCGTCGCGAATGCGGGCGCGGTCCATGGCCGCCTCGACAGCCGAGAAGCGGCAACCACAGTAATTCTGCCGATACATGCCCAGCTCGCGCGAACGACGCGTGGCCTCGGAATAATACGGGCGAAAATCGCGAATGACCGGGGTGAGCCCATGTACCGCTGCCAAGCGTTCCAGCACATCATTGCAGGTCTCGAACAGCTGATACGGCGAGACGGCGAGCGTCGTGCCCACATATTCGAACCCGCGCTCCTGGGCCATGCGGCACGCCTCGGCCAAGCGCAAGGCATAGCACGCACGACAGCGACGGGGCCGATCGGTACCCAGCGGTGCCACGCCGGTCTCCCAGCGATCGCGGTCCTCCCCCGCCTCGATAAGCTCGATGTCGCCATCGGTACACCACCGGCGCAGCTCGTCCAAGCGGCGCTGCCATTCATCGCGCGGTTGAATATTGGGGTTGGTCCAGCAAATCGTGGGCTCAAACCCTTCCTCGCGCAGCAGGCGAACCGGCTCCAGCGAGCACGGCGCGCAGCAAGCATGCAGCAGCAACGGCTTCATCAACATCTCCTCCCCCGCAATGATTTTTTAATCCCCGTCCCAGAAAAATCATCCCAAAAAGACTACCTTGCGAAAAAGCGCACGCCAAAGGACGTGTCCTCGCAAGCGACAATGCGACGGTCGCGCAGAATGGTCCGCACGTAATACCAATCGCCCACGCAACCCGACAAATGCAAGCCGGCCGCCAGGTAGCACAGCAGCGGATAGCCCGAGAACGCAAACCCCAGGGCAAACGCCGTCGTCAAGGCAACCGTCGGCGCCAGGCAAACCGCCATGTACCGCCGGCGCGAATACACAACGCCCTCGGCGCAGGCGTAAATCATGCAGGTTTCGAGATTTGCCCCAAAGGTCACCCGAGCACCGGCGGGCGCGAACAGCTTAAAGAACACCGAGTGCACCAGCTCGTGCACGGCAAATGACGCCGCCGAAACCGCAGCCAAGCCGACTATCCAGCCCACGACAGCCATCCAGCCGCCCGCGTCAGCCGCATCCAAGTCTGCAGGCCCGCCCAGCAGCATAAACACCGGCACCAGGCACACGGCAAACACGCCGACTACGACCATCCCCCACACGAAGCAAGCGTGCAGAAAATCCTCGTCCTCAAACGCATGTATGTTGGAAATCTCATTCATAGCATCTTAGGATAGCGCCCCTGCCACGCACCCGCCCGCATGTGCGATAATGTCGAACGATATGCACGAATTGACCACCGCGCCGCCGAGCCCCGCGCCCGGCCGCGCCCTCACCATATGCGAAGGAGTCCCATGGCATCCAAATACTCCATGAACGACCGTCCCAGCTGGCCTCGCCGCGCCATCGTTACCGCCGGCGAGCCCTACGGCAACAAGGGCCTTCACTTTGGCCACGTTGGCGGCGTCTTTGTCCCTGCCGACTTCTTCGCCCGCTTCCTGCGCGACCGCCTGGGCCGCGAGAACGTCATCTTCACCTCGGGCACCGACTGCTATGGCTCGCCCATCATGGAGAGCTACCGCAAGCTCAAGGAGAACGAGGGCTACGACAAGTCCATTAGCGAGTATGTCGAGTCCAATCACTCCCGCCAGGCCGCGACCCTCAACAACTACAACATCAGCTGCGACATCTACGGCGGCTCGGGCCTTGAGCCGGCTGCGCAGATTCACAACGAGGTGACCGCCGAGATTATCAAGCGCCTGCACGAGCAGGGCACCATCTCAAAGCGCTCCACGTTGCAGTTCTACGACGCCAAGGCCGGTACGTTCCTCAACGGCCGCCAGGTGATCGGCCGCTGCCCCATCCAGGGCTGCAAGTCCGAGAAGGCTTATGCCGACGAGTGCGATCTGGGTCACCAGTTTGAGCCCGAGGAGCTCATCGCGCCCAAGAGCCAGCTCACTGGCGAGGTACCCGAGCTGCGCCCGGTAGACAACCTCTACTTCGACCTGCCAGCCTACCTCGACTTTATGAAGACCTATACCGCCAAGCTCGCCCAGAACCCGCAGGTTCGCTCCGTGGTCTCCAAGACTATGGAGGAGTGGCTGCTGCCGGCCCAGCTCTACATCCAGAACAAGTTCCGCGAGGCCTTCGATGCCGTCGAGGATCAGCTTCCTGAGCACACCGTGCTGGAGCCCGAGGGCAACAAGAGCAGCTTTACCGTCACCTTCCCCAGCTGGAAGGAGCGCGACGATGCCCACGCAGTGCTCGCCAACGGTGGCGTGCGCTTCCGCAGCGGCAAGGCGCTCGTGCCCTTCCGCATCACCGGCAACATCGACTGGGGCGTTCCGGTGCCCGAGGTCGATGGCGTCTCCGACGTCACCTGCTGGTGCTGGCCCGAGAGCCTGTGGGCGCCCATCAGCTATACGCGTACCGTGCTCGCGCGCGATGCCAAGGCCGCCGGCGTGACCGAGGGCGTCGCCGCCCAGGATGCCGCCCTCATGGGCGAGCCCGCCGCCGACTCCACGCAGGTGCCCGCACCCACCTACCAGCACAGCTCGCTCGACTGGCGCGACTGGTGGTGCTCTGACGACGCTCAGATTTACCAGTTCATCGGTCAGGACAACATCTATTTCTACTGCATCGCGCAGACCGCCATGTGGGAGGCCCTGGGCTGGGACCTCACGCAGAGCACCGTCAGCGCCTGCTACCACCTGCTCTACATGGGCAAAAAGGCCAGCTCGTCCTCGCAGACGCCTCCCCCGCCGGCAGACGACCTGCTCAACCACTACACCTGCGAGCAGATGCGCGCGCACTGGCTGTCGCTCGGCCTATCCGAAAAGCCGGTGAGCTTTAGCCCCAAGGCATACGACACGCGTGTGACCGGCAAGGACAAGGACGGCAACGAGGTACGCGCCTGCGACGACAAGCGCGTTATCGACCCGGCCCTTAAGGAGAGCGCCCTTTTGACCGGCGTGTTCAACCGTCTGGCCCGCAGCTGCTTCTACGGCGTCGCCGTCAAGGAAGGCGACGAGAGCCCCTACCGCAACGGCTGCATCCCCGCCGGTGCCGCTTCTGACACCGTGGTCGAAGCCGCCCAGCAGGCAGCCCTCGCCTTTGAGCAGGCCATGTACAAGTTCGAGACGCACCGCGCGCTTGCCGTGTGCGACGACTACCTGCGCGCCGCCAACAAGCGCTGGAGCGACGCCTCCAAGGCCGCCAACAAGCTCGAGGGCGAGCCGGCCAATGCCGCGATGACGCAGGCCCTTGTCGACGCCTTTACCGAGCTGCGCGTGGCGACCGTCCTGATGCACGGTATTGTGCCGGCCGGCTGCGAGCTCATCTGCGAGTACTTCGACGTCGACCCGGTCGCTTTCTTTAGCTGGGATAACATCTTTGCCTCCACGGACGAGTTCGTGGAGATCCTGGGCGAGAAGCCCGGCGAGCACCGCGTGAAGCCGCTGCCCCCGCGCTTCGACTTCTTTAGCAAGCACGAGAGCCAGTACTAAACACTCGACATGTAACGGAATGGGAAGGAAAGACGGATGTCCAAGCCGCGTCGTCGTAAGCAGAAAAAGCAGGTCAAGGCCGAGCTCAAGCTCAGGCAGTTTGCTGCTACCGAGCTTTCCGACCAGCTTGCCGCCCAACACTCCGCCGCCGACCTGCCGCGCTTTATGGTCGACACGGTCGCCGGCGCCTATGCGCCCGCCGATGCCGAGCTCATGATCGAGGGCTTCGGCGCCGCGGCCACACGCCCGGTCACGCTGCGCGCAAACACGCTCAAGGCAACCGCCGAGGACATCGCTGCGGCGCTCGATGCCGCCGGCATCGCTCACAACCCCGTCACCTGGTACCCAGACGCCTTCATCCTGCCCGAAGCACAGGTTTCCGACCTATGGGACCTCGACATCTACCGCGACGGCAAGATCTACTTGCAAAGTCTGTCGTCTATGATGCCGCCGTTGGTCCTGGGCGCCCAGGCAGGCGAGGACATCCTGGACATGTGCGCAGCCCCTGGCGGCAAGACGACGCAGATCGCCGCCCTCACGCAGGGGCAGGCGCACCTTACCGCCTGCGAGATGAGCATTCCCCGCGCCGAGAAGCTCGAAGCCAACCTCCACCGCCAAGGCGCAAAAAACGTGCCCGTCATGCGCATCGACGCACGCGAGCTCGACGAGTTCTTCCGCTTTGACCGCATCCTGCTCGACGCTCCCTGCACCGGCACGGGCACCGTAATCAGCGGCAACGAGAAAAGCCTGCGCGGCCTGACCGAGCAGTTGCTGAGCAAGTGTGCCCGCTCGCAGCGTGCGCTTCTGGACCGCGCCATGGGAGCCCTCAAACCGGGCGGCACGCTCGTCTATTCGACTTGTTCGATCTTGCCGCAGGAAAACGAGGACGCCCTGCAAGAGGCCCTCGACAAGCATATGGACTGCGAGCTCATCCCCCTCGACGGCACGCCAAGCGAAAGTGAGGCACGCCGCGCCCAGGAAGCTGGTGAGGAGCCGCGCATCGAGTCCAACGCCCTGACCGAGGCCATTGCCGCGGGTCAGGTATCGGCCATCGCCAACGGCCTGCCCGGCACGCTCACCATTCCGCCTAGCCGCGACTTTGAGGGCTTCTACATTGCCCTGATCCGAAAACGCAGCTAGCGCACGGATCCAAAACTCAACAAGCTATCTCCGTGCGCGTTTGCTCTGCTGGTCGCGATGCTGTTTAAGCGTCGCGCGCTCCTTGCGTTCGGCCCTTTTGCCCTTAATGGCCGTGACCACAAAGTAGATGACCGCGGCGGCAACGATTGCGCCCACGCACAGGCCAATCGAGCTAAACATTGCTGTCAATTCCATACCGCGTCACCTCTCTTTTAAACGGGACATTCAAGATAGCACCTCAATACCCGCCACCACAGCTCCTTCACGTTCGCCGGCCCTTCGGTCTAACGGATGGCGCGGCGGGGAAAAATCAACTCGTCAAACGATTTAGCATTCGCAATTCCGGCTGCATCGCGCCGGCCGTCATCACATAGAATCGAGCTTCCATGGATACCCTCAACGATCTAAATGAGCGCGTCGACGCCTTCGTCGGCACCAGCTCCTTCGACACGCCTGCCGCGGCAAACGACCAAGCCCCCATCGATGTGCCCGCCGAGGTTCACGAGGACATCGTCGCCTCGGTCGATTTCTCCGAGGTCGAGCTCGCAGACGAGTTCACCGAGCCCCAGGTAGCCGTGACCCCCAACGGACTGCTTCCCATGGAGCCGCTGCCCATCGACGGGCGCCTGCGCAAGGCGGCCCTTCGCATGCCTGACGAGATTGAGGAGGCCAGCGGCTTCACGCTCTTCGGCCGTCGTATCAAATCGCTCATCTACACCACCGACGTCGCGGTCATCCGCAACTCCAACGCCGATGCCGTCTTTGCCGTTTACCCCTTCACGCCGCAGCCCGCCATTACGCAGGCGCTGCTGACCGTCGCCGAGTGCCCGGTCTTCGTAGGCGTGGGCGGTGGCACCACCACCGGCAAGCGCTCCGTTCAGATGGCAGCCGTCTCCGAGATGCAGGGCGCGGCGGGCTGTGTGGTCAACTCCCCCGCCACCGCCGAGATGGTCGAGCACATCACCAACATCGCCGACATCCCCGTCATCGCTACGGTCGTTCGCTGCGACGACGATGCCCACGCCAAGGTGCGCGCTGGAGCCAAGATTTTCAACATCGCCGCCGGCAAGAACACGCCCCAGGTCCTACGCGAGCTGCGCAAGCACTATCCCAACCTGCCGCTCATCGCGCCGGGCGGCAAGACGCCCGAGAGCATCCGTGAAACCATCGCCGCCGGCGCCAACGCCATCATCTGGACGCCGCCTTCGGCCCAGCAGCTGCAGACCGACATGATGCAGCGTTATCGCAAGATGAAGGAAGACGCCACACCTGTCATCTCGCACGACGATGTGCCCATTATCGACCAGGTCTCCGCCGCCGAGGTCAGCCAAGTCGAGAACATGAATCCCGACGTGCCGATTCCCGACGAAGTCATCGAGCGCGTCGCTTCGATCCACGAGCGCGTCGAGGAGCATCGCGCCAACCGCGGCCTCAAGCCGTCACTGCACGGCTTCTTCTTCCGCGGAAAGAAACGCTAACCCCAACAGCAAGGCCCGCCCCACAAACGTGAGGCGGGCCGTTTTCGTTTGAGCAATCATGCAGCGATGTGATGGGGCAAACTAATTCACGCGCTTGTCGCCCATAAAGAAGAGCGCCACCGTACCAGGTCCAGTATGCGAGCCAATCAGAGTACCGATGTTATTGATCTCAATCTTGCCTTTAAGCTGCGGAATCTGTTCCTCGATCAGCGCCGCAACTGCCTCGGCATCCTCGCGGCACGCCGAGTGCGACATGACGCACTTACCCGAATAATCCGCACCGTCCTGCACGTGTGCCATCATGGTCTTAGCCATCTCGGAAATCGCGCGCTTCTTAGTGCGAATCTTCTCACGTGGCGACAGCCCACCTTCGCAATCGACTGTCATAAGCGGGCAAATCTTAAGCGCCGTGCCGATGATCGCGCTCGCAGCCGAAATGCGACCGCCGCGCAGGTAGCTCGACAGATCGGTCGAGAAGAACCAGTGGTGCAGTTTGAGCTTGTGCTCCTCGATCCAGGCAGCCGTCTCGTCGAGTGAAGCCCCGCTATCGCGCACGTCGGCGGCACATTCCGCCAGCAGGCCAAAGCCCGAAGACGCCGCCAGCGAATCGATGACGCGCACCTTGCCGCCCTGGGGATAGCGATCCGCGAGCATCTGCGCCGCAACGCAAGCCGAGCCATACGTACCCGAAATACCCGACGACAACGTCAGGTGCAGCACGTCTTTACCCTCGGCAACAAGCGGCTCCCAAAACTCCTCGTACTCACCCACGCTCACCTGAGACGTCTTGGGCATGGCGCCTGCGGCAATCTGGGCAAAAAACTCGTCCGGCGTAATCGACTGATACAGATCGTCCGTATAGACAACATCGTCGATCTCGTAATGAAAACACACGACAGGGATATTGCGCGATTCAAAGAACTCCCGAGTTCGATCGGCGGCGGATTCACAGGTCAGGACAAAATCACTCATATGAGGCTCCTTACTCATTGCTGCGCAAATTATCGCACAGTGAGCCTACATACGGTACATATGTCCACTATTTACCAAATCGAACCAAAAATAGCGAACATCTTTACCACCATCGTTTCCACCGACCCCACGCATAAATATCTGAGAAAACACCCTCTATCGTCTCCACCCAACCGCCATATCTACCTTCACTAAATCGATTTACCAAACCGTTCAGCCGACAATTCAGCCGCTGGCGCAAAATCGAAACAAAAGCGGCGCATACTGATAAACGTTTGACGCTGTTTATCAGTTTTATCAACCATATCGGAAGGTGTTTCATGGTCGCATTCGATCGCAATCCGCAAGACTTTAAGTATCTGCGCCTGCTGTCGAGACAGTTCCCCACCGAACAATCCGCATTTACCGAAATTATCAACCTCTCGGCCATCCTCAACCTACCCAAAGGCACCGAGCATTTTATGAGCGACGTGCACGGCGAGTACGAAGCCTTTATGCACATCCTCAACAACTGCTCGGGCGTCGTGCGCGAGCATGTCGACGAGATCTTCGGCGACACGCTCTCCTTTGACGAGAAGGGCGAGCTGTGCACGCTCATCTACTATCCGCGCGAGAAGATCGACCTGGTCCGCAGCCGGCGCGAGGACTCGCCCACCTGGTACAAGACGATGCTTGACCAGCTCATCATGGTCGCGCGTTCGCTTTCAAGCCGCTACACGCGCTCCAAGGTGCGTAAGGCCATCCCGCGCGACTACGCCTATATCATCGACGAGTTGTTGCACACGCACCCGGACGAGAACAACTATCGCGTGCGCTATCACGAGCGCATCGTGGAGTCCATCCTGGAGACCGCAAGCGCCGACGATTTTATCGAGTCGCTCGCCTCGCTTATCAAGCGCCTGGCCGTCGACCACCTGCACCTGGTGGGCGACATCTTCGACCGCGGCGGCGGCGCGGCCAAGATTATGGACCGCCTGCTCACCTACCATTCACTCGACATCCAGTGGGGCAACCACGACCTGCTGTGGATGGGCGCTGCGGCCGGTGAACCTGCCTGCATCGCCACGGTGCTGCGCAACAACCTACGCTACGACAACTACGAGATCCTCGAGAACGACTACGGCATCTCGCTGCGCGAGCTTGTCGCCTTTGCCGATGCCACCTACACCGCCGGTGAGTCCATCACCCCGCTGATCAAGGCCATCAACGTGCTGCTCTTTAAGCTCGAGGGCCAGATTATCCAGCGCCACCCCGAGTTCGATATGACCGACCGTCTGTTACTCGACAAGATCGATCACGACACCGGCACGGTCACGCTCGCCGATGGCAGCGTGTGGCCGCTCACGACCAGCGACTTCCCCACCGTCGACCCGGCGGACCCCTATACGCTCACGCCCCAGGAGCAGCACATCATCGACAAGCTCGTGTCCGAGTTTGTCACCGCCGATCACCTGCATCGCCATATCGATTTCCTCTATTCCCACGGCTCGATGTACAAGGTCACCAACGGCAACCTGCTCTTCCACGGCTGCGTTCCGCTCAACGAAGACGGCACCTTTAGCAGCATGAACTGTCTGGGCACCTGGCACGCTGGCCGCGATTATCTCGATTTTTGCGACCACATCGCCCGCCGCGCCTGGCGCGTGGGCGACCGCGATGCCCTCGACTGGATGTGGTACCTGTGGATTGGCTTCAATTCACCCGCCAGCGGACGCCTGGTGCGTACCTTTGAGCGCGCCTATATCGCCGATAAGAGCACCTGGGTCGAGCCGATGGACCCGTACTTTACGCTTACCAAGTCGCCCTCGGTCTGCGATGACATCATGCGCGAGTTTGGCGTCGCGCCCATGGCATGCTCGCCGACCGGCCACATCATCAACGGCCATACACCCGTCAAGACCACCAAGGGCGAGCAGCCCATCCGCGCCGAGGGCAAGCTGCTGGTTATCGATGGCGGCTTCTGCCGCGCTTACCATCCCAAGACGGGTATCGCCGGCTATACGCTCATCTCGAGCTCGCGCGGCTGCCGCCTCAAGTCGCACCGGGCCTTTACGACGGTTGCCGAGGCACTCACGCGCAACGTGGACATCGAAAGCGAGACCAACCGTTTTGACCAAGCAGACCGTCGCCGCATGGTGAGCGACACCGATACTGGCGCCAAGATCCGCAGCCAGATCCAGGACCTGCGCCAGTTGCTCGATGCATATAGAAACGGTGCTATCGAGGAGCGCGCCTAGCACCACCCCCGGGGATTGGCTAAACTTGCTAAGTTTGTCATCCCCGCGGCGCTTCGGCGCCAGCTTAAGGCAGGTACCATGCAAAAGCTCCTTGCGCAGATCATGAAATTTGGCGTTGTCGGTGTCATTGCCACGGTTATCGACTTTGGCATTATGAATCTGCTCCACTACGGTCTGGGCCTCAACATCCTGATTGCCAACACCAGCGGCTTTATCATCTCACTCATCTTTAACTACCTCGCCAGCATGAAGTACGTGTTTGCGCACAAGGAGGGCATGAGCCGCCGCCGCGAGTTCATTATCTTTGTCGTGCTGTCCGTGATCGGCCTGGCACTCAACGACGGTATCGTGTTGACACTCAACGCCGGCCTGGGACTCGAGGCCAATATCGCCAAGATCTGCGCCACCGCGCTTGTCATGGTCTACAACTTTGTGACCCGAAAGATCTTCCTGGAAGGCGACGAGACCAAGTAACTCGCAACCTTGCAGCTTTACGATGCCCACGGATGACGCACGTCGAGCGCTGTGTTGTTCGTGGGCTTTGCTCGTTTACGGGCAAATTTTCAACGTTTGCGGATTAGCTCTTGAAAATTTGGCGAGTTCGTATAGTTCTTGGCAAAGACCTTACGTTTCCCTTGCAAAAGCTCTAAAGTATCCTCTGCTCGATTCATCAACGCATTGGATGTGATTACGTGCGCAAGGCACTGGCACAACCTCATACCAAGCAGTTCCTCAAGTTCGCTGTCGTGGGTCTTATCTCCTTTGGCATCGACTGGGGTATGCTCATTGCGCTTGTCGAGCTGTTTCACCTCGACTTTTTGATGAGCACCACGGTCTCGTTTACCACGTCCGTCGTGGTCAACTACTGGCTTAGCATGAAGTTCGTGTTCGACCATCGCGAGGGAATGAGCCGCAAGCGCGAGTTCACGATCTTCACCATCCTGTCGGTGATCGGTCTGGGCCTCAACGACCTATACATGTTTGTGGGCGTCACGTTTTTGAGCATCGGCTACCAGGCCATGAAGGCCATCGCCACGTTCCTCGTCACCTGGTACAACTACTTCAGCCGTCGCTTCTTTCTCGAGGGCGCACGGTCGTAGTCGATTCGCTATTTGCTTGAATGTATAACCGGTTGGAATTCCCATTCCAACCGGTTTTTTTGTTTGCCGAAAGACCCGGCGACCCAGTCCCATTCACTTGAAAAACGGGCGGCCCGGATGTTGGTCCGAACCGCCCGTCTGGCGCGCTATGTCGAGGCCTCTAGCCTGTAACGTAATACCAGACCACGTTGTCGCCGTTGGAGAGAACGTAGTTGCTGCAGGCCGTCATGGGCGTTGAGCCGTTGACGGAGTACATCCAGCCGCTCGTGCCGCCGTACTGTTTCTCGGCCAAACCACCAATCGCGGAGACATACGTGCCGTACGACGAGCCATGTGCGTTGACGGAAAGACCCAGCGCGCACAGGGCATCGTAGACGGTAGCACCTTCGTTAAAGGTAAAGGTGCCACCAGAAGACACAGGATTGCCCACAGCGCTCGATGTGACCGAAACCGTCACTGTTATGTAGCTGGACTCCTGCGAGCCGCTCTGGCCGCCCGAGGAGGCGTTTCCACCATTAGAGGATGAGGCTCCATCAGACGACTGGCCACCGCCCGAAGAAGCACCGCCAGACACATTGGAAGTATCGCCGGCTCCCGTATTTTGGGCAGCGGATTTATCGCCAGACTTCTTGCCGTTCTGACCATCGGACTTCTTGCTATCCGAGCTTTTATCCGGTTCCTTGTCCGAAGACTCGGAATCGTCCTTGGCGTCGTTCGAACCCTTGGACTCGTCTTTTGCATCATTCGATGACTTGGAGCCCTCGGAACTGGCCTCGCCCGAAGTCGTAGTCGAGCCAGACGCCTTGGTGTCCTTGGTGACGACGCTCTCCCCCGTCACGGTCTGAATGATCCAGTCGATGGACCAGACACCGCTTGTGGAAGGATGGACGAAACCCAGCGAGACGACGATCAGAATGGTGCACGCGGCAGTCAGAACACCGAGAAGCGCCTTGCGACGAGAGGCGGACGCCGCCGAAGCGGCGCCCTTTTTCTTTGGGTCATCGAGCTGGATAAACGAGGGGTCGGGCTGTTGCCCGTTAGTCTCCTTGGGCTTATCGGGCATTACCGTCACCCTTGCCGCGCTTGGTCAACACGAAGACGGCGATGAGCGCAAGGCCAATCACGCCGGCGGCGATGCCAACGATGGCGAGCGGGTTGGTGCCAGTCTCCTGCTCGACAGTACTAGAGGACTTCTTAGCAGTGGTCGTGGAAGCAGCACCCGTATCGGACTTGGAATCGGACTTCTTGTCGGACTTGCTTTCCTTCTTGTCAGACTTCTTCTCGTCCTTCTTATCGGACTTATCGGAGTCCTTCTTGTTGGACTTGTTGTCCTTGGTCTCGCTCTTGGTCGACACCGTCGTCTTGGTCACCGGCTTCTTGCCCGGGGCAATAGCGCCGCCCTTCGAGCCGGAGCCAGAACCCGCGCCAGCGCCAGTGCCGGAACCAGTACCGATACCAGAACCGCCGCCATTCGAACCAGCGCCGCCATTACCGCCAGGGTTAACGGCATTCTTGGTCCACTTGGCATACAGCGTCAGGTCGGCCGTTACCGACGTGCTAAAGTCATACGCCTGCGTGCAAGCCTCATCGGTATACCAACCGCCGAAAGTGTAGCCATCGCGCGTCGGATCGGCCGGCTTGACCAGCTTGCCATCGGCCGTAGCAACAAACTTAGTGTCGCAAGCAGACCCGCCATTGGAATTAAAGGCAACCGTCCAAGACTCAACGGCCCCGAGCTTGAACAGCGCGCCCGAGTCATTGATGTAGTACAGGTTGCCAGAAGCATCGGCAATGACCGGAGAGTCACAGTACTGGTAATGGCCAGCCGCATCATAAATCTGCGTCGCCTCTGCATCGCCGAGCGTATAGCGATACACGCCACCTCCAGCAGAGTAGTTGACGTAATCCTTGCTATCCGCGCTGTTAACGGTGAAGTACACATAGGTCTTGCCGCCCTGAACACTCACCAGCGGAGTAGCAGCAATACCGTTAAATCCGGCCGGAAGTTCTTTACCGTCAGCAGCGGTGACCATCGTGGTCTTACCGGTCTTCAGATTATAGAGAGCCAGAGCAGAGCCAGTAGCCGTCTGTCCGCCGACAATCAAGTTTTCGCCAGCCACCGCCGGTGCGCTCATGTTATTAGTAAGACCCAGATCGACAGTCTTCTGCTCGCTCAGTACGCCCTTCGCCGAAAGCGAAATCACATGGAGCTTTCCATCGTGCGTCATCTGATAGAAGGTCGAACCATTGAACGAATCGGCGACACAGTCGGCGTTCGCGAGAGCGCCGAGCTTCATGGTCGAAACGACATCGCCCGTCGTCTTATCAATGCACTTAAGCGTGCCCGCGCTCGTAGGAACGATGGCATACTTATCCGTCAAAGCCGCACCAGTCCAGTAATAGCCCTCGGCAGGGTCGATGTTCTGCCAAGAGACTTCGCCCGTGGCAATCTTGATACGCTTAAGGGAGCCGTTGCCGTAGGTCGCGTTGTAATTCTCATCATACGAAATATCGACCGAGCCTACATAGACGTACTCGCCGTCCGAAACGACGGTGCAGGAGCTCTGCGTCAAGTCCGTCAAACCAGGCGTCAGCCACTTGCAGATCAGCTTGTCTGCAGTAATCGCCTGGACCGCACCGCCGTTGAGCGGAACGATGATAAGGCCATTGGTATAGATCGGACGAGAGGTATAGCTTACCTTGGAGGCAAGCGGCGCAGAGGCAACCTTTTTGCCCGTGGACGAATCGATCTTAATGAGCTCGTTCTCGGTCGCAATGTACACAAAGCCGTTAGCGATGACAGGCTCGCTGCAGTTGGCATACTGCTGACCAGACTCGGCCTTCCAATCGAAGGCCCACTTAAGACCGGCGGCCTGCGCAGGCGTCTTGGCATCCGTTACGGTCGAACCGTTGCCACTGTTGCCGTAGCCGGCCCACTCGGCATCCCAATCAGGAGTTGTCGCGCTCGGATCCACGACAATCTTGTCGGGATCGGGCATGGGCGAATTATCGGTGGTATAGGCAAGCGTGACCTTATCGCCGCTCTGGAGCGTAATCTGATTGGCGCAGAGTAAGGAGGGCTCTCCGTTGATATACAGGTGCCAATATTTATTGGTCGCAGCATCCCAGACATACGGCTTGTGATCGAACGGCGAAGTAATGGAATTCAGGAGCCAGTATGCACCGCTCTGGGAGGCGTTGTAATCAACGCCCTTCTCCTTCAGAACCGTCTCAATAAGGTCCTGGGCCGTAGAGCCTTCGGGCAAAGAAACATTGCTTGCCGAGCCCCAGCGAATATTGTTGCCGTTGACATCGGGACCGATAACATCGACGGACCCAAGAACCTGACCGGGGAGGGCATCGGCGTCAGCACCATACATAAAGGTGACGGTATCGCCCTCTTGGAGCTTGTAGGCACCGGCGCCAACGTTGGCGAACTTGCCATTTACGTAGAAGTGCCAATAGCTTTTGGTCGCAGCGTCCCAGCCATAGGATTTACCATCGAACGGCGAAGTAATGCCGTTGAGGAACCAGCCCCAAGACGATTCGCCAGCATCGAGAGTAAGGCCGGTCTGCTCAAGGAGATCCTTGGCAGTAGAGCCTGACTTGAGACTCGTCTGGCCCGTCGAAGCCCAAACCTGCTGCTTGCCGTCCTTGTCCTTACCGAGGACCTGAACGGAAGCATGGACGGAATCGGACGGCAACTGGTCGCCCCAGCCACCGTAGAACCACGTAACGGTATCACCAGCATGAATGGTGACATTGTCTGCCGTGTAGTCGCTCGACTTGCCGTTGATGAACAGCTGCCAATAGGTCGAATAATCGAGCGGCGTACCCAGCTCAACGCCGTTGTACTTAAGGCTCAAAATGATGGAGCCCGCAGCAAAGGCGTCGATGCCATTTGCCTCGAGCGCGACCTTCGTAAGGTCAAGTGCGCTCGAGCCGGACGTCACCACATACTGCGCGTTATCGACCCAAGCCTGAGTCTTGCCCTGGGCATCGCGACCAATGACGGTCACATTTGCGGCAACCTGGTCCTTAACGACAGGGGACGCGCTACCAGCCGTATAGGCAAACTCAATCTTCTGCCCCTGGGTGAGCTTGACGCTGCTCGCGCCAACCGAGGAAGACGCGCCGTCGACGAACAGCTGCCAGTAGGCATAAGTCGCCGGATCGAAAGCAAGCGTGCGGCCATCGCTCGGGGATGTGATGCTTTTGAGGTAGAACCCGTATGCCGTGTTCGGATCGTAGTCCGCCTTGAAGCCCGTCTTCTCCTGCAGCTTAATGAAGGCATCCGCAGCCGTCGCGCCCTCGTCGAGCTTGAGCTGCGTAGGTGCCACCCACGTCTGAGCCTTGCCGTCGGCATCGGTGCCGATAATCGAGAACGAGACCTCGACTTGCTTCTTGGCGACATCGCCGGTTTCTGTCGGGTTCTCTGTCTGAACGGCAGCCGCGGCGGCAGATTCTGCTTGGCCAGCGGATGCCGCTGAAGACTGCTCGCTCGCGGCAGGGCTCTCCCCCGTCGCCGAGCCTTCGTCGCCAGTTGCTGCCTTTGTTGCGGCGGCACTAGCTGCAGGCGCGCTCCCAGAATCCGAAACCTCGGCGCCGCTCTGCTCAGCGGCACCGCCCGCAAGCGCTGCGTCCTCGCCCGGCGTCGTAGCCTGAGCCACAGCCTCGGCAATGCCCTCGGCGCCCTCGGCCCACAGCTGAGCCGGCGTGGTGCCAAAGGCCATCGCGAAGGCCAGGAATGCCACCAGGCCGCGCTTGGCTATACCGCGTGCAATCGCGCCACGGCGATGCATCGAGGCGCGCTCGCGCTCGTCCTCAAACATATCCATTTGTCCCCCATTGTCTGTACTTGGAGCATTGCCTTGAGACTGTCCCACGTCATCGCGCATGTTGCGCTCGAGTTCCCCCATCGGGGTTCCCTTCCCTCCAGAGCCCTATGCACACCGGCGGCATACGCCGCAGCCGCATGCAAGATGGGAGGCGATCCGACTTAACCTTAACGGCTCAGGCGCGCCGTCCGATCTGCGACGCGAACATCCCGAGCCAAGAGGAATTACGGTTACTGGTACAGCCGGGGACTTGCACCCCGATTCTCCCAAACGCGCAGGAAAACCGCGCATTCGTGCGTCTCCGCACCACCATCTAGGCCATCGATTATTACCGTCAAAATGGTATCACGCAAAAGGGCCCCGCACACAGGCGAAGCCCAAGGTAAAAGCTATTGTTTGCGATAGGAAAATGCGGTGACGGTCGCAGCCTCTAGTGTTTGCCGCCGTGGCTGTTGAGCCAGATATTGCGGCCCAGCATAAGCGCCAGCACCAGCGCGCTCACGTAGCCCATAAAGCCAATGACCGGGATACCAAACACAACCGGCTCGATGCGTGCGTAGTACACCACCGACGAACCGATAAACAGGCCGGCGATAACGATAGCCATCGACATGCGGTCGATAATTCCGCCCAGCTGTCGCAGCGCCTTATCGCTGCTCATGATCTGCGTGTTCACCTTAAGCTGGCCGCGCGTAAGCATGCGCGAAGCCAGCCCCAGGTACTCAGCCGCCTCGAGTGAGCCCTTCGCCGCGCGATAGCTGCTCGCGGCAAGATCGCGCCCCATGTCGCGCACGCGCGCATAGGTGCTTTTCTCGTTTTTAATGTGGGTTTGGATGATCTGGATCATGTTGACGTTGGGCATGTACTCGGTCAACAAACCCTCGAGCGTCACCATGCCGCGCGCGAACATCGTCACCACGCTCGGCAGCTCAACATCATTCTTACGCGCGAGGTTTAACAGCGAGGTCAAAAACTCGCCGATATCCAGATCCTTCAGGTCAAGGCCCGCAAAGTCAGCCACGATGAAGTCAAGATCGGACAAAAAGGCCGAATGATCGAGCTCAGCCGAGTCGCCACGCGTCACGGCGAAGCGCATGAGCGAATCCTTGAGCTTGGGCACGTCACCCTCGGCCACGGCGAAAATCATGTCCTTGACGATACCGCGATCGTGACTCGACATACGTCCGACCATGCCCAAGTCGATAAAGTAGACGATGCCGTCCTTGAGAATGATGTTTCCCGCATGCGGGTCGGCATGGAAAAAGCCGTCATCGAGCACCTGCGTCGAGTAGTCCTCGACGATTGCGGCACCGATCTTTTCCAAGTCATAACCCTCGGCCACCAAGCGTTCAGGATCGGCGATCGAAATGCCGTCGACGTAGTCCATAACCACCACGTGCTCGGTACACAGGTCCAGATAGGATTTAGGGCACGTCACGCCATGAACGCTCTTATGGAACTCGTAGAAGTCGTTGAGGTTTTTTGCCTCGGCCAAAAAGTTGGTCTCCTCGCGAAACGAGGTCCACAGCTCCTCGACTACGCCGTGCAGGTCCACAAACTGATCGGTGTTGACGAACTTGGAAACGATGCGTACCACCGAGCGGATGATATCGATGTCCTGTGCCATAACCTGCTGCGCACCGGGACGCTGCACCTTGACGGCCACGTCCTCGCCCGTCACCAGACGAGCGCGGTGCACCTGCGCGAGCGACGCGCTACCGAGCGGGTTGGGGTCGATCGCATCGAACATCTCCCCCAGGCGCAGGCCGTATTCTTCTTCCAGACAGCTGAGTACGACCTCGTACGGCACCGGCTCCACGTCGGAGCGCAGACGACGCAGCTCGTCGCAAAAGCGCTGCGGCAGAATCTCGGACCGGTTGGCCAGAATCTGCCCCATCTTAACGAACATGGGGCCGAGTTCCTCGAGCAGGCGGCGCAAACGAACCGGCGTGAGGTTATCCCACACGCGGTACTTTTTGACCAGGCGAACAATCTGCCCGATGCGCTCGCGGCGACCCGCCGGCGTGAGCTGGTATTCCTCATCCGGCGCCATCGCGTCGGGCTCCTCGGGCACCATATCGACAGCGCGCGGCTTCTTGCGAGCGCCCGAGACGGCGGCGTCGACCTCATCGACAACCGCCGCCTCGTCACCCAAGGGATCTAGATTGTTGTAATCGGTGGTGGAATCTGCCATCTGCGCTGCTACTCGGCCTCTTCGGTATCCTTCGCATCGTCGGGCTCAACGGACTCGACGGGCACCGAGGTCACGTTGTCCTCGACCGAATCGACGATGTCGCGCACATGGGCCAGGAAGGCCGTGCGCTCGGGGGCGGTCATAACGCGGACGCGGGCAAGGATGAGCTCGTCGAGCACGCGCTGGGCCGCGGTCTCGCCCTGCATGCCCAAGCGCTCGGTCAGATCGGAGATGGTACCGCCGGCCTGCTCGAACATGTCGGACACGCTGCGGGCGATATCGGGGGTGGCGGTGTCCTTGCGGACCTGCTCGCCCTTGGTGTTAAGGTCGTCGAGGACCTTCTTGCCGCCTTCGACAGCAACGGCGGCAGCGCCAAAGCCCACGTTAATGGCGCCGTTAACAAACTGATCGAGTTTCATAACCATGGTTGTCTCCAATCACAAACAACTGCATTGGCGTTCTTGTACCCAAGATTGAGCGAAAGCGACAAAGCGTTTTAGCGCTATTCGATCGACGGGAAACCCTTACCTCACGTTGTCGTTCATCGCAAAAGAGTTCTTCATGGCGCAGCTCGTGGTGTAGAGCACCTTGCCCAGTAGAGCATCGGTCTCTACGCGAACACGCTCGGCAAACTCCTCGTTGGCGCGTGCAAGCTCAGCAGACACCTCGGCCTCGGGCAGAGCGGCTACGGCAGCGTCGACGTCATGGATCTGCTTGTGGCCCATGCCACCGATCTTCTCCTGATAATCCTCGACCGCGCGGCCGCACTCATGGAAGCGGACGTCAGCCAGCGCGCCGATCAGGCGGTTGGCCCAGTAGAAGTTTTCGGACGTCACGCGAGCCTGCGTGTCGGCATAGTACTCGGGCATGGTCTCGACGTTGGCGTACAGCGGAACCAGCGCGTTAAACGAGTTGGAACCAAAGGCCATCCACTGCACGGCGCGGTAGGCCGGCTGCGCATAGGGGCGCAGCTGCAACACGGCAAGCTGGCTGTTGCGGTTGATGCCGATGGGGCGATAGGCACCACGCGTAGCGGGCGTGCCCTTGCTGCCGTAGCAGTCGTACTCCGTGCCCTGGTAGTGGCTCGAGAGTACGTACTTGATGTCCTCGATGGTCACCTTGCGCTCGGGCACGCGGCTCCAGGGGATATCGTCGCTCTCGGGCGTGTAGTCGGCCTCGGGACCATCCCACACGTCGCTGGGGTTGAGGCAGCGCTGCATGTACCAGGCGCGCGGCGTGTTGTAGACGTGGTCGCTGTCGCTGTGCGAGCCAAAGGCCTCGCGCGGGTTAAAGACCGCAGCCGGACCGTCGCCCTCAACGCCCAGCGTCAAATCCAGATGCCACTCGGCCATCCAGGCGCGCAGGTCGGCAGAGCACATGTGGTCGGCCTGGGCGCCCTCGGCGTCATCCAGATCAAAGCTGTCGATACCCAGCTGGTTGGGCATGGTCACATAGGCGTCATCGGGCACACGCTTGGCAATCCAGTGGTGACCGCCGATGGTCTCGAGCCACCAGATCTCGCCTACGTCGCTAAAGGCGATGCCGTTGTTCTCGTAGGTGCCGTAGCGCTCGAGCAGGTCGCCCAGGATACGAACGCCGTCGCGGGCGGACTTAGCGTACGGCAGGACCAAGGTCACCATGTCCTCCTCGCCCAGGCCACCAGGCTGCGCCGGCACATAGCCGTCCTCACCCTCGTTGCCCTTGGCGGGCACGTAGTCCACGAGTGGGTCGGCGCCGCGAACGCGCTCATTGGTGGTGAGCGTCTCAGTTGCGGACATGCCCACATTGAGCTCGTTGAAACCGGCCTCGGCCCAGATGCCGTGGCCCGGAACAACATCGGGGACGCTCGTATAACGCATGGGGCTATCGGGCAGCTCGATGGTCAGGTGGCTCAGGACGCTCGTGTAGACGCGCGGCTGCTCGTCGGGATGCACCACGCGCATACGCTTGGGCTCAAACACCCCGTTGGACGAGTCCTCATTGCGGGCAACCAGCGTCGACCCGTCGTAGCTCGCGTTCTTACCAACCAAAATCGTTGTGCACGGCATGCGCATCCTCCTTGAGCGAAGAAATCAAACGGCAACAGTGTATCGCTTCGGCGCAAAAAGGGCGAAACCACGGCCTCGGCAGCCCCCGTGGTCAAAAAATGCCAAATATGAGTACTGTCACCAATTTAGTGGCAGCAAATTGCACTGTTCCGGGCGCCGGGAATCCTCACCTGTCCAAAAACTGAGTCTAGTAATTCCCCATACGTCCAATAAAATTGGCTCTTTAACGATATTACTTGGTCGCGCGCGCAGACGTGGTGTAAGAGTGTCCTGAGGTCCGTCGCTGCAAGTC
>NZ_JADNDZ010000057.1 GCF_015552075.1 Collinsella aerofaciens
GGTCATGCCCGACGATTGAACGTCAGATTGCCGCTTAGGGGCGTTTGCAGCGTCGAGCCGTTACGCGGTTTGGTAAAACCGCGTAACTTCTACAGCTGGCGCAGGCCCTCTTCCAGGCCGGTCTTGCTGTCGGTCTTCTCGTCGCGCATCTTGATGACGCGGGCGGGGACACCGGCCACGACGGCACCGGCGGGGACGTCCTCGACGCACACGGCGCCGGCGGCAACAACAGCGCCCCTGCCCACGCGCACGCCCTCCAGGACCACGGCGTTGGCGCCAATCATAACGTCGTCCTCGATGATGACGGGCGTGGCGCTGGCGGGCTCCACGACGCCTGCCAGCACGGTGCCGGCGCCGATGTGGCAGTTCTTGCCCACGGTGGCGCGGCCGCCCAGCACGGCGCCCATATCGATCATGGAACCCTCACCAATGACGGAGCCGATGTTGATGATGGCGCCCATCATGATGACGGCGCGATCGCCGATCTCGACGCGGTCGCGGATGATCGCGCCCGGCTCGATGCGAGCGTTGATGCCCTTAAGGTCGAGCATGGGCACGGCGGAGTTGCGGCAGTCATTCTCGACATCGTAGTAGTCGATGGAGTCGGCATTGGCATCGAGGATGGCCTTGAGCTCATCCCAGTCGCCAAAGACGGTCTTGCCGCGACGGCCGCCGTAGACATGTGCGTCGCCCCAGGCAACCTTCATGCCGGGCTTCTCGCGCACGTACAGCTTGACAGGTGTCTTTTTGGGCGCGGTGGCGATGTAGTTGATAATCTCCTGGGCATCCATCTCGGCTGCGTTACTCATATGCTGTTTCTCCTTTTCGTGAATACGGTTGATACCTGGTTAGGCAAACATGACCTGGTCGAAGGTGTAGAAGCCGGGGTCGCGGGTGACGAGCTTCTGCGCGGCTGCCAGGGCGCCGTTGACAAAGATCTGACGGCTCGTGGCGCGGTGGGTGAGCGTGACCTCCTCGTCCTGGCCAAAGAAACCCACCTCGTGCACGCCGGCGACGGTGCCGCCGCGCAGCGAGTGCATGCCGATCTCCTTGGGATCGCGCGCGCCGCACATGCCCTCGCGGCCATAGACGGGGTGGTAGCCTGCCTCGGGTTCAGCTTCGACGACGGCGTCGAGCAGTAGCTTGGCAGTGCCGCTCGGGGCGTCGACCTTTTGGTTGTGGTGCGTCTCGACGATTTCGCAGTCAAAGCCGGGCAGCTCGCGTGTAGCCTGCGCTACCAGATGGCGCAGGGCTGCGATACCGATGGAGTAATTGCCCGAGTGCATAACGCGGGTGTTCTGGCCCAGCTCACGCAGGCGGTCCATCTGCTCGGGCGTATAGCCCGTGGTGCCCGAGACCAACGCGGCGCCCGTGCGCTCGACATAGGCGACGACGGCATCGAAGGTCACGACGTTCGAGAAGTCGATGATAACGTCGGCCGCCGGGGCGCTCTCGAGCTCGGACAGATCAAAACCGATCTGGGCGACGATATCAAAAACGGGCTGACCGGCGGCATCAACGGTGCCCTCGGCGGTGGTGCGGATGAGCGAGCCCATGCGGCCCGTTCCCATAATGACGGTCTTAATCAAGCAGACCAGCTCCCTTCAGAGCATCGGTAAGTGCGGCTCGCGTGTCGTCTGCCATGGGGCACAGCGGCATACGGTAGTTTGCCTCGATCATGCCCATCTGGGCGAGCGCTTCCTTGACGGGGATGGGGTTGACCTCGCTAAAGAGGGCATTGATGAGCGGCTGGCCGGCAATCTGGATATCGCGGGCGCGCTCCACGTCACCGTCCAGATAGGCGCGGCACATGTCGTGCACGAGCTGCGGCTGAACATCGGCCCACACGCTGATGGTGCCCGAGGCGCCCAGGCTCATGAGCGGTACGGTAAGCGCGTCCTCGCCCGAGTACATGCGGAAGTCGTCTGACAGCAGGTGGGCGATCTTGGCCGCGTAGGCGACGTTGCCCGAGGCCTCCTTAATACCCATGATGTTGGGGTGCGCGGCCAGGCGTTCTACGTTGCGCTCGCTGATGCCGCAGCCACAGCGGCCGGGGATGTTGTACAGGATGCAGGGGATGTCCACGGCGTCGGCGACGGTCTTAAAATGCTGATAGATACCCTCTTCATTGGACTTGTTGTAGTAGGGGGTGATGAGCAGCAGACCGTCGGCGCCCAGGCCCTGATAGGTGAGCGACTTGGTGAGCATGGTCTGTGTGGAGTTGGAGCCCGAGCCGGCAATAACGGGGACGCGTCCTGCAACATGCTTGACCACAGCGGCGACGACGGAGTTGTCCTCGTCATCGGTCATCGTGGCACTCTCACCGGTGGTGCCCAGGGTGAGGATGGCGTCAGTGCCATTTTGCAGGTGGAAATCGATAAGGTGCTCAAGCGCGTCAAAGTCGACACTGCCGTCCTTTTTAAACGGCGTGACAAGGGCGACGATTGAGCCCTCGAGATTGCGGATATCCATGTTCTTCTCCTTCGCTTCCGCGATCTGGACGCGTTTGTTCCATTGGGCGGCGACTACTAGGCGCTCGTCCTGAGCGCGACGGCGGGCGCTTTCGGCGCGCGATTTGGCCAGCAGCTCGCGGCCGCACGGCAGCACGTCGAGCGTGGCAAAGTAATCGCCCGGGCGCTCGGCGCGGCGGATGAGGTCGGCCGCGCCATCGGGGCGCAGCAGGACCTCGGCGGAGCGCAGACGTCCGTTGTAGTTGTAGCCCATGGAGTAGCCATGCGCACCGGTATCGTGGATTACAAGCAGGTCACCCATGTCGATATGCGGCAGCTTGCGATCGATAGCGAACTTGTCGTTGTTCTCGCATAGGTTGCCCGTGATGTCATAGGTGTTCGTGACGGGCGCTGTGGCCTTGTCGGCGCCGCCCGGCTGACCCATCACCGTAATGTGGTGGTAGGCGCCATACATGGCAGGGCGAATCAAATCGACGGCGCTTGCATCGACACCGATATAGTCCTTGTAGATCTGCTTCTCGTGGATGGCCTTGGTGACCAGGCAGCCGTAGGGGCCCAACATAAAGCGGCCCATCTCGGTGCAGATGGCCACATCGCCCATGCCGGCGGGAACCAGGATCTCGTCGTATGCCGCGTGTACTCCCTCGCCGATGGCGCGAATGTCGTTGGCCTGCTGCTCGGGCAGGTAGGGGATGCCGACGCCGCCGGACAGATTGATGAAGGCGACGTGTGCGCCGGTCTCGCGCTCCAGGCGTACGGCAAGCTCAAAGAGGATGCGCGCGAGCTTGGGGTAGTAGTCGTTGGTGACAGTGTTGCTGGCAAGGAATGCGTGGATGCCAAAGTCCTCGGCGCCCTTGGCCTTGAGCATGCGGAAGGCCTCGAAGAGCTGCTCGGTGGTCATGCCATATTTGGAGTCGCCCGGGTTGTCCATGATGCCGTTGGAGAGCTGGAACAGGCCGCCTGGATTAAAGCGGCAGCTGACCGTCTTGGGGATGGGCCCCGCAACGCGCTCAAAGAACTCGATGTGGCTGATGTCGTCAAAGTTGACGATGGCACCCAGCTTGTCGGCGAGCTCAAAGTCGGCAGCCGGCGTGTCGTTGGACGAGAACATGATGTCGTGTCCCGTGATACCCAGCGAACGGGCGATCATGAGCTCGGTATAGCTCGAGCAATCGCAGCCGCAGCCGTATTCGTTGAGAATGGAGATGAGCGCCGGGTTGGGGTTGGCCTTGACGGCAAAGTATTCCTTAAAGCCCGGGTTCCATGCAAAGGCGTCGCGCACTTCTTGCATGTTGCGGCGGATGCCCGCCTCGTCGTATAGATGAAACGGCGTGGGGAACTGCTCGACGATATGCTCGAGTGTCTCTTTGTCCACAAACGGCTGCTTGGCCGCATATGCCTCGTTGGGGGTCAATGCCATGTCCCGTAAACCTCGCTATCCAGACGGCGCCATCTGCGCATCGAATCCGCATAACGTGGACCCAATGTCCGGATAGCGCTCCCGCATTGCTGCAGACAGTCCTGTGGGTGTTTCCCACAGGCCCACCAGGTTGTTCGTGCCCGTAAAACCCAGTTCGGCGGGTTTCGCCTCCCCACGGGGTCAAAGCCTGCCGGCTCGCCCGCGGCTCTTCGTGCCCGCGCCTCTATCAAGTGGTAAAGACCCTATCACGTTGCACTTTACCAAACAAGAGTATTCGTATATAACGTTTAAAAAATGCAGGGATATGCTGGAAACATGTGCGCCACAATCCTGTATCACAATAAGTTGCAACAGATGTGCCTCACGAAGGGATCCTCTATGACCGAGCTCCAAGAACTCCGTCGCTATCGCCGCGATCTCCATCGCATTCCGGAGCTCGATTTCGATCTTCCGCAAACCATTGCCTATATCGAGGGCGTGTTGGCACCGCTCACCTGCGAAGTGACCCATCCGTGCCCCAACTGCGTCTGTGCTTTCTTCGACGCCGGCGTTGATGCCGCGCATGCCACGGCGATTCGCGCCGATATGGATGCGCTGCCCATCGCGGAGGCGACGGGAGCGGCCTTTGCCTCGACCCATCCCGGCAAGATGCACGCTTGCGGACATGACGGACATATGGCCATGGCGCTTGCCGCCGCGACGTATGTCGACCGTACGATTCGCGAACAGCCGGGCGCCATTAGGCGCAACGTTCTCTTTGTGTTCCAGCCGGCCGAGGAAACGACCGGTGGTGCCAAGACGGTATGCGAGAGTGGTGTGTTCGAGCGCTATGGGGCCGACCGCATTTTTGGCTTCCATGTGTGGCCCGATCTGCCTGCCGGCACGTTGGCGAGTTGTTCCGGTCCGCTGCTGGCGCGTTCGAGCGAGACGCATATCCATATTCACGGTACGAGCATCCACATCGCTAAGACCTATGGTGTGCCGGTTGGGGAGTCGCACGATGCCGCGTTGGCGGCAGCGAAGTTTTTGGTTGCCGAGCGCGAGCTGATGGACGAGCTGGGCACCGACGAGCCCTGTATCGGTAAGTTTGGTCTGCTGCAGGCCGGTGCCGTCTGCAACGCGGTGGCGGGGGAGGCCCATGTTGCCGGCAGCCTACGTGTGTTTACGGACGACATGTTCGACCGTGCGCGCGAAGGCGTACGCCGTGTGCTCGACGAGGCGTGCACCGCAACGGGCTGCACGTATGATCTTGACTTTGCCGAGGGCTATCCACCGGTCGATAACGACCCTGAGTTGTTTGCCCGAATCGCGCCCGCTCTGCCCGAATTGCAGCTCGTGGACGAGCCGCTGCTAATCGCCGAGGATTTCGCGTTCTATCAGCGCCATCTGCCGGGCGTGTTTTTCCTGCTGGGCACGGGTATGCCAGAGGACCAAGACAACCCGAGTGATTCGGATGGCTGCCCCGCCTATGCCACAAGCGCTCTGCATACCGATAGCATGCTCTTTGACGAGGAAATTCTACTCAAGGGCCTCGATGTCTACAAACGATTGCTTTTGCTTGACTAAGGTGTGAAGGACTATTTGTTCTAGAAAACACGAACAAACGTACGATATAATAGAGATGTAAGTCTATAGAAACGTTTGACGTTACTAACGTAAGGCGATACGATGATTGCATCGTATGAAGATGAGGATACCGAACGCTTTGCCATGGGTGTGCGGGTCAGGAGGTTCGTGCCCTTTGAGCGTGTTGCGTTGAGGAAGATTCGCCAACTGCAGGTTTGTGCTTCGCTTGATGATCTTCGCGTTCCGCCGGGCAATCGCCTGGAAGCTTTGAAGGGCGATCGTGCCGGTCAATATAGCTTCCGTGTTAACGAGCGCTATCGGGTCTGTTTTGAGTGGAGACAGGAGATGGCTTGGAATGTCGAAATCGTCGATTATCACAAGTGATGAGACCTCGTCCGATTTGCTGTCGCCAGTGACTCCTGGTGAGCTTCTCAAAGAGGAGTTTCTTGTTCCCATGGGCATTTCTCAATATCGCCTTGCGAAAGAGACCGGGATTCCGGCTCAGCGTATCGGGCAGATTGTCTTGGGAAAACGTCGCGTGACGGCCGACACCGACCTCCGTCTTTGCCGTTATTTTGGCCTGACGGATGGTTATTGGCTGCGCGCTCAGGTGGCGTTTGACCTTGAGGCCGAGAAAAGGCGGATCGAACCGGAACTCGACAAGATCGTTCCTGTTCAGCAGGCTATCGCACTGTAGTGCTCAAAGATGATGGGGGTGGCGCGGCGATGAGGCGACGCCGACAGTCTGCCGTATATAGTCCGGGTGGATGCGGGTGCGGTTTGCTGCTGCTTCCGGTTATTGCCGTGAGCATTGGCGTGATGTTTGCGCTTGCCGGGCTTGCCGCGGCGGCGCTCGTGCTGTTTATCACTGCCATCGGCGTGACGATTTGGCTCTGCCGCAATCGCGAGCAACGCCGTGTCGACGGTAAAACCAATGTCGGCTGGGTCGTCTTTCTGATCATTGCGTACCTGCTGAGTGCCAGCTACCTTGTTTTCTTTGTCCTGTTGATGATCAGTGCCTTTACCGGGGAATCCGTCACGGTGGGTTGATGCACTGCCAGCAGACGGTCGCGCGCAGTGCGTTTGCTCGGCGTTTGGATAACTGCATTGGTCGTTTACCGCAGCCTTAGCTCTCAGCTAATGAATTCAAGTTCAATCCTTCCTACGATGTGCTGTGTACCGGCACGGTAGCCGGATCGTAGGAAGGATGAATAATGGCAAAAGAGGGAAAGAAGCCAATCGGCAAGATTGTCCTAGGCATCATCGTGGTGCTGGTTATTGTCGGTGCCGTGGGCTCTATGGGCGGCAACTCAACCGATTCGTCTGCGAGCGATTCGGCAAAACCTGCCGAGACGACACGGCAGGCTGAGGAGCAAAAAGAACCGCAAGAACCGTATACCATTGCTGACGAGGCTGAAGACACTTCCAATCAGTTTACCTATAAGATCACGGGCACCCTGACCAATAACACGGACAAGGAAAAGAGCTACATTCAGATTGAATATGTTCTGTATGATGCCGATGGCAACCAGGTTGGAACGGCTCTTGCAAACACCAATCATCTGAAGGCGGGCGGCTCCTGGAAGTTCGAGGCGCTGGGTACGGTGTCTCCCGACCAGGTTGCTAGCTGGGAGCGTTCGGACGTAAGCGGTTTCTAGCATGTTGCATGCACTGGGGGAGGTGAAGTCGTATGTCCGATAAAAAGCTGACCGAGGAGTTGCTCAATGAGCTTCTCGATGCGCCGAACATCGATGGCTATATCAGGGAGCACGACTTTGCCGCCCCGTCGCTTTCGGACTACCTGAAGCAGCTACTGCAGGAAAAGGGCTTGGAGCGCTCGCGCGTGGTCCGTATGGCTGATCTCAATGAGACCTTTGGCTATCAGATCTTTACCGGTGCGCGTCATCCGAGTCGCAATAAGGTGCTGCAGATTGCCTTTGCGATGGCGCTGACGCTCAAAGAGACCAACCGTGCGCTGACGGCTGCCGGGGTAAGCGTCCTTAACTGCAAGGACCGCCGCGATGCGATTATCATCTTTTGCATCGATCGCGGGTGCAGTCTCCAAAAGGTCAACGAGGAACTGTATCGCTTTGGCGAGGAGACGGTGAGTTAGCGGCTGATATCTGAGCCGGTAGAGCTGTCGAACAACGATGCAAACGAACGGGGCGCGGATGCCATGGGGTGTCTGCGCCCTGCGCTATGATGGAGGCTATGGATACTCAGAGCCCAACATATTCCGATGACGAGCTGACCGCAGCGCTTGCCGAGCACCTGGCGTCGCTCGATCGCGACGACAGCTATCGCGTGGAGCGTGTACTTAAGCGCTCGTCCGTTGAAGCAACCGAGCTCGTGTACTTTGAAGGAACCGGCGGTGGTTCGCTCGGCCCCTTTGTCCGTAAACGCATCGATGCTTCGGCTCAAATCGGCGGGGCATACGAGCGTCTGTTTGCCGCTCAGCGGGCAGGCAGGCGTTTTGAGCACCTGCCCAGAATCGTCGATTGTCGTCGTGTGGGCGACGAGCTCAACGTGGTTATGGAATACATCGAAGGGGAGACGCTCGGGGCGCTGGTGGACCGTCTGGGAGCCACCCCCGATTATGCGCGTGAATTGTATCCTGCCCTATGCGATGCCGTGGGCGAGCTCCACGCCGGTTTTGCAATAGCGGGGGAGACGTCGGCGCCGGTGATCCATCGTGACCTCAAGCCGTCGAATATCATCGTGACAGGTGCCAACTATACGCCTGATGACGGCCTGACATTTTCATCGCTGGTGATTATCGACTTGGGGATCGCTCGCGTATGGCGCGACGGCGCCGATGCCGATACCGTCAAGTTTGGGACGCGACCCTATGCGCCGCCCGAGCAGTATGGGTTTGGGCAGACGAGTGTGCGCAGCGACGTCTACGCGCTTGGCGCCCTGTTGTTCTTCTGCTTGACGGGAGTCGACCCTAAACCAGGGCTCGACATGCGCGAGCAATGCGAGGCGCGCGGCATTCCCACTCCACTTGCTGATGTCGTCTGCATGTCGATGGCGCTCGACCCGGTCAAGCGTTTTGCGAGTGCGGAAGCGTTGGGACGGGCGACGCGCGCGGCATACGATCTGAGTCGCCCCGTGCGGCCTCCTGCGCCTGTCCGTACTCCGGCCTCGGAGACGGTGTTGACGCCCCAAGGGCCCCGAAACCCCGCAGGGCTTCCTAGGCCCGCCGCCTCCGCTGCATGTGGTCTGCTCTCTCGCGTTCCGGAGTCTCTGGGGCGCATTTGGAATACGCTCGTCTGCTTCTCGCTGCTTGTGTTCTTTGTCGGAAGTCACTTTGCCGTCTTTCACCCCACCGGAGCAAACCAAAGCTACCCGACGTGGTTTCTCATAATCGAGTATTATTTCTTTGTCGATGGCCTTATGGTGCTTATGCATTTTGCGCTGCTCGATAAGCGCCGTCTTCGTCGGCGATTCGCACTGCTCGACAGCTATCGCGGCAAGAAACTCGCGAAACTCTGGCTCAAGGCATTGGGTGTGCTGCTCCTATGCATGATCGTCATAGTCGCGGTTGCCAATGCGACCGGCGTCGTCGATACCTCCGCTACCTAAAAGAAAAGGGCCCCGTTGGGGCCCTTTGCAGTTGCACTTAGATGCGGTTCATCTGAGCGGCGACTTTGTTGTACCAGTCCTGCCACGTGGGCGGGCAGTACTTTTTGGCCGCAGCCGGGGTAAGGGTGGAGCCGTAGTTGGCGCCCAGATAGGCAACGTGAGCAGAGATGCCCTCGCTCCAGCTGCCAAAGCTGCGCCAACCGCCGCCACGTGCACTCCAGCCCCAGGCGTTATAAGAATTGGCGCAATAAGCACCCTTTGTGCTCTCGATGCAGGCGATGGCGGGGGACCAACGGGGGTCGACACCGGTATTCCAAGCGGCGACGGCAAAGTTGTAGCCCTGGCCTGCCATGGGGGAGCCGGCGAGATAATTGTCGATGCGGCTCGTCCACTCATTAATGAACGAATCGTAATCGGAGCTACCGGTATTGGCGTTGTTCACCGTGGTGTCGATGGTGGTGTTGGTGTTGGTGGCCTGGCTGCTGGAATTGCTGCCGCTTACGCCCTCGCCCGAGAGCTTCTCGGCGGCAGCGGCCTTATCGGCCTCAAGCTTGGCAAGCTCGGCGGCATTTTCCTGCTCTGCTTTTGCCTGTGCCTCGCTGCGGAGCTGCTGGGCCTGCGCCAGCGCATCCTCGGCGTTTTTCTGCTCTGCCTCAAGCTGAGACTTGGCTTGCTGGAGCTCGGCCTTGTTCTGCTCGAGTTCGGTTTGCATGTTATTGAGCTCTTCGATCTCGTCGACGCTCGAGCTCGTGATCTGGTTGGTGTATTTGCAGGTCGTGATGAACTCACCCAGGCTCTGCGCGTTGACCAGGAAGCTCACGATGGGATTGGTGCCCTTCTGATACTTGTACAGATCGCGCATGGCGGAGCTTGCCTTGGCCTGCTGCTCGGGAAGCTTGGCCTCGATTTCCTCGATGCTTGCCTCATTGGAGTCAATCTGCTTTTGCAGGTCATCGAGTTTGGTGCGGGCGTCGTTGTAGGCGCTCGTGGCGGCTTCGATCTTCTGCTGGGCTGCGGAAAGCTGGTCCTGCGTTGCCTGCGAGGCGGCATACGCCGCAACGGGGGAGAGCATCGGCGTGGCCGTCAGCGCAACGGCGAGCACGGCGCTCGTGATGATACGAGCCGGCTTCGACGCAATGAACGCTGCGGTGCGATGATTCGAATGCTGCATCCAGTCCCTCTGCAATCAATCGTAGGTTATGGTTCGAACGGTATTCTACTACTGCTTTCGACCTCAACTTGAACCTTAAAGGTTCCAAAGGGTCAAGTTGAACTTGAGGCTTTGGCTTTGACCTGCAGTTATGATGAATTGTTGAGAAACCATAGAGTTCAACTTTAACGTTACAGAGCTCTGTTTGAGAGGAGTTTTGGGCTGTAAAAGCCATCTCAACGTGGGGTTTTATAACTACAGCGTGCCCTTCTGGCGAGCCTGCTCAATCTCTTCGAGGGCCTCGGCGGGGGTGAACGAACAGGTGCCGTCGCCGAGCTTGACTACCTGGATTTCGTCACCGGCGTTGACCTCTCCGCCCTTTAGTACCACGCCGAAAACGCCCTCGTGGGGAAAGATGCAGTCGCCGGCGAGATAGTAGATGGCGCAACGGGTGTGGCAGACCTTGCCGATTTGGCTGATTTCGACGAGCACGTCGCTTCCAAGCTTGAGCTGTGTGCCCAAAGGGAGCGAGAGCAGGTTGATGCCCCGGGTTGTGAAGTTCTCCCCAAAGTCACCCTCGTGTACGTCGAGCCCGCGTGCCTGCGCCGTCTGGATGGACTCCGCGGCTAAAAAGGAAACCTGACGGTGCCAATGTCCGGCGTGCGCATCGGTGGCGAGGCCAAATTGCTCTATAACGGTGTCGCGTCCATCGGCGACGGGCGACTTGCGAGTGCCCTTGTGTACCAACGTGTTGATCGAGACGATGTGGGCGGGTCCGTTGTAGGCGTCGTTTGCCGTGCACAGGGGAGCGGTCGCTTTCGCACGTTTCGCCAGCTCGCGCCTCGCGGCATTGAGGATGGGATTATCGGTCGGATGGTCTTGGGGCACGTGCGCGCCTTTCGCTCGAGGATGTCAATACACTGAATCCTACAACAATGGTAGGTTCATTGCCCGTTGTCATACAACGGTGAGCGCCGTCTTCGTGCTGGCCTTCGTGCTGGACGATTACGTCGATTGCCATAGATACGGTGGAGCTTTGGGCGCCGGCGGCTTGGCACGCTAAAATAAATCAGTTGCGCAAAGACCGCCCGTTGTGTGGGCAGTTCATGATAGGAAGTTTCCATGGCATTGCAATTTACAGAGCGCGAGTTCATTCCCGTGCTGCTTGGTGGCGACATCAACGCCTATTCGGTGGCGCGCGCCTTCTACGAGGAGTACCAGGTCAAGAGTCTGGTCTTTGGCAAGTATCAGACGGGTCCCGCGTACCGCAGCCAGATTATCGACTACACGCCCAACGTGGATATCGACACCATGCCCGTGATGCTCAAAACCGTCAACGGCATTGCCCAAGCGCATGCCGACAAGACTATTGTCCTTGTGGGCTGCGGCGACAACTATGCCGCTCTCGTGGCTCAAGCCAAGGATGCTCATGAGCTGGCGGATAACATCGTCGCTCCCTACGCGCCCTACAGCATGCTCGAGCAGTGCCAGAAGAAGGAGATCTTCTACGAGCTGTGCGAGAAGCATGGCGTGCCCTATCCACACACGTTTACCTTTACCAAGGCGATGCTCAATGCTCAGGGTGAGGCGCCTGCCGAAGTGCTCGACCAGATCGATTTTCCTTACCCGATGATTCTGAAGCCTTCTGACGGCATCATGTGGTGGCAGCATGAGTTCGAGGGCCAGAAGAAGGCCTATGAGATTGCCGACCGCGCCGAGCTGGAACAGGTCATTCGCGATTCGTATGCCAGCGGCTACACCGACGATCTGATCTTGCAGGATCGCGTGCCCGGCAACGACGAGTACATGCGCGTGCTCACCAGCTATTCCGACCGCAACGGTAAGGTCCGCATGATGTGCCTGGGCCATGTGCTGCTCGAGGAGCATCAGCCCCACGGTGTCGGCAACCATGCCTGTATCATTACCGAGCCTAACGACGAACTCATGGGCGGCGTGCGCAAGTTGCTCGAGGACCTTCACTTTGTGGGCTATTCCAACTTTGACGTTAAGTACGACGAGCGCGACGGCTCGTTTAAGTTCTTCGATTTCAACACGCGCCAGGGCCGCAGCAACTACTACGTCACTAACAGTGGCTTTAACGTTGCCAAGTATGTGGTGGACGAGTATGTGTTCAACCGCCCGTTTGAGCCGGAGTTTGTGACGGCGCAGGACGAGGCCCTGTGGATGGTCGTCCCCATGGGCGTCGTCGACAAGTACGTCAAGGATCCCGAGCTGCGCGCTAAGGTGCATCGCCTGGACAAGGAAGGTAAGGGCGCCGACCCTTCGTTTATGAAGGGCGACTTTGTCTTTAACCGCTGGCTGCGCATGTGGCACACCAAGCTGCGCCACTTTAAGCTGTTCAAGACGTATTACAAGTAGATGAGTGCGGCGCCCGTCCGGTTTGCATCGGGCGGGCGCGGGTATGATACGCGCAATTGCGCAAGCGTTACCAAGGAGGCGGCGATGGAAAAGCTGGGAGTTATCGGCGGCATGGGCGCCGAGGCCACGTCGTATTACTACGACCAGGTGGTGCGTCATACGGCTGCTGCCTGCGATCAGGAACATATCGACATGGTGGTGCTCTCCAAGTCGACCATGCCCGACCGCACGTTGGCCATTAAGACCGGCGAGCATGCCAAGCTGCTGGCGACCATGAAAGAGTGCGCCCAGGCACTCGAGTCGCTGGGCTGTGCGCACATTGCCATTCCCTGCAACACGTCGCACTACTTCTACGACCAGATCCAGTCGTTTACGAAGGTGCCGATTATCCACATGCCGCGTGAGTCGGTGCGCTATGCTCTGGCCGGTGCGGTGATGGGGGAGTGCGAGTTCGATCCCAACCTGAGTATGCCGGCCGAGCCGGTGCACAAGATTGGCATTATGGGAACCGATGGCACCGTGGGCGCGGGCGTCTACGGCCGCGAATGTAAGGCTGCGGGTGTTGAGGTTGTCTATCCCAGCGAGAAACGTCAGAACGATGTGATGTCGCTTATCTACGATGATGTGAAGGCCGGGCGTGAGCCCGATATGGATAAGTTCGACCGTGTGATGTGGGAGTTTGCCCGTAGCGGCTGCGACCGCGTCATTCTGGCCTGCACCGAGCTCTCGGTGCTGCAAAAGTACCGAGAGATGCCCGAGATCACCCTCGACGCCATGGATGTCCTGGTGCGCGAATCCATCATCCGCAGCGGCGCTCCCTACCGCCTCTAGCTTCCGACCTGTCAAAAAGGGACAGGTTAATTTTGGTAGGTTTTATCTGGTGAAACAGTAAAGGCCTCGGCTCGTTTGGTGCGAGCCGAGGCCTTTTGCGTTGGGCGGTTGCTGTCGGTGGTGAACTAGAACAGGAAGCCGATGGCGATGAGGGCGATGCTGACGATGAGTACGGCGATGTCCAGGCCCTTGATGGGGTAGCGCTTGTACGAGCTGGCGCGCGTACGCAGATAGAAGCCGCGCTGTTCTGCCGCCAAGGCTGTGGCATCGGTCTTGCCCACGCTCGAGATGAGCAGTGGCACACACAGTGGCAGCATGAGCTTAAGCTTCTTGATGGGGTTCTTGGTGTCGTACTCGACGCCGCGTGCGGTCTGCGCCTCCATGATGGCGTTCATCTCCTGACCAAACACCGGCACAAAGCGCAGCGCCGTGGTAAAGGTGAAGGCATAGCGATACGGCACGTGCAGCACCTCGACGCAGGCGTTGGCAAGGTCGTTGAGCTTGGTCACCATGAGCATGAGGATGAGTGGTAACGCCACGCCCAGCAGGCGCAGGCAGGCCTTCGATCCTGTGATGAGACCCGTGTCGGTGATAAAGTTCCACACCACGTTGCCATCGCGCATAAAGGCCAGCTGGAGCACCAGCATGATAAGCGCGAGCGGAATCAGCAACTTGAGCAGCGAGAGCAGACGGTCGATGACACCGGCATAGGCACCCAGCGCAAGGGTGAGTGCCAAAAAGCCCAACAGCGCCACGTAGGTGTCGGACAAGAAGATGCCGACGATGATGGCGGCGGCGAGGCCCAGTTTGACGACGGGGTTCAGGCGATGCAGTAGCGTATCGCCCGGCATGTAGTCGATGACGTTAACCACGGTGGACCATCTCCTTGGTAATTCGAACGACATCGGTGACCTCGCTCACCTGCGCAAAAGCGGGCGAGACGGAAGATGCCAGACGGCGCGAGAGTTCAATAACCTGGGGAGGCTCCACGTAGGCACGCCGCATGAGATCGATGTTCGAGAATAGCTCGTGCGTGCGGCCGCGGTCGAGGATGCGACCGTCGGCCATTACCACAATGCGCTCGGCAAAATCCGAGACGACTTCCATATCGTGGCAAACCATGATAACGGCGCAACCGCGCTCGGCCATGGTGCGCACCGTTTCCATGACGGTCATGCACTCGCGGTAATCAAGGCCGCTCGTGGGCTCGTCGAGCACGACGATCTTGGGCTCAACCACTACGACGGAGGCAAGCGCCACCATTTGTCGCTGACCGCGCGAGAGCGAGAAGGGCGCCTCGTCGGCCGGCAAGCCGAAGCGGTCGATGACGAGTTGGGCACGACGCAGAGCCTCGGCACGGTCCATGCCGCCAAGCTCCAAGCCAAAGGCGACCTCGTCGAGCACGGTGTCCTTGCAGATCTGGCGGTCGGGGTTTTGGAAGAGGGTCGCGACCTCGCGAGCGATGCGGCTCGTGGGAACGGCTGCGGTATCCAGTCCCGTGACGCGCACGCTGCCCGAGGCGGGCTTAAGCAGGCCTGTGAGCAGTTTGGTGAGCGTGGTCTTGCCGGCGCCGTTTTGGCCGACGATGCCCACGAGCTCGCCAGGATAGAGCGTCAGGCTAAGGTCGTGTACGGCGGCTCCGCCATTGGGATAGGCAAACTCAACATGGTCGAAGGTGAGTACGGGTTCGGCGTCCTTGGCATGAGGACGCAACGACGGTGCATGCGGGGAACCGGCGGGCGCCTGGGCTTCGATAGCCGCGTGTGCGGGGTCGACGATGCCCGAAATCAGGCGCTCGGCCTCATCGACATCCAAGCAGGGGGTGCCGCTTACCAGGCCATCGGTTTCGAGGCTATTGAAGATACGCGTGACGCGAGGGCAGTCGACGCCGATGGCACGGAGCTCGTCGGTATGCGCGAAGACCTCGTGTGGCTCGCCCTGCAGCGCGATTTCGCCATGATTGAGCACGAGCACGCGGTTGCAGTACTCCGAAAGCAGGGCGACCTTTTGCTCAACGACGACGATGGTGATGCCGAGTGCACGGTTGGCCTCACGCAGGGTCTCGAAAACCAGCGTGGAGCTGGCGGGGTCGAGTGCCGCGGTGGGCTCGTCGAGAACCAAGACGCGCGGACGCATGGCGAGGATGGCGGCGATGGCCACTTTTTGCTTCTGTCCGCCCGAGAGAGTGGCGATCTCGCGGTCGCGCAGGTCGCTGATGCCGACGGTCTCGAGCGTTTCGCTCACGCGCTGCTCGATCTGGTCGTGGGGAACGCCAAAGTTCTCGAGGCCAAAGAGCATCTCGTCCTCGACGACCGAAGCGACCATCTGCGTGTCGATATCCTGCAGCACACTGCCGACGATTTGCGAGACGTCGGTGAGCGAGACTTCGCAGGTGTCGTGGCCGTCGACCATGACGGACCCAAAGAACGTGCCGGTGTAGTGGTGGGGCACGGCACCCGACAGGCAGGCGGCAAGCGTGGACTTGCCGGCGCCCGAGGGCCCGATGATGCCGATGAAATCTCCCTTGTTCACGCTGAGCGAGATGTGGCTGAGCGCCTGCTCGGTCTGCGTGCCATAGGAGAACGAGACATCGTCGACGTTGATGATCGTTTCCATGGATACCTTTCATAGTCATTGGGGACAGTCTTAAATGACCAGTTGTTTAAGACCGTCCCAAAAAAGTTCGTTGTTTGGGACGGTCTTTGGTGGTGAAGCACGGAGACGGCTTTACGAGGGGGCCCAGGTTGGCGCGAAAGAGGAGCGAAGCGTACTTGGGTACGCGAGCGACGAATGAACGCCAAGATGGGGTGGCTCGTAAAGCCGAGCGGGTTAGTTGAGCCTAAGGGCCTTCTGGATGGGCAGGTAGAGGGCGCCGACCAGAATGGCGTTAAAGACGGCGGTCATGGCGACGACGGGCAACATGGCGGCGGCGAGCTCGCCTACCACGCCGAGCATGGCCATCTTGATGACCATGAAGATGACGCCGGAGACAAAGGTGGTCAGGAAGGTTGCGACAATGGCGATGGCGGGCTTGACCTGACCGTCCTTGCCGGTGGCGTTGACGATGCCGGCCATGAGCATGGCGGCGATGCCCTCGGCGGCAAAATCGACGAACGGCGAAGTGGTGGTGATCTGGATCACGGCAGCCGAGATGAGGCCAATGACGAGCGCCTGACCGATGTTGGGGCGAACAACCAGGATGGTGAGGCAGAAGGCCGAGATGATGAACTCGGGGCTGATCATGCCGCCCGAGATGCCCGAGATTGCCTTGCCGACGGTGAAGTTGAGGATGAAGCCGGCGGCGAGCAGGATGGCGAGCAGGACGAGGGCGCGGACATCGAGTTTGCCGCGGTCGGCGGTCTGGACGGTGCGGGGCTGGGCGGCGGTGTTCTGAGACATGGTGAAAATCCTTTCGGAATGGGAGTGCAAGAGAAAAGCGGAGGCGCGTGATGCGAATGCGATCGGGCTCGAGATAGAAAAAGGCCCCCGGTCGAAACCGGAGGCCTTCCAATCACCTAGAGCTCAAAAACAGGCGTGAGGGACTCACTGTCGACCGATCGTATTCGCATCACGCCACCACCAGTTGTTGAGAGAGTTCATCGTGTTCTTCATGTTGGTGGCTCCTTTCGTGATGCCGTGGCGCGGTCGCACCTAGTTGCTGTTTCGCTGCACTATAGCACAGCGAAGTGTGTGCGGGGAAATCTTTTTTAAAAAGATTTCGGGCGGGTTTCCCGCCGGTCAAAAGAGCGGGCTGAGCGGGCGAGGCTGACATTGCTGCCTCGCCCGCTCAGCTAAGACGTTACTCCTTATTGCGACGGTAGAGGAAGTAACCGCCCGCGGAGATGACGGCAACGCCAGCGATGGCGAATGCAGCCACCACGCGGCCATCAAAACGATCACCGGTGGTGGGCAGGCCGCCCTTGGTGTTCGTTTTGTTGGTGGTTACTGTGGTCGTGGTGTCCGACTTGCCAGGCTTCTCGGGCTTGGTGGTGGGCTGCTCGGGCTTAGCGGGCTGCTCGGGGGTGCCGGGCTGCTCGGGGGTGCCGGGCTGATCCGGGGTGACCGGATCGGTGGCAAGAGCATCCTTGGCGTAAGTGATGGACACCTTGAGGCCGTTGGTCTCGGTGTTCAGGTCGCTCGGGGTGAAGGGCTTGCTGAAGTCCTCAGCCTTCAGATAAGCGCGCATCTCCTGAAGCAGGGCCTTGCACTTGACATAGGTGTTCTTGGTGGCAGCGTTGCCGGCCTTGTTGGCCAGGGCGGTGCGGCCCTCAGTGGTGGTCTCGGCGAGCATGGCCTTGTCGACCTCGAGGTTCTGCTCGATGAGCTCGTTCTGGAGAGCGTCGAGGTAGGCGCGAACGCCGGTGCCGAGCTGCTCACGGTGCTCGAAGCACAGGGAGCTGATGTCCATGAGGACATAGTTGATGGAGTTCTCGGGCTCCTCGTTGTTCACGATGTCCTCCTCTTCGCAGTGATCGAAGGAGACGGTCTGGTCGCTGTAGTACGGGCTAACCTCGGTGAGCAGTGCGGAGTAGTAGGGGATGGCGACGGAGTAGGCGGCGCGGGAGAGCATCTCCCACTGGATGGTCGCGATCTCGGGGTCCATGCCCTGACGGATCTGGAAGAGATTGACCTCGGTGTTGGTCTCGGTACCAATGGCGTAGGCGCCGTCGGTGTTGGCGTTGAGGCCCGGGACCTTCTCGCCGCGGTTGCCAAACGCGCGGATCATCTCAAAGGTGTTCCAGTCGGACTTGCCGGGCTGGAAGAACAGCGGCTGCGCCTTGCTAACCAGGGCGCCGGTCGTGGCACGAGCATCTTCGCGCTCGTCCTTGACGATCTCGTAGTCGGTGCCCTCGGTGAGCGGCACACCGAAGTAGGCGCGACCCTGGACATAACGGGCCCAATAATGCATGGCCTTTTCGCTAATTGCCTCGCCGTAGGTCTGGGCAACGTCAAATTGACCGTCATCGAAGTACTTGGCGAAGCCATTCTCCTTAGGCATGGACTCGATGGTCGCAGAGTGGAGACAGTTCGCGGTGTCGGTGAGGTCAACCTTGTAGTTGAGGTTGCCGATGTTGGGGTTGAGCGAGGCGATATCGTCAGTGAGCCTCATGGCGATCCACTGGTGGCCGGAAAGTGCGGCAAACAGCCAAGTCTCGTTGCTGTCGGCGATGATAATCTGATCGTTGCCGCAGGCGCCCTGCTCGTCGATGATCTTGCCGAGGAGCTCGACGCCCTCACGTGCATTGGCGCTTTCACCTAAGATAACGCTGCCGTAGCTGTACTCGCCAATACCGGTTTTGATCAGGGGGTCTGCTGCCTCAGCATCAGCATTCATGCCGGTGGTCAGCGTTGCGGAGCAGGACACGCCCTTCTCATTGATGCCTGCCTCAGAGTAGGCATCATAGCGCCCGTGCCACTGGGAGGGATGGTCGCGTACATAGGTGTAGCGATACGTGGTCTTGGTCGAGGTATACATGAATGCGGACTCGTCCGAGCCGTACGTATGCCCCGGGCCGTGAGAAGGCTCAATGCCAAAGTGCTTGAGGTAGCGCTTATCGAAGTCCTCGGCGCGGCCATAGTACGTGTCACCGTCGGCCGTCAGCTTGTTGCCCATGTACATCTGCGTGCAGGCGAGCGCAGATGTCGGCATGGACATGATGGTTGCAGCTCCAAATGCAAGGCCTATGCCAAGCTTCTTGAGCGCGTTGACGGGATGAGTTTTACTCATATTCCCTCCCAGCGTGCGAAAGCCCTCTGTCTCCAGAGGGCTTCACCCAATAATTACACCCCCTTAGCGTAACGAATTCGAAACAATATACATTCATGAAAGTTATTTACTCGATAAGCGTAGCGAAATATGCGATTAACGGTAAATTGAACTCATTTAGTGGGAAATCAATTTGTATAACGCCAGCGAAAAATGTAGCTAAATAAAGCGTCAAGAAAAAAGCGGACCCCTCGCCGGCATGTGGTTTCATGCCGGCGAGGGGTCCGGGCTGCACGGGCCGTCTAAGAGTAATGGCTACTTCTTTCGACGGTGAATCACGTTAATGGCATAGCCGACGAGCATGGCCAAAACGATGACGATAAAGCCAAGGATGGGGTTGTCGTTCACGGGGGTCCTCCTATTTTCCGAGCGGCGAGAATTCGTCGACGATGATATCAAGGCATTGCGGTAGCGCGCGGGCGCCAAAGACGCCGGAGTTGCTGGAGATGATCTCGCCATCAAACTGCATGCCGAGCGATGGCGTGCAGGTAATCTTGGCTTCTTTGGTCTGGATGATCTTAAACTGCGGGCGGCCGAGTACCTTGCCGGCGGGGTCGAGCGCGGCGGTGATTACCGTGGGGAGCAACTGCACCGTGCGCACGGGCTCAATAACGACGATGTCGACCATGCCGTCGTTCATACGGCAGTTGGGGAACAGGTTGATGTCGTTTTGGATGACAGACGTGTTGCCCGCCATGCAGCAGATGCCGTCGAGCTCCTCAACAATGCCATCATGCTCAATGGTAAAGTGCGCCACCGTGGGGTTGGGCGTGGCGAGAGCGGAGAGGAAGTAGGCGATCTCGCCGATGTCGTTTTTGGTGGGGGCGGCCTTCATCATGATCTCGGCGTCAAAGCCCGAACCGGCGATGATGATAAAGCCATGGCGCTTTTCGTTGCCGTTCTCGTCGAGCCAAAAGAGCTCGCCCATGTCTACTTTGACCGTGCGGCCGGCGCGACATGCCTTGGCAAGCGCCGCTGCCTCGGGGGCATTGCCGATGTTGTTAAAGAACAGGCAGGCCGTGCCGGAGGGGAAAACGAGCGTGGGGACGCCGCAGCCGCGCATCTGGTCGAGCACGTTGGAGACGGTGCCGTCGCCGCCCGAGACGACCACGCGGTCGAACTCGCGAACGTCTGCCACGGCGTCCTCGGGCTCCATGCCATCGCCGATAAAGCGCATCACGACTTCGTCGCCGCCCTGTGCAAGGGCGTGCGTGAATGCGTAGATTTCATCTGAGCTGGGGCCCGATGCCGGGTTGTGGATGATAAGGCAGCGCATACTTACGTTCCCGTTCTGTGACTAACCGAGTATAGTTGTAAGGCAATGCCGATATCCTACCCGTGTTTTTCGGGCCTAACCTTATTCGATGGGTTGATATGTACATTTCCACACATCAGGCTCTACTCGACTTTTGCCAGCGCGCCCGTGAGTTCGACGCGATTGCCGTCGATACCGAGTTTTTGCGCGAGCGCACGTTCCATCCGCGTCTGTGTTTGGTTCAGATTGCCACCCCTGCCGAGAGTGTAGCGGTCGATCCCCTGGTAATCGACGACCTATCGCCGCTGGCCGAGCTTATGGCCGACGAGAGCGTGACCAAGGTCTTCCACGCCTGCTCGCAGGATATGGAGGTCATGCTCCATACCGTAGGCGTGCTGCCGCGTCCGATTTTTGACACGCAGGTGGCCGCCGCCTTTTTGGGCGAGCGTCAGCAGATTTCCTACGGCGCGCTCGTGCAGACGTTTTGCGGCGTCTCATTGCCCAAGACCGAGTCACTGACCGACTGGTCGCGTCGCCCGCTGACCGATAAGCAGATTGAGTACGCGATCGATGACGTCAAGTATCTGATCGTCGCCTATACCGAGATGATGAGCCGCCTGCGCGAGCTGGGCCGCGTGGACTGGGTGCTCGACGAGCTGCGCCCGCTGGCTGACGAGTCGCACTATCGCGCCGATCGCCACGAGGCGTTCCGCAAGGTCAAACGCATCAACTCGTGCAGTCGTCACCAGCTGGGTATCGCGCGCGAGCTCGCCGCCTGGCGTGAGGACCGCGCCGAGCGCCGCAACATCCCGCGCAAATGGGTCATGTCCGACGACACGCTGCTTGCGCTCGTTAAACGCAATCCCGTGCGCGTTGAGGAGTTCCGCAGCATTCGCGGTACCGATCAGTTGGGGGAGCGCGACGTGGACGGTGCGCTCATGGCCATCAAGCGCGGCGCAAGCTGCCCGCACGATCGCCTGCCGCTCATGGTGCGCGGGCATCGCCAGATCTCTCCGGAGTTGGAGAGCGTGACGGATCTCATGTACGCGCTCATCCGCCTGGTTGCCGAACGCTCGGGAGTGGCGACCTCGGTCATTGCCTCGCGCGATGACCTGGCCGACTACATTGAGCATCCCGAGCAGAGCCCCTTGCGCGAAGGCTGGCGCTTTGAGCTTGTGGGCTCGCGCCTGGACGATCTGCTCTCGGGCAACATGGGGTTGACGGTCAAAGATGGCAAAATTGAATTGCTGTAAGGAAGCCTAGCCGCTTGAGTGGGTAGAATGCCTCCAACGTGTAACTCGATTCGGAGGAATTCGCATGCCTTATTACTATGGATACGGCTTTGGTATCGACCCGCTGTACCTGCTGGTTGTTCTTGTCTGCACGGTGCTTGGCCTTGCCGCACAGAACTATATCAACTCGACATATAAAACCTGGTCCAAGGTTCGCTCGGACGGCGACACGGGCGCCACGGTCGCTCGCCGCATGCTCGACGCCAGCGGCTGCAACGCCGTGGGTATCAAGGGTGTCGCTGGTGAGCTCACCGATCATTACAACCCGCAGGACAACAACCTGTATCTGTCGGATGCCAACCGTTCAGGCGGGTCGGTCGCAAGCGTTGCCGTCGCCTGCCACGAGGCGGGCCATGCCGCCCAGCGTCAAAGTGGTTATGCCATGATGAAGGTACGCACAGCCCTCGTGCCGGTCGTCAACTTTACCCAGAACACTTGGACCATCGTGTTGCTCATGGGTCTGTTTATGAACATCGCGGGACTCACGACCCTCGCGCTGATCTTCTTCTCGTTTAGTGTGTTGTTCCAGTTGGTTACGCTGCCGGTCGAGATTGATGCCAGCCGCCGCGCCGTGGCGTATATCGAGCAGTCGGGTATGAGCTCCAAGCAGGTCAACGGTGCCAAGAAGGTCCTGACGGCAGCCGCGCTTACCTATGTTGCCGCAGCGCTCACTTCGATCATTCAGCTGCTCTATCTTATGGCTCGCTACAACAGAAACTCCAACCGATAACAAATTGGCTTGACAGGCGCCGCGGAGATTTGTGTCCCCGCGGCGCTGTACTATGTGTTGGACTTGAATTTGCGCAGGGCCGGAGCCCTTGTGCACGATAACGAAAGGAGGCTGCGTGGCAGGCTGGAATCTGACCGGCAATGCCGTTTCCGCCGAGTTCGACGGTTCGGACGAGCAGGAGCGTAAGGAACTCAGCGTGAGCCAGGCGGTGGAGATCGCCGCCGGCGCGCTCGATGCCATTCCGCAGCTGAGCGTTTTGGGCGAGGTCACGGGCTTCCGTGGCCCCAATGCCCGAAGCGGCCACTGCTACTTTCAGATCAAGGACGACTCGGCGGCCGTCGACTGCATCATCTGGAAGGGTGCCTATCTCAAGCGCACGTTCGATCTGCGCGACGGCATGCAGGTGAGCTTTAAGGGCAGCTTCAATCTTTATAAGGCCACGGGCCGCATGAGCTTTGTCGCTCGCTCATTCTCGCTGGCGGGGGAGGGTCTGCTGCGTCAACAAGTGGCGCAACTGGCCGAAAAGCTGCGTCGCGAGGGCCTGATGGACGAAGCGCGCAAGCGCCGTATTCCGGTGTTCTGCTCCCGCGTGGCGGTCGTCACCTCGCTTTCGGGTGCCGTAATCGACGACGTCAAGCGCACATTGCGTCGTCGCAACCCGCTCGTCGAGCTCGTCTGCGTGGGCGCCAAGGTTCAAGGTGAGGGTGCGCCGGCTGAGCTCATTGAGGGCTTGCGCCGCGCCGCCGCCATCACGCCGGCGCCCGACTGTATTTTGCTGGTGCGCGGCGGCGGCTCCTTTGAGGACCTCATGACCTTTAACGACGAGGAGCTTGCTCGCGCGGTGGCGGCTTGTCCTGTGCCCGTGGTGACCGGCATTGGCCATGAGCCTGATACCTCGATTTGTGACATGGTGAGCGACCGCCGCGCCTCCACGCCCACGGCGGCGGCAGAATCGGTGGCGCCGGCTATGACGGAGTTGGCCGATGTGCTCGAGGCGCGCCATCAGCGTCTGGGTGCCGCGATGGCATCGATGATTGGGTCGAATCAGGTTGATCTGGAGATGCTCGACCAGCGCGGTCGCCGCGCCTGGGATACCTATACGGCCCGCTTGGGCGATGCGCTCGATGCGGCTGCGTGCCGCCCGTGCCTCAACGACCCAACGTTTATGGTCGAGCGTCGCGAGTCTGAGCTTGCCCTGACGGCCGATCGCCTGTCGGGCGCCATAGTACGCTCGGTCGGGACATTCCGCTCCAACTTTGAGCGCCTGCCCGAGCGTCTGGTTGCAAGCACCTCGGGGCTCGATGGCAAGCGCCATGCGCTCGCGCTTGCGAGTTCCCGTCTGGAGCATCAGGGGCGCACGATGCTCAACAAGCCCGCGTCCGACCTGGGCCGTGCGGCAGCCTCGCTAGATGCCCTGTCGCCGCTCAAGGTGCTTGCCCGTGGTTATTCCATCGCGTACAGCGATGATGGGGTGGCCACGAGCGCCAAGACCTTTAAGGCCGGTGACGCCATCCGCGTGCGCATGGCAGACGGCAACGTGACGGCAACGGTCGATACGGTCGAGTAGGCCGCGTTTCATAGCGATAAACCTTTAGGAAAGGAAACAGATATGGCAGAGAAAACCCCGGTCGAGCAGCTTACGTACAAGCAGGCTTCGCAGGAGTTGGAGCTCATCATCCGCAGCTTGGAGTCGGGCGATATGGAGCTCGAGGAGTCGCTCGAGAGCTATACCCGCGGCGTCGAGCTCCTCAAGAGCCTGCGCACCCGCCTGTCCGATGCCGAGCAGAAGGTCTCGGTGCTTCTTAAGGACGTCGACGGCAACGACGTGCTCGCCGACGGCGAAGCCGCCAACACCGACGACAACCTCTCGTTCTAACCATCCCGACCAAATATAATTACCTTGGTCTGTGAGAAAGGAACCAACCATGTGCGATTGCATCTTCTGCAAAATTGCCAACCACGAGATCCCCTCGACCGTTGTCTATGAGGACGACCAGGTCATCGCCTTCGACGACCTCAATCCCCAGGCGCCGGTCCATACGCTCGTGATCCCCAAAAAGCACTACAGCGATATCGCCGATAACGTGCCGGCCGAGACCATGGGCGCCATGGCTCACGCCATCCAGGAGGTCGCTAAGGCCAAGGGCTTGGCGGACGGTTTCCGCGTCATCTCCAACAAGGGCGTCAACGCCGGCCAGACCGTCATGCACTTCCATATGCACGTCCTCGGCGGCAAGAACCTGGGCGAGAACCTCATCTGAGGACGCGTAGGCCGTCGACTTGGCTGCCTTTGGAGTAACCTATGCAGCTTTCTCAACTCGAATACCTTCAAGCGGTAGCGAACTACGGCGGCGTGCGCAAAGCGGCTCGAGCCGTTCATGTGAGCCCACAGGCCGTTTCGTCGGCAATAAAAAAGTTGGAATCTGAGTATCAGATTGTTTTGCTCGACCGATCGGCGGGGGAGGCTATTTTGTCTCCTGCGGGCCGAGAGTTTGCGTGTCGTGCACGCGTGATCCTGGCGCAAGTCGACGATCTCAAAAAGTGCGCTCAATCGGGGAACGGCGGCGTTTCGCCCGACGGCCATTTCCGTCTTTACGCCCCCTGTCTTCACGGGCGGGGGCGCCTTTTTTTCGAAAATTGGTACGACTCGTTTGAAAGTTCGCACCCTCAGATTCACCTTGATGTGTGGCATCAGCCAACGGCTACATGTTTTGAATCACTTGTGCTTGGCATTTCGGATGCGGCCATCTCATTTGAGGAACCAAGGGACAGTGTCCTTTCTTCGAAATACTTGGGCGAAAAGGAGCTCAAGGTTCTTTCGTGCCCAGCGGGTCATCAATCTGTGGAAGCTATGACTATTCGTGAGCTACTGGGCGGCAGGCTCGCTGTTCCAATTAATTTGTCACCCTGTCTCAATGCAATTAACCAATGTCCCGAAGCCCAGCTTGTTAATTTCCGTTTCCGTGATGTCGAATACGGAAGCAGGGCTCAGATTGAGTTTCTTCAAGCTGGGGGATTGATATTGAGTTTATCTGGCTCTTCTCTTGCATCGGATGGATCAGAAGTGAGCGAGTGCTCCATTGAAGGATCGCGTGACGTAACCTTGCCTATCTACTTTTGCTATCGGCAAAATGCGTGGACTGATCGACACCAGGCGGTTTTCCTTCACCTATTGCGCCATCTCGCTTCGTGAGACCATTTGGCATCGCGTCGTCAAGTGAATAGTGACGCTTCGTAACGCATGGTTGACGGCTTTGCTCTCATACTTTTCCAAGATTTCGGTTTGGATTATTGACTCTTGGAGGGCGAGGTATGAGAAACCGTATGGTTTTGCTCTATATGACGTTCGTTTTCCTGTCGAACTTCAGCACCATCTTGTATTTTCTGACGGTTTACCTTGAGTTTGTCGGCTTCTCGATGGTGGCGATATCCAGCATGATGATCGCCTACCAAGTGAGCAAGTTCATTCTGGAGGTTCCTACTGGCTATATTGCTGACAGGTTTGGGCGAAAGGTAAGCGGCCTCGTTGGCGTCGCGGGAATGCTCGGATATTACACCGCTCTGCTCCTCGTCCGATCTCCTCTGCTCTTAATCGGTGCGTTTGCTCTCAAAGGTCTTGCCGTTGCATGTGTGAGCGGATCCATCGAAGCGATTTACATTGACAGTGTCTCTCAGGACCAACTCGTGAGACTTAATGTCGTTGAACGATTTGTCTTCTACGCGTCTTATGCCCTCTCCGCTTGTGTGGGCGGTTTCATTTCGTCCGCCGGCGCGTATCTCATTGGGCTTTCGGTCGATATCATCGCAATGGTGCTGACATTGGTTGTCGTTGTCTGTATTCCTGAGGGGCGAAGCGGAGGCACTGCTGCAATACCCGTGCGTAGAATTAGCCCGAAGATGATCAAGGCCGCTATTGCGGGCAATAGCATTCTTTGCTCGGCGTTCATCATGGATTGTTCCCAAGCATTTGCTTTCGTCGCTCTGGAAGACTTTTTCTCACTGCTGCTTGCAGGTCGCGGAATGAATGCCGTCGCTTCTGGCGTGACCATTGCGGTCCAGCTCCTTGTCTCCGCCTCCATAGGGTTTTTTGTGCCCAGTGTGGTTGCTCATGTCGACAAGGGCCGTTTTGCGCGTATTTGCGGCATCGTTCGTCTTTTCTTGGCTGCTTTGTTTTTGAACCCCTTAACTCCAGCCTATTTATTGCCTGTGTTCTATGTGCTGCAGACGGTCGCTTACGCGTTGTTTGCTCCGATCAAATACTCAGTTTTTCAAAATGCTGCCGATTCATCGATGCGCTGTTCGCTGATTTCGGTTCAAAGCCAGATGGTGGCGGTGGGCGCCGTTCTTTTCTATCTGCTCAATGCTGTGTTGAGTAGCGTTGTGGGTATTCGGGTTGTGTTGCTTGCTGCGCTTGGGATTTCTTCGTTGGCGTATATTCCCGCGCTGTTTCGTCTTACAAGTCAAAGGCCATGAGCATCCAGGCATCGATAACTTATATATCAACGCAATAAACCCGAGCGCGAGGGCGTTTGGGTTTACTATTGAAGCGTATGTAACCTGGCGGCGCCACACCGCCTGTTAGTAGGGAGACACATGAACGTTCTGGTCGTCAACGCGGGATCTTCGACCCTTAAGTATCAGGTCATCGACACCAAGTCCCATAAGGTGTCCGCAAAGGGCTCCTGCGAGCGCGTCTGCTTTACCGGTGGTACCTTCACCCATGCTGCCAATGGCTCCAAGAAGGTGACCGAGAACATCGAGTTCCCCGACCACAAGGTCGCCATCGAGGTCGTCCTGAAGGACCTTGAGGCCAACGGCGTCAAGATCGAGGGCATCGGCCACCGTATCGTTCAGGGCGGTTGGTACTTTGGTGATTCCTCCCTCGTCGACGAGGACGTCCTCGCCAAGATTCGCGAGGTCGCCCCGCTGGCGCCGCTGCACAACAACCCCGAGGCCAACGTTATCGAGTACTGCCTGGAGCAGTATCCCGATCTGCCCAACGTCACGGTCTACGACACCGCTTTCCACTTCAACATGCCCGAGGTCGCCAAGACCTACGCTCTGCCCAAGGACGTTTGCGACAAGCTGCACATCCGTAAGTACGGCGCTCACGGCACCAGCTATCGCTACATCTCCAAGAAGGTTGCCGAGATGACCAACGGCGAGGCCCGCAAGGTTGTCGTGTGCCATATCGGCTCTGGCGCTTCCTTGTGCGCCATCGAGGACGGCAAGTGCATGGACACCACCATGGGCTTGACGCCGCTCGACGGCGTCATGATGGGCACCCGCTGCGGTTCCATCGACCCGGCTACCGTGTGCTACCTGCAGCGCGAGGGCGGCTACACCTTCGACGAGGTCGACGAGATGATGAACAAGAAGTCCGGCCTTTTGGCTGTGACCGGCGGCAAGACCAACGACTGCCGCAACGTCGAGGAGCTCGCCGCTGCCGGTGACCCTGAGGCTCAGCTCGCCTTCGATATGTTCGTCTACAAGATTGCCGCCAAGGCCGCCGAGATGGCAACCTCCATGTGCGGCATGGACACGCTTGTCTTTACCGCCGGCATCGGCGAGCACGCTCCGGCTGTCCGCGCCGGTGTGGCCGACCGTCTGGCCTTTATGGGCGTCAAGATGGACCATGCCCGCAACGCCCTGCGTGGCGACGGCGCCTGGTGCCTGTCCGCCAAGGATTCCAAGGTCAAGATCTTCGTCATCCCCACGGACGAGGAGTTCATGATCGCTTCCGACGTCGAGCGCATCGTCAACGGCAAGTAATTGATGCAAGGGGAGGGGACTGGATGGCCTTGTGCCGTTCAGCCCCCTTTTATGCGCTTTGAGCGAAGAGTTTAATAGATAATTATTGAACTCTGATAACTTCTTATTAAGGATACGGCCGCCTTATAGGTTTGCCGACCGTACTGTAATCACGAAGGAGTCTCATGAACGTACTTGTTGTCAACGCCGGCAGCTCGAGCCTTAAATATCAGCTTTTGGACACCGATACTCGCGAGGTCTTCGCCAAGGGCAACTGCGAGCGCATCGGCTCGGAGATGGGCATCTTTGGCCACTCCGAGAACGGTGGTGCCAAGCAGACCGAGGAGATTCCCTTCCCCGATCATCGCTCTGCTATCGCTCGCGTGCTCGAGGAGCTCGAGAAGACCGACTTTACGATCGATGGCATTGGGCATCGCATCGTTCAGGGCGGTTGGCACTTCGATGATTCCGCGGTCGTCGACGATGAGGTCATGGCCAAGATCCTTGAGGTGGCGCCACTTGCCCCGCTGCACAACTACGGTGAGGCCGCAGCAATTGAGTATTGCCGCGAGAAATATCCGGAGCTGCCCAACGTGGCCGTCTTCGATACGTCGTTCCATATGACGATGCCCGAGGTCGCCTACACCTACGCCCTGCCCAAGGACGTCTGCGACAAGTACCACGTGCGCAAGTACGGCGCCCACGGCACGAGTCACCGTTACGAGTGGATGATGGCCAAGGAGATCCTGGGCACGCGCTGCCACCGTCTGCTGTCGTGCCACCTGGGCAACGGCGCCTCGCTCGCCGCTATCGAGGACGGCGTATGCCGCGATACCACGATGGGCTTGACGCCGCTCGACGGTCTGATGATGGGCACTCGCTGTGGTTCCATTGACCCGGCCACCGTGTGCTACCTCCAGCGCGAGGGAGGCTACAGCTATCAGGAAGTTGATGACATGATGAACAAGCAGTCTGGTCTGCTTGCCATCTCGGGCATCTCCAACGACGCCCGCGACATCCGTACACGCGCCTCCGAGGGCGACGAGCGCTGCCTGCTCGCCTTCGATATGTTCGCCTACAAGGCCATGCAGCAGGCCGGCTCCATGATCGCTTCCATGGCGGGCGTGGACACCATCACCTTTACCGCCGGCATCGGCGAGAACGACTGGTCGATCCGCAAGGCCTTCTGCGACTGCTTTGAGTGGCTGGGCGTACGCATCGACAACAACAAGAACCGCGAGGCCGTGGGCAACGGCCCGCAGGTCATCAGCGCCGCCGGTTCCGCCGTCACGGTCATGGTCATCCCCACCGACGAGGAATACATGATCGCCCACGACGTCGAGCGTCTGACCAAGAACAACTAGTGCGTTCGCTTGCGATTGAACGAAAGGCCTCCTGAGCAGCAGCTCAGGAGGCCTTTTTGCTAGCAGGCGGAAATTCCAGTCCCAAAGTGATCATCACCAGTAACGCCTGCGCTCCCAGCAACGACACCCATCCATTCAGATCCTCAGCCCCAGCTCGTAGCCAAGCCGCCGTCCACTCCAGATGCCCTGATTGCTACGTGGCGGCAGGGGCCCTACAGGGTAAAGCTCTGAAAACTTTCCGCAGGACGCATGAAACCCCCGCCGCACGAAGTGCGCAGCGGGGGTTTCATGCATGTCCGAGGACGTTTTCAGAGCTTTACCCTGTAGGGTCCCGAGGGGATATGTTCGCTACTCAGCCATCTGAGCCTGGACGGCGGTGATGGCCACGACACCCACGATGTCGTCGGCAGAGCAGCCGCGCGAAAGGTCGTTGACCGGCTTGGCGATGCCCTGCAGGATGGGGCCGTAGGCGTCAGCACCGGCGAAGCGCTGGACCAGCTTGTAGCCGATGTTGCCTGCCTCGAGGTCGGGGAACACGAGCACGTTGGCCTTACCAGCGACGGAGGAGCCGGGAGCCTTGAGCTGGGCGACGGTGGGGACGATGGCGGCATCGAGCTGCAGGTCGCCGTCGATGGCGAGCTCGGGAGCCTTCTCCTTGCAGAACTTCACGGCCTCCTGGACCTTCTTGGCGACCTCGCCGCCGGCGGAGCCCATGGTGGAGTAGGAGAGCATGGCCACGTGCGGCTCAACGTTGCCCATGAAGGTGGACCAGGAGTGAGCGGAGGCGATGGCGATCTCGGAGAGCTCGTCGGAGGACGGGTTGATGTTGAGGCCGCAGTCGGCGAAGATCAGCGTGCCGTCGGTGCCGAACTGCGGGGTATCGGTGCACATCACGAAGAAGGCCGAGACCAGCTTGGTGCCCGGGGCGGTCTTGAGGATCTGAAGCGCGGGGCGCAGGGTGTCGGCGGTGGAGTGGCAGGCGCCGGAGACCAGGCCGTCGGCGTCGCCCATCTTGACCATCATGGTGCCAAAGTAGGTGGCGTCCATCACCTGGGCGCGAGCCTGCTCGATGGTAACGCCCTTCTTGGCGCGGAGCTCGGCAAACTTCTGCGCGTACTCCTCGTGCTTCTCGGCATTGCGCGGGTCGATGACGGTGGCGCCGGGAACGTTGATCTCGTCGGGGTTGCCCAGGATGACGATCTTTGCCAGGCCCTCCTCGATGATCTTGGTGGCCGCGACGATGGTGCGCGGATCTTCGCCCTCGGGCAGGACGATCGTCTTAAGGTCGGCCTTGGCAGCAGACTTCATACGGTTAAGGAAATCGCTCATGTTACTCCTTACAAGCGTTTCGCTAAGCTCCAGGCGCCCGGCTGTTCACGAATAAACCCGCTGCTAGCGGGTTTACCTTTCAATTATGTACGCCGCGGTGCTTGAGCTTTCCTTGTGTGGCAAGCTCATTATAGGACGCATTAGCGCTATAATCGCTCTGATAAATATGTCTCGAAGAATGTTCGAGAAAAGCCCAGCTAACGAGCCCGTGGCTTTTGACAAGGAGTATCGATGCAGATTACCTCAGGCCTGCCTGAAGGCTTTAACGCCGGCGCGTACGACATGATTGTCGTCGGTGCTGGATATGCCGGTGCCGTTTGCGCCCGCCGTCTTGCCGAGACCATCGGCTATCGTGTTGCCGTTTTGGAGCGCCGTAGCCACATAGCGGGCAATGCCTACGACTGCACTGACGAGGCCGGAATCCTGATTCACGAGTACGGTCCGCATATCTATCACACCTTTAACGAGCGCGTGCACAATTTCCTGTCGCGCTTTACCAAGTGGACGGATTATCAGCACAAGGTGCTCGCCAACATCAACGGTACCCTTATGCCCGTGCCCTTCAACCATGCGAGTCTCAAGCTCGCCTTTGGTGACGAGCGCGGCGAGGAGCTGTATCAGAAGCTCGTGGAGACCTTTGGCAAGGATGTCAAGGTGCCCATTATGGAGCTGCGTAAGAAGAACGACCCCGACTTGGCCGAGGTCGCCGATTACGTCTACGAGAACGTCTTTTTGCATTACACCATGAAGCAGTGGGGCCAGACGCCCGATCAGATCGATCCCTCGATCACCGGTCGCGTTCCCGTCTTTGTGGGCGATGATGACCGCTACTTCCCGCAAGCCCCCTTCCAGGGCATGCCGCAGGAGGGCTACACGGCGCTCTTTGAGCACATGCTCGACCACGACCTGATCGACGTGTTCTGCGACGTGGACGCCCACGATCTCTTTGAGATCGACGAGACCACCGTCAAGATCGACGGCAAGGTTTATGGTGGCGAGATCGTCTATACCGGTCCGCTCGATGAGCTGTTCAACCTCGACTTGGGTGCGTTGCCGTACCGCACACTCGATATGAAGTTCGAGACGCTCGATATGGACCAGTTCCAGCCCGTGGGCACCGTCAACTACACCACGAGCGAGGACTACACGCGTATCACCGAGTTCAAGAACATGACCGGTCAGGTCCTGCCCGGCAAGACCACCATCATGAAGGAGTACTCTAAGGCCTATACGCCCGGCTCGGGCGAGACGCCGTACTACGCCATTCTTGAGCCCGAGAACCGTGAGCTCTATGAGCGCTATCTTGAGCGCGTCCAGAACCTGACGAACTTCCACCCGGTGGGTCGTCTGGCCGAGTATCGTTACTACGATATGGACGCTGTGACCAATTCCGCCCTCGATCTTTCGGATGAGATTATCGCCTGCCATGCATAAAGTCATAACATTCGGTATTCCCTCGTATAACGCCGCCAAGGACATGGACCATTGCATTACCTCCATCTTGGAGGGGAGCAATTACGCCACCGATATCGAGATTATCGTGGTGGACGACGGCTCCAAGGACGAGACGGCCGCCAAGGCCGACGAGTGGGAGGCCCGTTATCCTGGAATCATCCGCGCGGTGCACCAGGAGAACGGCGGTCACGGTATTGCCGTCCTTTCGGGTCTGCGCGAGGCGCAGGGCACCTACTACAAGGTTGTTGATTCGGACGACTGGCTTGACGGCGCTGCCCTTTCGACCATGCTGTCGATTCTGCGTGGCTTTGAGGAGCGCGACCAGCGCGTTGACCTGTTTATCTCGAACTACGTGTACGAGAAGGTTTACGAGGGCACGCATACCGCTATTGGCTACAAATTTGCCCTGCCGCGCAAAAAGATCTTTTCTTGGGATCAGATCGGTCATTTCCGCCTGGACCAGAACCTACTCATGCACAGCCTGTGCTATCGCACGGATGTGCTGCGCGAGTCCAACCTTCCCATGCCGCCGCACACGTTCTATGTGGACAACATCTACGCCTACGTGCCGCTGCCGCGTTGCAAGACCATGTACTACGCCGACATCGACCTCTATCGCTACTTTATCGGTCGCGAAGGCCAGAGCGTCAACGAGGCAACGATGGTCAAGCGTCTGGACCAGCAGTTCCGTGTTACGCGTATCATGATGGAGTCGTACCACTTGTACAGCGATGTTGAGTCGTCGCGTCTGCGTTCGTACATGATGGGCTACTTCACCATGATGATGGCGATCTGCTCGGTTCTCACCAAGCTTTCCGAGGAAGATTGCGCCGACGAGCGCCTAAAGATGCTGTGGAATGATTTGAAGGCCTACGACGAGCGCATGTATCGTCGTGCCCGCTACGGCGTGGTCGGGTTCTTCACCAATCTGCGCGGACGGGCCGGAGACAAAACCACACTCGGCCTATACCGTCTTGCCTCAAAGATCTTCAAATTCAACTAGCTGCTGAGTAATCGCTGTTGATAGGTTGACTGGGCCCCTTGGCCTTTAGTTTGCTACTGCGAACAGTCCTGCTCGCACGGAAAGCACATTAAGTGCTTTCCGGCTCGTGCGGAACTTGTATCAAACTAAAGGCCAAGGGGCCTCTGCTATAAGAATCGATTGTCAGTTTATTTGAATTTGAAGATCTTCGACGCGCGGTACACAGGGGCCTGGGCTGAAAAGAATCTGGTTGGTAGGTTGCCCGGTGGGGCTTGGTTATGTTTGTCGCGAGTTCCGCACGAGCCGAAGAGCACTTAATGTGCTCTTCGTGCGAGCCAGGACTGTAGAGCAGCAAACATAACCAAGCCCCACCGGGCAACCGGACGAGCTAGTTTACTTGGCGGCGCCGGGGATGCCGTGGGAGGTTTTGGCGGTTTTGGCTCCGTTTACGATGGCGGTTTGTAGGGCCCTTACGGCAAGCATACCCAGCAGGTCTAGGGGTACGGCGGCGCTTGCCTGGGTGCCTAGTTTGCCGCTGGCGAGGGTGTAGATGGTGTCGCCGTCGTTGGTGGTGTGCGTGGGGCGGATGGCGTGTGCATAGGCGTCTGCGGCCATCTGGGAGACCTTGGTGGCCTGGGCCTTGGTGAGCTCCACGTTGGTGACGATGCAGCTGATGGTGGTGTTGGTGCGGTCGAGCGGCATTTGCATGGAGCCGGCAGCGGTAAAGGCTGCGAGCTCCATGTCGACGATCTGGTCGCTATCGGCCGCAGTGCGCATGCCGGCGACCCACTCGCCGGTGAGGGGATCGACGACGTTGCCGCAGGCGTTGACCGAGACCACGGCGCCCACCTTGACGGGGCCGAGCGCCACGGCGGCGGCTCCAAGACCTGCCTTCATGCAGGTGGCAGGACCCATGAGCTTGCCTACCGTGGCACCGGTGCCGGCTCCAACGTTGCCCTGCTCAAGCGTGGTGGGGGTGTTATCGAGTGCCTCGCGAACGGCGGCGATGCCGGCATCAATGTCGGGACGCACGGTGGGGTCGCCATAGGCGAGATCGAAGATGCAACTGGAGCATACGATGGGCACCTGCGTGGGGCCGACGGGCAGGCCGATACCGCGGCTCTCGAGCTCGCGGGCAACGCCGCTTGCTGCCTCGAGGCCAAAGGCCGATCCACCCGAGAGGCAGACAGCGTGGACCTTATCGACGGTGTTCTCGGGATGCAGCAGGTCGGTCTCGCGCGATGCCGGGGCACCGCCGCGAACGTCAACGCCGCCGGTGGCGCCTTCTGCTGCCACGATTACGGTGCAACCGGTGCCGGCCTCCTCGTCCGTATAGTTGCCAAAGCAAAAGCCATCGACATCGCAAACGTCAATGGCCTCAAGCAGTGTGTCCATGTTTTACTCCTATCGGTTTTCCGCCGGGCCTTATGCCCGGTCGGGATCCGTACGGTACGGCAAAATTGTAGGCGCTGGGGGATACCCAGCGCCAGATGCAATTACGAGAGTTTTTGAATCGCGCGTGCGACGCGTGCGATGGGCAGGCCCACCACGTTGTAGAAGTCGCCCGAAATATCGTGCACGAGCATGCGTCCGCCGACACCCTGAATACCGTAGGCGCCGGCCTTATCCATGGGCTCGCCCGAGGCGACGTAGTGTTCGATCTGCTCGTCAGTGAGCTCATAGAACGTCACGTCGGTCACATCGACAAAGGATAGGCTCTCGGCGGCATGCGGGGCGGCTGTGTCGCCGGCCTTAACGATGCAGACACCGGTTGCGACCTGGTGCGTGCGCCCCGAAAGCTCGCTGAGCATGGTGCGGGCCTCGTCCTCGTTTGCCGGCTTGCCTAAAATCTTGCCATCGAAGGTAACGATCGTGTCGGCCGCGACGGTCAGCTCGGTGGGCTCGGCATGCTCGGCAGCGACAGCAGCGGCTTTGGCCCGTGCCAATCGCTCGACAAGCGTAAGTGGCGCCTCGCCATCAAAAGGGGTCTCGTCGATATCGGCAGGGATGACGCGGATGTCATAGCCGGCCTCGCACATCAACTCGATGCGGCGCGGCGATTGCGAAGCCAAAATCATAGCTGGATGCCCTCGGCAACCTTCTCGACGGCCTTGTCGCCGGCGAGCGTGCGCAGCAGCTCAAGCGCAAAGGGGAGCGACTGGGCCATGCCGCTGGCGGTGATGATATTGCCGTCCTGCGTGACCTTCTCGCCGGTATAGGCTCCCTCGGGGAAGCTCTTCTCAAAGCCGGGGAAGCACGTGGCATGGCGCCCCTCGAGCAGGTCGAGCTCGCCCAAGATAAACGGGGCGGCGCAGATGGCGGCAACGTGCTTGGTCGCGGCGAACTCGCAGACCACGTCGCAGACGCGCTGATCGGCGCGCAGATTGGTAGCGCCGGGCAGACCGCCGGGCAGCACAACGCAGTCGTACTCGTCAAAGTTGATCTCATCAAAGAGCGCATCGCAGGTCACGGGGATCTGCAGCGAGCTGACGACCTCACGCGTGGGCATGATAGAGACGAGCGTGGCACGCACGCCGCCGCGACGCATGACATCGACCATGGTCAAGCATTCAATAGTTTCAAAGCCATCGGCGGCGAGAACGGCAACGCTGGGCATGAGGATTCCTTTCGTAAGGCGGCATACAATTAGCCGTCTTATACCCCGAAGGTGCCCGCTTGCCACGCTCAATCGCCGAATGATTTTTATGGGCAATGATAGGGCGCTAGTTGCGCTTGAGGTGGACGACGGTTTCGCAGTGGAAGGTTTGCGGGAACAGGTCGACCGGCGTGATCTTGACGGGGGAGAAGGTGCCTTCCTCGACAAAGCGCTTGAGGTCGCGCGCCAGGGTGGCCGGGTCGCAGCTCACGTAGGCGACATCGCGGGCGCTTGTGCTGGCGATGAGGTCGATGGCCTCGGGTGCCAAGCCCGCGCGCGGCGGGTCGACCACTAAAACGTCGGCATCCTGATCGGGGAACTCGCGCACGGCGTCGCCGCCAATGACGTCGACATTATCGAGCTTATTGATCTCGAGGTTGCGGCGCAGGTCGCGCACGGCAGGGCCATAGGCCTCAACGGCGGCGACAAAATCGCAGCGGCGGGCGAGCGGCAGGGTAAAGGTGCCGGCGCCGCAGTACAGGTCCACAGCCAGTTCATCTTCCTGAGGGTCGAGCGCGTCCATGACAAGTTCGATCAGAATCTCGGCACCCTTGGTGTTGACCTGGAAGAACGACGGGGCCGAAAGGCGCATTTGGCCCTCGGCGATATTCTCGGTCCACGAGCCCTCGCCGGCGAGCATCTCGACCTTGGAGACGCGGCGGGCCTTCTTCTCGCCCTTGCTCATCACGCGCACGATGCTCGTGGGATGAGCGGCGTCTGCCAGTACGCGCGAGACCTGCGAGCGTGGGAAAGAGCCCGTGGGCGTCCAGAGTGCGACCTCGAGCGCCTTGGTGCGGCGCGAGGCGCGAATGCCCACGCGCTCAAGGCCCAAGTCGTGGCTACCGCTCAGATAATTGAGCGCGCCGACGACCGATTTGAGTGCTTTGGGGAAGCGTTTGTCGAACAACGGGCACGAATCGACGGTCACGATCTTGCTGGGATCTACGCCGTGCATGCCAAGACGCACGCGACCGTTGACAACGGTCGGCTCGAGCTCGATTTTATTGCGGTAGCCCCAGTCGTCCTTGGTATGACGGATAGGCTGCACCAGCTCATCGACCTGATCGGGGCTGAACTTGCCGATGCGCTCGAGCGTGGAGCGCAGGTTTTGCTCCTTGGCGGCAAGCTGCGCGGTGCGCGAGAGATTGCCCCACGAGCAGCCGCCGCAAATACCCACGAAGGGGCAGGGAGGCTGGATGCGATCGGGGCTCGGCTCCAGAATCTCGGTGGTGCGGGCGCGCATAAACGACTTGCCGTCCTGCACGATCTCGGCCTCGACGGTGTCGCCCGCCACGGCGCCCTGCACAAAAACGGCCTTGCCGTTGTCGGCGTGCGCCAGCCCGTCTGCGCCGTAGGTCATCGATTCTATAGTGAGCTTCATATTCCTGCCTGTCATTCGTGTTGTTGTCCGCACCATGGTAGCAGGGAAAAGCGCCCCGCATCCGAGGCTTTCCTCAAATGCGGGGCGCTTCTACAAACGCCTTCTACAAACGTCTATTTGGTCTTGCCGGTAATGAGCGTCTTAAGGCCTAGGCCAATCAGGCCCAGACCCATACGCACGCGACCGGGGCGATGACGCTCGATGGCCTTGGTCTTGCCAGCGGGCTTCTCGCGACGGGTGCTCGTCTCGGACGAGGGCTTGGCGACCTGCGGCTCGGGCTGAGGCTCAGGTGCAGGCTCGGGCTCAATGACGGTCGCCTGGACCTGCTGGACTTCGGGCGCTGCCGGCTGCGGCTCGGGCTCGGGGGCGGGTTTCGCCTCAATGACGGGCTCGGGCGCGGCCTCGGCGTTGCGATAGGCACGCTCCAGTAGAGCTTCCTGCGAGTTGAAGGGTTTCTCACCCTCTGCACGCTCCACGGGGACCCAGGTGCCGTCGCTCGTGAGGCTGCGGGCCTTCACGTTGTCGCGCAGCTGCATGCCCATGTACTCGTGTACCAGGGCGCGGCAGGTGGGGTCGAGCACGGGGAAGGCGATCTCCACGCGGTGCTCGGTGTTGCGCGTCATCATGTCTGCCGAGCTCAGGTAAATCATGTCCGAGTCCACGCCGAAAGCATAGACGCGCGCGTGCTCCAAAAAGCGTCCGACGATGGAGCGGACATGCACGTTTTCGGTCTTGCCCGGAACACCGGGCTTGAGGCACGAGATGCCGCGGATGATCATGTCCACGCGGACTCCTGCGCACGATGCCTCGGCGATCTTGTCGATGACCTCGCGGTCGGTGAGCGAGTTGAGTTTAAAGAACACACGGGCGGGCTCGCCAGCGAGAGCGCGCTGAATCTCGCGATCCAGACCGCGCATGATGAGCGGCTTGAGGCCTACGGGCGCCACACCCAGGAAGCGGTAATCGCCGCGCAGATTGCCCAGCGACAGGTTGCGGAAGAACAGGTTGGCGTCCTCGCCGATGCCGGGGTGGGCGGTCATGAGCATAAAGTCGCTGTAGAGTTTGGCCGTCTTCTCGTTAAAGTTGCCGGTGCCCAGCAGCGTCAGACGCGTTAGCGCCATGCCTTCGCGATAGGTGAGCTGGCAGATCTTGGAGTGGCACTTAAAGCCCTCGGAGCCGTAGATGACGGTGCAGCCGGCCTCTTCCAGGCGCTCGGCCCACTCGATGTTGTTCTGCTCGTCAAAGCGCGCGCGGAGCTCCATGAGCACCGTGACCTCTTTGCCGTTCTCGGCGGCATCGATCAGTGACTCGCACAGGCGGCTCTGCTTGGCCACGCGGTAGAGCGTGATGCGCAGCGAGATGCACTCGGGGTCATAGGCGGCCTCGTGCACCAGGTCCAGGAACGGATTCATGGCCTCGTAAGGGTAAAAGAGCAGCTTGTCGTGCTGCAGCACCTGTTCGCGGATGGAGCGGGTCATATCGATGGTGGGGTTGGGCTGCGGCTTAAACGGCGTAAAGAGCAGCTCGTTGCGTAGATGCTCGGGAATCTTGCCCTCAATGCCGAAGACGTAGCCCAGGTCGAGCGGGATATCGCAGGTAAAGACCGAGCGGCGAGAAAGCTCGAGCGCCTTGCGGATGGTCTTGAGCGTCGCCTTCTCGAGCGACCCCGAGACCGCGAGCACTACCGGCTGCAGACGCAGGCGCTTCTTGAGGATGCGCTTCATGTGTTGGCGGTAGTCCTCTTCCTCTTCGACGCCCTCGCCGTCCGGATCGATGTCGGCGTTGCGGGTGACGCGGATCAGCGCACGATCCAGCGGCTTATAGGAGCCAAAGCAGCTGTCCAGGCAGGCGAGGATGACGTCCTCGAGCAAGATGTAGGAGTAGGTGCCGGTGGGCGAGGGGATCTCGACCACGCGGTTCATCGAGGCGGGAATCTCGATAAGGCCCAGCAGGCTCTCCTCGTCGGTGGCGCCGTCCAGACCACAGGCCAGATAGAGCGCGCCATTGCGTAGGTTGGGGAAGGGGTGGCGAGGATCGATGACCAGCGGCGAGATGACCGGCGACACGTAGGCCTGGAAGTAGCGGGTTACAAAGGTGCGCTCCTCGGGCGTAAGCGAATCGATGCGGGCGCGGTGAACGCCCAGGGTGTCGAGCTTGCCCTCGATGCTCTTAAAGATGGACTCCCAACGGGTAAGGAGCCCGGGCATTTCGGCCATGACAGCATCGACCTGTTCGGAGGCGGTCATATTGCTCTTGTTGTCGACAGGTTGCTTTTTGAGCTCTGCCAGATCGGACAGGCCGCCCACGCGCACCATGAGAAACTCGTCGAGGTTAGACTCGAAAATCGACACGAACTTTAGACGCTCGAACAGCGGAACGGTCTCATCGAAGGCTTCGTCAAGCACACGGTTGTCAAAGCGTAGCCAGCTGAGCTCTCGGTTCTGCGTGTACGAGAAGTCGCGAGGCGGTTTGCGCAGCTTTGCGGCGGCTTGCTTTTTTTCGATTTTGCTCGGCATATGCATCTGTCCGTTCAGTCCCCGCAGGGGACGGTAGCCTAACCCTATTCACTATTGTCTCAATTTAGTCGACTTGTGGCACGGACGTATTGTGCGAACGGTATCTTTACCTACTTCTTACGCTGACAAGTCATAGGACTGACGCCCTGCTCGTCTGCAAGCGGTCTATATCCTCACTCAACTGGTACGTAAGTGTGAATAAGAATGATGGATAGCTGAATATCATTGAATGCAGGCGGAAACGTAAACAAACATCATTTATATACATAAAACCGATTTAGCTATGCAATTCTGAATCAAAAGTTTAGAGATGCAATTGCAAATAGTTTTTAGGAAAAAAGAGCGTTTACCTTAGAAAAGTTACTTTAGAACGCCGAAGTACATTATGGGGGAATCTCATGCGATATACCGTTCATCGCACTTTGTTGACCGTTCGGGGGCGAGGTGGAATTGCGGGTGGAATTTGGATATAACTAGAGCTGTCAGCAAGCAGCGTCCGCTATGGAAGGGCGCTGAGAGATTCGGCCGAAAGGCCCGAAAGAAAGGTAGGAGGCCATGACGAAAGGTCTGCACGTGCCTTCCGAGA
>NZ_JADNDZ010000058.1 GCF_015552075.1 Collinsella aerofaciens
GTGAAAAAACGTCACGTGAAACTCTTGCAGGTGAGGAAGAATCTTCACGTGAAGATATTTCAGGTGAGGAAGTATTTTCAGGTGAAATAGTTTCCGGTGAAACTAGAGGGGCAACCCGTTCGGCGTCCGGATGGTCCGCCTGCCAAGCCTCCCTGGCGCGGGAAATTGGATCCGCAGCTGCAACAAGGGACCTGCCGACAGTATTCATTCCATGGACATGGGATCCGCGCTCAACGATAAGGCCCATCTCGAGTAGGGAGGCGATGGTCGTGCGGGCAGTGCGCTCGCTCGTGCCGGACCAGTCCGCGAGAACGGCGGCTCCAAAATCGTAGCAACCCTTATCTACCGTGCAGGAGTAGATCAAGGCATACGCCACGAGCTGTGCGGGCCTAAGGCCCAAATAGCGCATGAAGCCGTGTATGGCGAACGAGGGACCGTAGCCTTCGGTCTCTGTCTCGAGAATCTTCGACACTATGCGGCCTTTCTCCTTTGCAGCGCCTGGACCGCCAGGGAGAACAATGCCTCTTCGTTGAAGACATTGCACTCCCCTGCCGCCCGCGCGGATTCGATTTCACTTATCAGGGACTCGCGTCCGTAAACGGACAGCATGAAGTTAACGAGCTCGCCGGAGCGGAACTGACCACCGCCGACAGACAGAGGAACCGCTAGGTCGAAATAGGCGACAAGGGGCTGGCCGATGGTGTCGACCGCATCCAGCGCAACCGCCACCCTGCCTGCACCCGCCTTAAAGATAGCAACAGGAGCCTGAAGGAGCTCAGGAACCGATGCAAGCAGCGAGGGCTCGATGCCGTGCCTGTGTGAGCGATTGGAGATCGTTGTCTCCCGTACGATATGCCGCACGGTGTGGCAGATAGGCAGGTTGGGAATCCCCGCCGCCAAAAGCGCCTTCGGTGTTTCGGGGAGAACGGGCACAGGCGCCTGTCGGTTATAGCCCCGGCCCCTCGCCTTTGCAATTTCGGCGAATCCAGTCCACATTCGGCATGAATTCGCGTATTCGGCTAGATCTTGATTGTTTAGACCCTCTACTGCGATGGTAGAATCAACTTGACCGACGAGGGCGTGATACCGTCCTATGTCGTCGAGATCGTGTTGACGCTGTTCACCTTTCCACATCCGTGAACTCCCTTCTTCTACGGTCTCACGTTTCGGGTGCGGCTGGGGCTCTTCCTTAATTTCCCAGTCGCACTTTTTTTCTGACACCCTAAATTGAACAGTCGTCGCGAACGATGCGGGGCCCATCATGCGGCCCCCTTACGGCCGTCGCGGGCCATGCGCTTTGACATGCTCTCTTGCAGGGACTGCAGAGAGGCGTACTCCTCGTACGGCATCTCATGGCTGGACTCCTTAATGAAAGGAGTCTTGCGCATATAGGCGTCGAGGTCGTCAATGTTGATGTAGATGGTCCGCGATCCACCACGGTTGAACGCGCCGTAGACGGCGGGAATCTCGCCAGATTCAATGAGCCTCTGCAGAGCATCGACATGTCGATGGATGTATTTGGCTGCCGCGGATTTGGAGAGCCATTTACTGCTCGCCCACGGCTCCAGCCTTTCTTTGCCGCTCATTACGCAACCTCGTCCTTCTGGGGAAGACGATCATCGGTCTCGCCAAGCAGGTATTGAATGGAGCATCCGAACAACTGCGACATCTTCTCGAGCTGATCGTAAGTTGCCGACTTCGGATCGCGTTCGATTCGAACGATAATGCTTCTGCTGACGCCGAGTTTGTCTCCAAGATCGGTTTGCGAAAGGCGAAGCCTCACTCGTTCCGCTCCGATACAATTCGGCATAAAACCCTCCTTTAGTAATACGGATTGTTGTACTTAGCCAAATACTACAACACTTTGAAGTACTGTACAACAAATTGTCGTACCTAAAGTCAAGGTGCTCAAAGAAAGGAGTACCCATGGGCAACAATCTGAAAACCATTCGCTCCAATAGCGGAAAGACTCAAAAACAAGTAGCGGAAGAGCTCGGTATTTCGCTTTCTGCTTACAGAACGTATGAGCAAGGGACGAGACGTCTCACGGATGAGCTTTTGCTCCAGCTCTCGATATATTTCTCTGTCTCAGTTGATTCAATTCTTGGATCTAAATTCTCAGCATCGCTTTCTTCCCCCTCGTTTCTCGAAGACTCCGAAATGCGTTCAATAGTTAACGCCGCGGTCTCCGAAATGAACAAAGAAGACAGGCAGCAGTTTAGAAAGCTGTTGGAGAGCTATATGGCCCTCAGCTCAGCCGGAAGAAAGCAGCTTGCAGATAGTGCAGACACTATGAACCGTTCTGGTAAATACAAGAGATTTGGCAATATTGCAAAAAGCAACGCCTCAACTAGTTCTCGCGGTAGAGCCAAGACCGCCTAAACGATCGAACGGAACCTTTACCACAAGGGTTCTTTATCCTGATTGGAATACAATACGAGGTAGCCACAATGCCTAAAAACAAAATCGGACTAATTGAGAAAATAGGCGTCGACACCGACGGTTTAGAGATATTCAGGGTTAGAGTCGAAGCCGGCACCCGTGAAAGGCGTTCCACAAAAAGGGTAACGATTCATGGAACCATGAGGGATGCCCAGGCCGCAGCTTCTATGCTCTATGTCGAGTTGAATTCCAGCCTTTCCGAACGCGACATTCCTGAGATTACGCTGAATCAATACTTTTATGGCAGGTTTATCCCAGCCCTGGAAAAAGAAGGTAAGACCAACAGCACAATCGACGGATATGTCAAAAACTACCGAAAATGGATAGCCCCGAATCATGGCGAACGAGTTCTCTCAAATCTTGACGAAACTAACGTTCGAAACCTCATTGAACAGTCGGGGACTCCGAGGAACACTCTCAGGACTTATAGGGCAATCTTAAACAGGGCCAAATCTGATGGATTCATGCGCCACAAAATGGATCTAACGGGTCTCGACGCCAAGGCAAAGAAAAAGAAGCGCCCCGCACCATGGTCGCCAATGGAATTGAAGCAGGCTGCCGATGTATTAGCTGATGATGAGATGGCATACCTGACCCTGTTAGTCGGAAGCGCTGGGCTTCGCAAGGAAGAAAACCTGGCCATAACGCCAGCTGACGTTCAGGTATTGAAAATGCCGACTTCCCAAGGCGTGAAAAAGTATGTTCTCCTGAATGTTCATGCGGCCTACACTGATGAAGACGGACTTAAGGTAACCAAAACGGAAGAGTCTAAAAGGCATGCTCTTGTACTTCCGGAGTTTACGGAAAGGTTTCTTATAGCACTCGAGGCCACGAAGCCGTCAATCGAGCAGGTTGAAGGTTGCTGGCTCATCAGACACAAGACATGCTGGCACAAGTCCAGAAAAGCAAAATATAGAATTGAAACTGTAATGGGAAATCGAAAAGATGCCCAGGCGGTTGCAGATCAATTGGCGGCAGAAACCGCAGCAAAGTACAAATTGGGCTCAAATCCAAAGCTGAAAGAAGTTGCAGACGGAATTTGGACCGTCACCGTTTTCGACGGATACGTTGACACCATGGAGAGGACCATCAAGCCGGAGGCATTCATCGGATCAGAACAAGATGCCACACGTCACGCTCTTGAACAGTGGAGTAATAGTCGGATTCTCCCGTGTGCCGGCGATACGCTTCGCGGCCACTGGGAAACCGCGCTGAGGAAGCACGGACTGAGGTTTATCCCTGTGAACAACCTCAGGCACACCTCCGAAACGCTCATGGCCGCCAGCGGAGTTTCGACCCCGACGATTTCAAGCATGCACGGGCATACGCAGTTTAAGACGGATTTCCAGCACTATATCGATCTGAATGTTGAAGCGATTCTCGATGCTGCCGACAAGGTCGATACCTTCATGGCGTCAGACATGGCAAGCGGAGGCTTCACGCTTGAATCGCTTGTTGAGAAAACTGACTTATAGAAGATTTTCGAGAATCGAACTCGAGCGGGCTTGATGTTAGCCATTCAAAGCCTCGCCCAAGGCAATGAGAGACGATATGGGGCGGCGAATCAATTACTTCGAGTATTGATGAGTCTCAAGCTCTAAGATGGCCCTAAAACGCGTCCAGACGCCCGATCTGGACGCGCCGCAAATTCGAGATGATCGATTCACCGCATTTTCAAACTATTTTGGTCGGAGCAGACGCGTTGGCACATCGTTTATTAAGCCCATTTTTAGACCTTTGATACAGAAGAAGAAAGTATCTATGCACAAATCAGTGGTGGATAGTGGTGGATAGCCAGAAGAAACCAGTGGATTCGAGAAGGAATAGCCAATAGTAAAGCGGTTCCC
>NZ_JADNDZ010000059.1 GCF_015552075.1 Collinsella aerofaciens
GCGGGCACGGAATTTAAACGGCTGAAAAAGGGGCATCGACCTGCGCCGATGCCCCTAAAGTAGACACACATTTTGTCCTATAAGCCTCATTTATTTGCGAAGAACATCGGCTAGCCGCAGGATTGAAATCATCGACCGATAAGTGAGTTCCACTTTTTCGCCCGCAAGCAGTCGTTTCGAGCCAATCTCATCTAGCCCCACAAGCCGAGAAAACAGCGAGCCGCTCATCGTGCCCTCGTCAATTGATTCCCTTATGATCTTCAAAACGTCCGTATCATGAAGCGATGCCGAGCTGTAGGGGGCAACACGAGCGGAACTCTCAATTAACGACGAGACAAAAGGGTGGAGATGCTTTGGACATAGTCCATCAAACACCACATCCCCATTGTCGTTCGAGCCGACCAGGCGCCAAGTATAATGATCGACCCAGTCATCTCCGTCATATATGGCGTCCATGAGCAACTTCCCGTTTAGAGAGAGAAGCCTATTTGGACATCGGGGCGCAAGACCGCAATCCATATCGGGCCTGCAGCAGCTCCAACCCAACGCACCACATAGGTTCCCTTTCGTACATGTGTATCAATCTGCCCCGAAATGCCGGTGAATGCAATTCCAGACCCGTTTGTCGGGTAGCAATCGACGTATTTTTGTTTTCCGCTCACAACCTTGTATAGATATATCGTTCCAGCAAAAGAGAAGGGATCGTTCGCAATTTTGTCCGGAAGAACTTGCCACCTCAAAATCCCGCTACCAATATGGTCAAGCTTGACCGTTCCGCCGTCCCCCTCAAAAGTGGCAAGGGGATTTACTCCAGACTGAGAGTCGGCATCGCCCTCCTTAGCGCTTATGAGCAGGCTGCCCGTATAAGACTGCTGAAGTTCACCTTCAGGACAGGCAGCCTCGGCCCAAGAAGGACCACTCAGGCAGAACAGTCCGAGCAACATCATTGCCAATAGAAGAAAACCCTTAGATCTATTCATCTCTATCCCCAACGTCTCTCGACATTTTTATATTGTGACTATTCTAGATCTATATGGCCAATTTGGCCCTCACCATGGCAACTGTTGCAGCCAGGTTTCTTTTCATTAAATTGTCACCTTGGTAAAACGTCGACCCCTAAGCATCAAACCCGAAGTCCACCGAGTGGGCTAAAGTAAAAGAGGGTCGAACCAGAAGCAGTTCCCGGACAATTGGCGTTCGGCCAGACACTTCGGTTCGACCCTTTTTCATGCGCAAAGCACATGTCAAGCCAGACTAATTCTGTGGGTATAGGGTGGCATTTCACTGAAGTCGGAAACTCCCGCAACCATTGATTAATTTCGATATGTCCGAAATTAATATTACGCGCATGGGTAACAAGCGTATATGGGAGCTCTCAAGTAACCGAAGTAACCGAGCCGGGGCAAAAATTGGCAAGAAGGACCCCGGTGAGAAGTTTGGAGGCGAAGATGAGTACAATGGAAAACCTGTTTATTACTCGCAGGTCAATCCTGACGGCAGCCGCATTGGGCGGACTGTCGCTAATCACCCCAAATGGTGCATTTGCTGATGGTTACGATTCTGAAACCGTAGAATTCCTAGCTTTCCCGGATCTGAGTGAATCTGATGTCGAGGCGATTGTGCGTCAACGTGCAGAGCAAGAAGCGGCCCTTATCATAGAAGAGGCGCTGTCATCTGATGATGTTGAGCCCTATGCGACACGCGGGCGCCCAAGCTACAGCACCGTATACGGGAGCGTGCAAACGAAAGCCAGCGGATGGCACGACGTTGCTGGGCAGCCCCCGGGAGGCGTTCACATCGACGGGGGCGGTTCCATAAACGTCCAGCCGTCTGGCGGCGGTTCGGTGAGTGTATCGGTGCCGCTCCCGAATGGTCTCGGAAGCATAGGCGTATCGATACCGCTGGCAAAGCGCAATCTGTCGGCGACTGGGTATTCCATTCACATCGACGGTGCCGGCTTTTGGAAAGCGACGGCGAACGTCGAGCACAAGGTTCAGCCGTTTGTTGTTTACGAGACCGTCAACGGCGTCAAGAAGGTGTACAAAAAAGCAGCGACGAATAACTTCTTCCGTCTTTCCTTAGGCAAGCGAAAAGTAGGATGACATGACGGGCAAGAGCTATGCAAAGATAGCGATTGCTGGCTTTGCACTTTGTCTTGCAATGGTGCTATGTGCATCATTTGCGAGGTATAGGTCCGAGCAATCGTTTATCGATGGCGCTGAAAACGGGTTTGGCATAGACGGGATGTATGTCAGCGATGGCGCGACCAGGCCGTCTATGGCGATTCTTGCGGGCGAAGATATGGAATGGCAAATCTGTAATGCCGATGGCTCTTGCATGAATGGTCGTTTGGCCGCAACGAGCGATCCGAATTCGTTCGATCTTCTCGACAATGATGGAGCGGATTGCGGTTCTGTTCACCTTTCATATGCATCGCGAGACGGGATGGACGGCATTCTCTACGTCTCCCACGAAAATGGCGATTTCAAGATGCGCAGAACTAACCGGGTGCCGGCCTTTATCGAGGAGTGAGAGTTCCCGGCGGCCTGCCGATCAGGCCGCCGGGGTATGAGCCCCGCATTCATCCGTACACACGCGGATGAATGCGGGGAGCGTCCGTATGAAGTTGATAATCGAGGAAACAAAGCCGTCCCAGGCAGGACGGCTTTGGTCTTTAAAGGCCAAGTTTTACCCTAGCCCAAAATGGCCAGAATGGACACCGGAGGAAGAGCGACGATCGTAAGACGGAACTCGGACATAGCGACCACCTCCCCGAAAACTCGGGCAGGGCTTCAGCGCGCCGCCGCGCTGAAGCAATCCTAGCAGAGTCGTCAATCACCACCGGTCAGCTCGTACCCCGCCTCGCGCCAGGGCAGGGCCAAGCTAGCGAGGCGGGGTACGAGCTGACCGCTTTCTGTTTAATGACTGTCAATCTCTTCTGCTATCTCCTTTCACTTTTACTCAGTAGTTATAGCTGAACGTTCTCAGATACATAAAATCATTCCTTCCATTTTCCGAAAGCCGTTTTATGAAATATCAGAAATAGCTAAACGAGTAATTGCACTCACTTCTGAATCTTATCCAATTGCGCTCCGACTTAAAGATTTCTGTTGTCAGGTTCATCTGCCAGATAATCATGTGGAACATAATCGACGTGATAACGCTTTTCAAGCTCCTCGATAAACCGGTCGACCTTTCGAGCGTTTTGGTAAACCTTTTCGAGTGTGCGGAAAACAGCTTTCTCGTTGTACGCGGGAAGCCCCTGGGCGTTCACAAAGTACATCAGCTGATTGAGGTTTGTTCCTTCCTTCAATAACTCATGATGGAGTTTTTCAACTTCCGCGATGTCAAAATTGAATGATTCGATCTTTCCGTAAATTGCGCTGCGGCGAACCAGTTCGCTTGCAGAAATACCGAGCGCCGCCGCACGCTGCTCAATTGCCTTTTTTTCTGGAGCAGTGAGCATTACTTGGAACGGAACACTTCTTTTTTCAGAAATCGGCTCGCCACGTTCATCGGTTTCGCGCGAAGCCCGTGCTCTCCTGTAATCCTCCTGTTGCTTATGGAGGGCCTTTTTCTTCCGATCGAGAACTTGCATTTCATCATCGAGATCATCAAGTGAGATTTCCCGATGAATCAGCACAGATCGAATCAACTCAGCTTCCGTACAACCGGCTTGTTCGCAAAGTTGTTGATAGATCTCTTTCTCTTCAGGAGAAACACGAGCCTTTACGAATTCATTTCGTGCCATTTTCCTACTTTCTCCGGAGTGGCCTCCGGAAAAGTAAGCAAGAAATTGAGGATTGGCATCCGTCACCTCTTGCTATGATTGCCTAATTTTTTAGAAATAGTGAAACCAACACGCAAAAAGCGTGCTGCAGTTCGCTCTTTCCCTTTTCTCCGTGACAGGAGAAAAGCAAGATTCGTAAATCATGATAACAGGGACTACGGGCCCGGTTATCATGATTTACGTACATCTTGCAATCTCCGGAACGGTGATTGGGCGAAACGCAGTGTAGACGTGGAATGAGAGGCCTCATTCCAAGCGAGAGGCCTCGCGGCGTTGTAACTGCGTGAAGACCGTGAGCGGAAGCGAATTTTTAACGCGAAGGATGCTGAGTGTTAGAAATTCGCTGCAGCGAGAGCGGAGCGGTAATGCGAATGCGAGGGATGCCGAGTATTTGCAATATCGCGCAGCGGGTTTGCGGCGCTTGCGACGCAAACATTCGGATTTGCCGAATCGTTTCTCGTAACGCCAGCGAAAAAGTTGAGGCAGCTTTCGACATTTCGATGACGCGAAGAGTCTTTAGTGAGACTCGAAGCGTTGTTGGATTGTCGAAAGGTGACGCGATTCGCTTTGCAGTCCGAATTAACGATTCGATTTTCATGCGGCGGACAAGCCGCCTATGATCGCTCCCTCCGGTCGCTATCGATTTTCAAAACTACCGTTTTGTTTTGAATCGATTCGAAATCCGAAATGAAAAACGAGGCGAAAAAACGAAACGCCCGCGCGAGTCGTTTTGACTTTTGCGCGGGCGCGATTCGAATCAAATGAAAACCAAGGCGATGAGATTTTGAGTTTCGCGTTTTAGATCTCAGAAACCAGGTCTAAGAACTGCGGCGTTAATTTCACTTCGCCCACAGCATTACGGCGCGAGCACATCCAACGGAACAACTTGGACGCCGCGGTCGGTAACATAGGCTTGTGCACCAAATCCAATGATTGCAACTTTCGAAACCGGCGGGTTGTTTCCAGCGGCAACCATACGTTCCTCGACAGCAACAAGATTGTCAGACGCCTCTTCGATTTGAGCAGAGCTGAGTTTAACTTCAACCGGGATCCATGTCCCACCAGGAGCCGCAATGACTGCATCGACTTCTAGATCACGAGAATCGTGATAGTGATAGAGGCTCATTCCGTTTGCTCGCGCATAAACCCACAAATCATGAAGCGCCAACGATTCAAAAAGTAGTCCAAGCGTCTTGAAATCTAACAGCAAGGTCTCCGGAGTCGCCCCGAGTGCAGCGGCCGCTAGCGACGGGTCAGCAAGATGATGCTTCTTTGCTTCTCTTAGGTGCACAGGAGATCTCATTGCTGGATTCCACGCGGGAATATCGCGAACGAAGCTGACCCGTGCGAGAAGAGATATATACGATGCCGCCGTTTGTCTCGACACCTCTCCACCAAGGTCGGCCACAAGCGTCTTGAGTGTCGCCAGAGTGGATTCATTACGCGCAAGCGATTCGATAACAGCTTTGACCTTTTCAGGATCACGTCGAGAGCCATCAACACGAGACAAATCTTCTTCGGCAACTATGCCGATATAACGTTTTGCCATCGCCGATGCAGCCAGCACATCGCGCCCGACCGCCGCGGGCCATCCGCCGCGAACAACGCACTCGGCAATCGAGGCAGAATCCAACGATCCGAAAGCGCCATTGAACTTTTCGCCAGAAATAATGCTCGATAGCTTAACCGCACCGCTAGATTTCCCAAGTTCGAAAAGCGTCATGGTGTCCATGCGCAATTTAGCGAACCTTCCAGCGCCACTGTGCATCGGCCGTTCATTGTCTCGCGGCGTCGCCGACCCCGTAAATATGAACTGGCCAGGCTCGCCGCCGCGGTTGTCGCACTCAAACCGTGCCGCGTCCCAAAGTTTCGGGACCTCCTGCCATTCGTCGATCAGCCGCGGCACCTCACCGGAAACGGCAAGCGCCGGGTCCGTCTCGGCACGCAGACGATTCTCGAAGTTGCGCGACGGATCCATGAGAAGGAGCCTGGACGCCGCACGGGTCCCGGCTGTGGTTGTCTTTCCACACCATTTCGGTCCTTCGATGAGAACGGCACCGAATATCCCTAGCATCTGGTCGAGCTCAGTTTCGATAATTCTAGTGTAGTACTTTTTTGGCATATTTTTCACCATTGTTTACCAGCGCGTTTAACTAAATTTACTGTTTTCATTTAACCAAATTTTGCTTTTTCGATTAACCAGATTTTCATATTTCAGTTAACGAAACAGATTAAACATGACGAGTCAAGCCACAACAGGCTCGCGTCGTACTGCGGCCTGGCGCCGTGCAACCGCCAGGCGGGGACCTCGATCTCCTCGGTGACGGCATCATCATGTGTGGGCATCTGGGCAGACGCGGGTCCTTGTGCCCTTTTATTGCTAGCGCTCCATCTGCAGCACTGCCGCATGATGGTCTCTCCCATGTCGGCCCAGATCGCGTCTATATGAAACCTCCTCGTTCAGTCGACCGCATGGCGGCGCGAGTGCAACGGGGTGCCTGGAGATGCATTTAATAGCGGTGCCTGACGGCAATATTCGGTCGGGAAGACAGCGGTGCTGATTCGCAATACAGGTGGTGTCGAAAGGGCCTAGGACTCATGTGATTGCATAAGCCGCAACAGTGCTGAAAAGGCTAACTGCTTTTGTTCGTGCGTTGGCATCATATTCATAAAAACAACTGATCCCGACGTTGAATCTAAAATCATCGTTTAGCATTGAGCCTGGCTGTTTCCGGAAAGCCACTAGTCTTTTTGTTAACTCGTACATGAAAAGGAGGTGACGAAAATGGAGAAGGAGGAAATCGAGCAGACCAGCAATAAATCGGCTTCCGACATCGAGATCACTGTTGAAGAACTTCTGGACTTCGGCATTGATGTTGATCAGGTTATACAGCGCCGCTGCTAAGGTCTGAGAACACAATCGCCTCCGTTTAATGTGACGGAGGCGATTCCTATTCGCCCGAAAGAAAGGAACTCAAGTTGAAGGTTGATTTCACTCTGATCAATCCGGTGAATCACTACAGGAAGACCCTTGTTGATAATCTGGCTATCTTGAATCTAAGGGCCGTTTCTGAAGCAGCGGGATTTTCAACTCACGTTATTGACTTTCAACGCAAGTTCCTCGAAGAGGAAAAGACTTTTTCAAAAGAAATCTATCGGTGGTTCTCCGACGAAATAAAAGCAATCGAATCCCCTGTTTTTGGTGTTTCGATCATGAACGCCTCTTATATCTGGGGCATCATGATAGCGAAGATCATTAAACGGGTGCACCCCGAATCGGTTATTATTTTTGGTGGTCCCCAGATCACTTCACTTCGAGAAATGGTTTTTCAGGATTGTCCCGAGGTTGACTTTCTATTGATCTTTGATGGGGAAGAAACCCTCCCGCTTCTACTCGAATATATTGCTTGCGGCGCTCAGGGCGATTTACCTAAAAATTCGATTTCTAAAACCGGGGATTCTGGATTATGCGAGTTGGTTGAATACGACATTAACAACCTTCCGGAACTCGACTACTCCAATTCATACGGCATGAACGTGGTCAACATTGAGGCAGGTAGAGGTTGCCCGTTTAATTGCTACTATTGCTCATCCCGAGTGCTTCTCGGTCAGAAAGCGCGATTTCTTAATGTCGACAAACTGCTCGAAACCTCGCAGCATGTCTACGATTGCATGGCAAAAACCGGCACTCTTTCTTCAATTAACTATAATCATGATAACTTTTTAGCATCGCACAAGTACTTCTTTGAATTTGCAGTCAAAAAATATGCAATGGATTATGATTTCAAATACAACTGTGAGGGACGAATCGATACGATAACTCCCGAGATCATTGGCCTACTTAAGGCAACCGGATGTATCTCCGTATTTGTTGGCTTGGAAACTGGCTCGCAAAGAATGCAGCGAATCTGCCGGAAGAACTTGAATCTTAAAAAAGTAGTTCCTACGGTAAAATCCATCATTTCTTCTGGCTTGAGATTCGAAACCAATTTTATCATCGGTTTTCCAGAAGAAACATATTCCGAAGTACTCGATACCCTTGCCCTTGCTCAAGAAGTCGCGTCGACCAGTTTTATGTCAAACGTTGACTTTTCCTATATGAGCCCAGAGCCTCTTACTGATGTTGCTCAAGGGTTGAATGAGGATGATTATATCATCGTAAAAGAATCTCAGTATTACTTAGATTTACTTGCTGCCGGAATTGACCCGAACAGCCTGTCACCTCTTCATTTCAATCATCTATACACAGTCAGGAATGAAAATTACGACATTCTTGACGTGCTCGCGCGTGCTGATACGTATTTTGATTTGATAAACCATTTCAAATTCGCAACCTACCTTATGATTCATCGAGATGGTAAAAGCATTGAAGATATTTTTGAAATGTGTCGCGATCGTGATGCATTTGCCGTTGCAGAAAGCTATACGGCAACTCTAGATCAAGCTGGGGTGTATTATGCGGTTTCTTGTTTCGAAATCGACCGGCTGGCAATAGTTCGTCGAGAAGAAAGAGCGCAGGATGTCCTATTCTATCGATACCCTGTTCAAAAGCTTTATCAGCTCTTCATTGAGACTATGAATATTTCAGGCTTCGAATCAGTGGCGAGCACCCCGACAAAAATAGTCGTTAGGAGTGCCAAATGAATAAGGATGCCACTGCGCAGCTGCACATCTATTCCGCCTTTTTCGTTCTCGCGGGATTTGTTTTAAATCGGGGAGTGTTTCTACTTTTCCTTGCGGAGAAAGGAATGTCTGTCACGGAAATCGCGCTTTATCAAGCCCTGTTCAACATCGCAACGGTCGTCCTCGAGCTACCAACAGGGCTGGTAGGCGATTTCTTTGGAAAGAAGTTTTCGATTCAAGTGGGCGTGCTGCTGCTTTTCTTCCATACAGCTGGCATGCTGTTGCTTTCAGGCCCTTTTCTCGTCGTGCTTTCCCTTGTTGAGGCACTCGCCTACTCCCTTCAATCGGGATCAGAACAAGCACTTTTATATGAAATTGTCCGAAACTCCGGTCAAGAAGAGCGCTTTCTCACCATCAATGCTCGGCTGCTTGCCGCGCAATCAATCGCGACGGGAGCGGCAATCGTACTCGGATCTTTCATTGCCCAAGTATCTTGGAGTGCCCTCTACGTATGCGTCTCCGTTTTCTATCTTCTACAGCTTTCCCTTCTGTATCCCATTGAGAGGACGGAAACGACCCGTTCTGAAAGCTCTGGGGAGGAAAGGTTTGACGTAGCCAAGATCTTCAGACGCGAAACCTGGTGCGTTGGAGAATCCGCTTTTGCTATATTGCTTCTCCTAATCGGCACAAGCATGCTCGACGGATTCTACGGGAGTTATTACAACTTGAATCAGTTGGTATTCGATGCGTTTCATGCTCCCGTCTCCATAATAGGAATCTTTTTCGGTGCATCCTATGCAGTAAATGCAACGGCCTACATTGCAGCAGATTTCTTCTCATCGCGTTTCGGGAAAAGAAATACCATGCTCGGCTCGATGCTAATCGAGGCTGGCCTTTTCTTGATTCTTCCGTGGCTCGCTTCAAATCCTCTGTGCTTGTTTGGCCTTAGCATGGTGCTTTGTTTCCTCCCAGAAGTGGTGTACATCACTTCGGAAAACTTAATCCAAGACGGGATAGCGGACGATCTCCGCGCGACGATTCTTTCCGCCGCATCTCTGGTAAGGGCCCTCTTTTCCGCAATGTTTTTCTCCGTATTTGGATATGTGCTGGGGTTATACCCCATTCAGATGGCGCTCGGTATTATTGGTTCAATCGCGATAGCGATTACCGCCGTTGTTTCATTAAAAATTGGTGGAATACATGCCTTCAAGAATTGATATATCGATTGACGAGCTGCCCGAAGCGTCAAGTCTTCTTGATGGACATGACTATTCGTCACAAATCATTCAGCGTATCGCCGGGGTTCCAGTAATACTCGATGTATCGGGATGCCCTCATTCCCCTTTTTTCGAAGTTGAATATGATGACAGGACGATTAGGATTACAAATCGACATGATAATGAGCATATCGTCGAGTTGGGGAGGAAGCTTGACTACGTCCATCACAATTGCAGCGGCTTTCTAAAGACTTTCTTTTTGAGAATAGACGTAATTGATGGTCACTGCTATACGCTAAGCAATCATGCAAAGTCGCTGTCCATTACATTCCAGACTGGAGGAAGGGTAGGACCATTTTTACATCTCCTCTCTTCTCACTATTTTTGTGTCAATGATTTTTCCGTTACGCAAATCGGAAGGCAGGAAGTCAAACTGAGCAGCGATGCGTGCACTCAGACTATGACGATAAAGCGCATCGAGAATAGATGGATTGACGTCTTGTGTTTTCTTCTCGGAAGAACCATGGCAAGCTGTAATACAAACATGCCCTTATTAATTGAGCGCTATTGCAAGAGCGCGCGGCTGCACCATGGATTATCTGGCATAGAGGCTTTTATCGTTTTTTCAAACAAGCACTCTCCCTATTTCGCTGACGAAGAAGGACGTAGGAACATCCTCTCTCTCATTGACACAGAGGCAATCAGAAGACTTCTGTCGCCGAAACTGAAAGACCCTTCCTTCGATTACGGCGTGAATAAATCCGATGAACAAAGAGAGATGGCTGCGAAATTATCAATTTCATGCGACAAATACTACCCCAATAAAAAGATTGTAAAACTTATAGCGCTTCAATTATCATCGTCAGGCAGGTATTATCCAAAGCTCATGTCGAGTGATTATTTCTCTCCTCAATCGGATCGGGCGGATGTGCACCTGCTTTTAATTCCGAATACTTTCAATGACCCTATTTTTATCTACTATCAACTCGCACTACTGACGGGCTTGGGCAACCGAATGCGTCTCCAAAAGTATTTATCGGTTTTGAGCAGGTATTTTTCTGGCATGATTTCGCGCCAGGCGTTTAACGAGAGAGCCGTCGAACTGTTTGGCGAGGCTGCGTGTTTTCTGCCGATCGGACGACTCTCCAGCGCCTTCTTCATGCGAAACACTTTTCCAGAAGAAGGCTTGAGGGAAAGGATATTAAATGTTCTATTGGAACGATAGTGCTTATATCAGGAGAGATTCCAACGAACTTATATTGCAAGGATTAAAATCGCGAGTGAGGGTCAAAATCTCTGATTTGAGTACGAATCTTTTTGAACAGCTCGCCAAACAAAATATGATAGATGAGACGAACCTTGAAGCTCGCGAGCAACGATTCTTGCTAAGGCTCAACGAACTTGGTTTTCTAGAAACTGAAGAATACGAGCTAGAATCACCCCGCTCGAGGACAGCTCGCTTTTTGTCTTATTATTCCGACGCTCCGCTGACATTACTTAAGCAAATCGGTGCCGTTCATCTTGCCATCGTTGGTATGGGCGGCATAGGGCAGGTGGTGGTGGAGCATTTGGCTGCTGCTGGAGTTCGGCATTTTACATTAATCGACGGGGATCGAGTTGAGAGGTCAAACGTAAATCGTCAGTTTCTTGTTGGTCCCGACGAAATAGGAGAAGCAAAAGTAGAGGCAGTTTCCAAAACACTTGTCAATCGCTATCCGGATCTTTCGCTTAATCCAGTTGCGTCTTACGTCCGCTCTGCCGAAGATCTCATGCGTTGCGTTCCTTCGAGGACTTCAATGCTTGTTTGCGCAGCAGACTGTGGGGAAGGGGTCAATCCCAGATCAATAGTTCTTGAAGCATGTATAGAAAAGGACATTCCCTGTGCATTTTGTGCTGTTGGAGTAGCTGATGGGGAAATTGGGCCTATTCTCGAAAAGAAGAACGATATGAAATCCTATCTCTCTTTCCTCCAGCAAGCCGAAGAAAACATAGTCCACATGCCCGTGCCAAAGGGTTCAATTTGTTTTACGAACACTCTCGTGGGAACTGCGCTGGCAATGGAGATATACCGATATCTTTGTATAGGATCGAGCCCCATGCATCAACATACATGCTTCTGCTCCTTCATGAACTTTAAGGGCTTGATGTACAAGAGGGTAGGCAGCGAGAATGATACGAATTCTGTAAAAAATCCCTGTGAAGCATTGGCTTGAAAAAACCTTGTTCTTCGCCCGTAGGAATGGCAGAAGGCTCGAAAATATGGAAAGCAACAGATAAAGAAAGGGATTAAACGTTGGGGCTCTATAACAAAAAGGGGCGCTGTTTTTCTACCTTGGTGTCGGTTTTGAGTACTGAACATAGTTAGTACTGTCGTTCTACAAGAACGGTACTGCCTCTCCGCGCAAGGCGGTCCCGGCTTTCCACTACACGGATGCCGACGCCAGCTCCAGCGCGATCGCGTCGAAAATGTTGGTGTAATGGTGGCACCCTAACGTCCGTTTAACGAAGAACCAGGCGATGAGATTTTGAGCTTCAGGCTTTAGATCTCAGAATAGCGATGCGCTGTTTTTAGACACCAAGCGTATCGACCGGAGCGATAACGATGCCTTCGCTAGTTACGTGAGCCGGCATACCAAACCCGATGACGATGAGTTTCGCCGCAGGCGGCCTCTCCCCGCGATCGACCAGCTTTCGCTCAAGTCGAAGCAGATTTTCCACTGCCTCTGGGACTTGGGGGCTCCCGAGCTTAACCTCAACGGCAACCCACGAGCCGTCACGACGATGGACAATCGCGTCGACCTCTAGGTCGTCAGCGTCGTGGTAGTGAGATACGGTCGCATCGCTGGCCGCCGCGTAAACCTTGAGATCGTGCAGCACAAGGGATTCGAAGAGCAAGCCAAGGGTCTTCGGATCGGATGACAACGACTCCGGATCCGCACCGATGAGGGCGACGGCGAGCGATGAGTCCGCGAGGTGCCGCTTCGCGCCCTGCCGCAACTTCACCGGCGACCTGAGAGCCGGATGCCACGCGGGGACATCGTCGACGATATTGATACGGCGCAGCGCGTCCATGTAGCCGGTAATCGTATTCTTTGAGACGTCAACGCCCAAATCCCTTTCGATGGACCTCATGCCGGCAAGAGTCGATTCATTGCGTGCAAGCGACGAGAGCAAGGCCCTTACCTTAACCGGGTCACGTTTCACTCCATCCGCCCTCGAAACGTCAGACTCGCAAACACCGTCAATATAGGCGGCGGCTATCCGCATTGCGTCGGCAGTTGTCTTACCGACCGCTTGGGGCCAACCGCCGCGGCAGAGCAAATCCGCGATACCGGCGATACCGGCGATGGATCCGAGTGACGCCGCAACGGAATCGCCATCGAGCAACGCACCAAGCGAGACCGCTCCCGACGAAATACCGAGCTCGAAAAGCGTCATGGTATCCATCCGCAAATGGGCGATTCGACCCACACCGCTGTGCATCGGCTGGTTCTCGGCTCGCGGCGTCGCAGATCCGGTGAGAATGAACTGTCCTGGCTCCCCTCCCCTGACATCGCATTCGAATCGCACGGCATCCCATAGCTTCGGTTCTTCCTGCCATTCGTCGACAAGCCTCGGGGTCGGTCCGACAATTGCTTGGGCCGGATCGAGACGAGCGAGCTGGAGGGCCGCAAAACCGCCAGATGGGTCGGAGAGAGATAACGATGACTCGGCAAATCTCTGAGCTGTCGTTGTCTTTCCACACCATTTCGGCCCCTGAATGAGCACTGCACCAAAAATGCCAAGGTCGCGCTCGACCAAGCAGTCAACACAACGTCCTATATACCTATCCATCGGCTTTCCCTCCAATCATTCATTTGAAATTATAGCGTCTATCTGCGTCGTTGGGACAAATAACGATTACTTATTGGGACGATTGACGGTAATTTATTGGGACGATTGACGATAGTTCGTTGGGACGATTTCCATTTTCTTAAGGCACTAATCAACGAGACCCACTGTGAACTATGAGACGGATAAATTTAGCTGACGCCTCTCATGAGTTCAGCAATGCTGATTTGAAATCCGTCGGCAATCTTCTTGAGATTTGAGAGGCTGACATTACGCCGCCCGACTTCAATGCTCGCGTAGTAGGATCGATCCATTTCAATCAAATTGGCGAACTGCTCCTGGCTGCACCCGAGTCCAGCGCGGAGCTCTTTGCATCTCATGCCGAATGATTTCTGAAGCGTCTTCGTATCCATGACAAAAAGAGTCATGGATTGTTGTATTTATGCCAACGGACTATATACAACAATCCCAGTTAAGGCGCATAATCATCTCTATTGGAAAGCACTCTGATGCCCAGTCGGATAGGGCACGGAAAAGGAATGGAACAGCACAATGACTCAGGGAAAGCATTTCGCTGCCGGTGGCGATCACTTCGCCGCACTGCCAAGCAAAAAGATTCACACTCCGAAGGGGATCGCGCGTCTAACCGTCACCGCGGCGACCATGGCCGCCATGACCGGATCGAGCCTCATCTCACCGTTCACGGCATTCGCCCAGACCGGTGACGGGGGCACACAGCACCCCGCCGTGATGTCGCCGATCGCCGCCCACGCCGGCGCGGCATCCGGTACCGGCGCGAAATCCGCCGCACAGACCATCGCGGACCTGCAGAAGGCGGTCGACGAGGCGAAGGCGAAGGAGGACGCCGCCAAGGCATCCTACGATGAGGCCGCCGGTCCCTACAACGAGGCGGCTTCCGCCCGCGACCAGGCCAAGGCATCCTACGATTCGGCAGTCAGCGCCGGCGCGGCAGCCGACCGAGCGGCAATGGACGAGTACGCCCGTCAGGTCGCGGAGGGCAAGGACGCCGCCGATGCCGCCGGCAAGGACCTCGAGCAGGCGAAGGCAGGTCTCGCAGACGCCAAGGCGGATGCATCCGAGAAGGACGAAGCGTACCAGTCCGCCCTCAAGGCGGCCCAAGATGCCAAGGACGCCCTCGATAAAGCCAAGGCCGATGCCGTAGGCGCCACCCCGGAGGCTATCCGTGACGCCGAGCAGGCCGTGCGCGACGCCACGGATGCCGTGAGCAGGGCACAGGCCGAACTTGACAACGCCAACGCGACGCTTGCCGATGCCCAGTCCAAGCTGGTTGCGGCCCAGTCTGCAAAAGATTCCGCAGATACCGTCCTCGCCGCAGCCCAGCAGAACAAGGACACGGCGGATGCGAAGGCCGCAGCCGCCAGCGCCGCCTACGAGCAGGCGAAAGCCGACCTCGCCGCAGCGGAGGCCGGTGCCAGCGGTCCGGAGTACGATGCAGCAAAACAGAAGGTCGCGGACGCAGAGGCAACCCTCGCCGCCGCACGAGCGGCACAGTCCCAGTGCGAGTCCGAGCTCGAGCAGGTGCAGTCCGCCGCGGCAACGGCACAGACCGAGCTAAATGATGCCCAGGCATCCCTCTCTGCGAAGCAGCAGGCCGCGGTCGATGCCGCGTCCGGCGTGAACGACGCCCAGTCCGCACTCGATGCCGCGAACTCCGACCTCGATGCGGCCAAGCAGGCGAACGCCGATGCCATCGCCAAGCTGGACGCCGCGAAGCAGGCTGTCAAGGACGCTGAGTCCGCCAAGGCAGCCGCCGACGAAGAGCTTGCGAACGCCAAGACCGCAAAGGATACCGCAGACGCCGCCGTGACCGCCGCGCAGCAGAAGGTCGACGAGGCACAGGCGAAACTCGATTCCGCCGACGCGCAACTCAAGCAGGGAGCCATCGGCTTCTTCCGTGCCATGGGTGCCGATGACGCAGTCAACATCATCCTGAACGCCAAATATGTCGGAAAGACCGAAGTCGGCAACTCCAAGGACGCCACGTCCCTTGATAACATGCTCAATGCGATCAGGTGGATGAAGTCCGTCAACGACTACCGCAAGTCGGTCGGCCTGTCCGAGCTCCAGGTCACCTACAAGCTCATCGCCGGAGCCATTGCGGATGCCAACTACAGTGACACTGTGCTCGATCATGCCCGTCAATATGATTTTGCCGAAAACCTGGCATGGAATTACGGAATCGATCCGAGTGGGCAGTGGATCGAGCAGGAGAAGGGCTTTTTCGACAAGGCAACGGAGGCCCTTTATGGAGTCACCGGTCTTGTCGGCAAGGATGCCTATGATTTCTATGCAAAGAACGGTGTCGCAATCAACCATTGGATTGCAGACAACTGCCACTGGGAGAACGGCAGTAGCGGCACCGTCGGCCATTACATGAACATCATCAATCCCGAACTCGCCGTTATGGGAATGGCAACCTGCACCAAGGGCACCATGTCCGGGCTTCAGACGCAGTGCTACACCGCAGAGATCTCCGGCTGGTCCGGCTCCGGTTGGAACACGAACCCCATCTCCGTCGACGAGTACGAGCAGAAGCTGACCTCCTATATCAACGGCCTCAAGAACGCCAAGAGCGCACTCGACGCAGCCAAGGCCGATCTCGCATCCAAGAAGCAGGCAGCCGCCGGCGCCGCCACAACCGTCCAGCAGAAGCAGGTCGCGGTGGATTCCGCGCAGGACGATGTCGATGCCGCGAAGCAGGACGTCACCGATGCCCAGCGTGCCGTCGATGCCGCCAAGGCTGATGTCGCCGCCAAGCAGCAGGGCGTCACCGATGCCCAGACCGAGCTTGATGCGGCGAAATCGGACCTCGATGCCGCCAACGCGGCAGTCGATACGGCAAAGTCGACCGTCCAGCAGAAGCAGGTTGTTTTTGATGCTGCCAACGCAGCCGTAACGACCGTACAATCTAAGTTGGATGCCGCAAAGGCCGACACCTCTGCCAAGCAGCAGAGCGTTGCCGATGCGAACGCCGATCTCGCGAAGTTCTTCCAGGACGTCGCCGACGCCAAGAAGGCGCTCGATACAGCAAAGAGCGTCCATGACTCGGCGGTAGCCGATCAGACCGAGAAAGCGACCGTCCTCGCCGCCGCCGAGCAAAAGGCGGACGCCACCGCACGCGCCCTCGCGGATGCCCAGCGTGCCGTCGATGCCGCGAAGGCCGACACCGGCGTTGCCGCCAACAAGCTCACCGGCTCCCAGACCGATCTCGAGGACTCACAGTCGAACCTCGACATCCTCACCGGCCTTGCCGCGAAGCTCGCAGAGGCACAGCAGCGCGAGCAGGATGCAGTAAAGGCCGTCAATGACACCAAGGCCGAACTCGACGCGGCAAAGGCTGACGCCATCGCCGCCGAGTCCCTGGTCTCCGCCGCCGAGCAGGCGAAGGTGCAGGCAGACGCCAAGCTGTCGAAGCTGAACTCCATCGATGCCGACGCGGCGATCGCTTCCGGCCATGACGAGAACGCAGATGCAGCCCTCAACGCGCTTTTCGCCGCAGCAGTCGAGGCGCGTGCCAAGGTCACGCCTGCCAAGACCATCCTGGACGAGAAGCAGGCCGTAGTGGACGGGCTCCAGCCCGGCTATGATGCGGCACTCGCCGCCTACGAGCAGGCGAAGTCCGACCATATCGCAGCGGAGCAGGAGCTTTCCGACGAGATCGCCCGACAGGAGGCGGAGGAGGCCGCAAAGAAGCAGGCGGCATACAGCCCGAAGCACCTCGCCAACACGGAGACCGCCAAGCCCGGCAGCCTCGCCCAGACCGGTGACCGCGCGAACCTCATCGGCGAGACGTTCGCCATCGGCGGCACCGTCCTTGTGGCAGCCGGCGTCTTCCTCGATCGGAAGAAGCGCCGCGAGCAGGTCTAAGGGCAAATCGCATAACGACTCGGAAAGGGGAATCCCGCAAAAGGGATTCCCCTTTTTTTCCTTTCGTCAGTCACGGTTCGTTGAGGCGGCTTCAGCTTAAGGGCCACAGATTAAACCGATCTACAACTGTGACCATATGACTGTACGCACATGTTAGCATAGTCATATGGTCACCTATTTACAGCTGCGATTATGCTGCGACAACTCAACCGTTAGCGCTTATTAAACAGCCGATCAAATCCTGGTTTGCCCAGTGTTTGGCGCATCTGCCCCACCTGAATCTCCGTCTCCACGCCATCCTTGCCGAAGACGTTGCTCATATTCTTAGCAGTCGGGATGACCGTCTTCACCTCACCCGTCGTTAGGTCGAAGCGCTGGCATCCGACCTGGTCCTCAAGATGGATCTGACCATCGGATCCAAAGACATTCTGGTGCATGTCTGCCTCCTCGCAAGAAACTGTCGATCCCAAGATAACAGACGGGCGAATCCGGCGCAGCAGACGCTCGATAATACATGGCCATGTTAATGTAGTCATATGCTCACGTATTACAAGCTGGGACCTTATGTATTAGAGCTCGAATCGCCTCGCCGCGTCACCATGAACACCGACGGCGAGAACATCGACTACTTCAAGGCGGAGGCCGCCCGCACGGACGTCCCCTATCAGGTCATCATCAACATGTACCTGACGGAGTCCCGCATGCAGAAGAGGCACCTCGCGGTCGCGTAATACAAATAGGTAAGATCCCACGCGCGTCACGCCTCGGCGCAATCGGAGCGCCGTCTGCGGCGCGAGGCGGAATACGACCGGGCGACCCGGGCAATCTGGTCCCGGCTCTCCCGGTCGTATTCCTACGATATCGCCCCTAGATCACCAATGTGTCAGATAAAGAATGAGGCAATGGCTGTGACCACGCATACGGCAGATGCGGCGACTGCGCCTTTTTTCCTCTCCTTTAGTCCGACGAATAGGGTTGCCGTAAAGTAAAGGGCGGAAATGCAGGATATGGCAAGCGAAACGAGTTCCTTGGGCGGTTTCAGCAAAAGGTCGCTAGCAAAGAGTAATGCAAGCAGGGCAAAGCCGATTGTGGCCAAGTATCTCGATTGATTTTGCGACAGCATGGCAACTGCCTTTTAGAACATGTAAGTGAAAAGTCGGTACGATGTCATTGCGGTTGCAAACAAGCCGCTGCCAGGACCGGTTGTCACGAGACCGGCGATAACGCATTTTCTCGGTTTCCAGCTCATGACAGACCCCTCTCTCATGGTGAAACGCATACATTATGAGATATGCACATTATCTCGCTAATTAATTTCAATATCCATCATCTAACACTAAAGGATACTGACTCACTGGTTCAGCGACGATGCGTTTTTACCCTTGTGTTCCCACTCGCGTAACCGCCTCGCCGCGTCGGCGGTCGGAAGGGTCTCCGTCTCGCAATCAGCGACCTTGTAACCGTATCTGTCGAGCCAGGCAGCAAGTGCATCCCAATCGACGCGCTTCCAGTCGCCGCCCGGCGCGTGCTGCATCACGAGGCCTCCGGCGACCACGAGCCCGTGGATATGCTCTCCTTGCAGGCCTGCGATGATTCCGCCGGTGCATACGATGCTAGGTCGCTGTGCCGGCACTGCGCAAACGTATTGGCCTTTGTGCCCCTTTTGGCAACTTTAGCATGACTATAGGTTAAACCAACCCACAGTCATGAGCACGGTAGCGTAGTACTATACTAATTGCTTAACATGCTCATATATTTTTACCTGCGATTTATAATCGCTTAATATAGTCACATGTTAATGTGATAATATATGACTATGCTATTTCAGAAAGGGGAGGACATGGCGACGAACATCCTGCTAGTCAATCAGAAGGGCGGCGTCGGCAAGACGACGTTCGCCGACGAGATCGCCTGGGGTCTCGAGCGCCGCGGCCACAAAGTCGGATTCGGCAATCTCGACCCTCAGGGCGGCGCGAACCACGAGAAGAACCTGCTCGACGACGAGAACGCCGTAAACGTCATCGACACGCCAGGTTTCCTGAGTGACGAGACGGCCACGTACGCGAAAAACGCCGACATCGCGATCATCCCGGTCCAGCCAGGCACCCTCGGCCTAAAGCCGATGAAACGCACGATCAAGGTCATCACCGAGGCCAATCCCGATTTGTCCTTCGCAATCATCGTCAACAACTTCGCGGCAAACCAGACGGTCGACCGCCAGTTCCTCGAACTACTCGAAGCCGATGACTTGCCCGTGCTGGGCACCGTTCCGACCGCAGCGGCCTTCAAGCAGGGCGCGGCCCTGGGCAAGCCCGTGTACGAAATCGCGAAGAGCGGCAAGGCAGCCCTGGCAATCGAAAACATCCTGGACGAGATCGAGGGGGTCCTGTAATGGCCGGAAAGTTCAAGAAATCGACCTCCTACTTCGACGTCGCCGCGGAGAAGGCCGAGGAGAGGCAGCAGAAAATCGTTGAGAGCGCATCTGAGTCCCAGAAACCGGCTCCGCAGGTACGGAAAGCCGGGCGCCCCAAAAAAGGCGCTGAAGGGGCATCTGAGAGGCTTGTACAGCTGTCTGTCTACGTTCCCGAGAGCTATCGCAAGCGCTTGAAGCAGGCCGCACTCGAGGAGGACAAGTCCGTTTCCGACATCGCACGTGAGCTGTTCGACGAGTACCTTGCCGAAAACGGGTTTTAACGAAGAGAACGACGTAACGTTCTTAACGTTGTGACAAAATGGAAGCCCAAGAGGATCAGGACAGGGGTATCGAAAGGTGCTCCTGTCTCTTTTTAGGACACTGAGAGCCGATTTAAGACCTCGTTTTATATAGCAATGAGAAAACGGTCAAACCCCACCAATAAGTCGTCCTATTTTCAATTCTGTGACCTTCTAGCGGTATTCTGTGCAAGGTTGACTGAATACCGGTATCCCGATCGACCGGGAATCGGATTCGGCATTCATTGCCGAATTGGACGGGTTGCGACTGAGTGCGATAGGTCGCCCGGGGAGCCGAAGGCGACGCCGGCGCCGGGGATTGGCGAGAACGTGGGTGGGGAGTTGGGGCGGAGCCCCCACATTTTTGGCCGAAGGCCATGCCAAGGAGCCGCAGGCGACGCGGAGCGTGCGCAAGCGCGCGGAGGGCAAGGAGGCGCAGCCGACGCGCAGGGAGCCGAAGACGACCGGAGTGCGAGCGTAGCGAGCGCCAAGGAGCCACAGGCGACGCGGAGTGCGAGCG
>NZ_JADNDZ010000060.1 GCF_015552075.1 Collinsella aerofaciens
GGCCCGTGGGTTATACCCTAAGAGCAAACCACCCTTTTTAAGGGTGGTTCTGATTAAACTGCTCAATTTTTCGTGCTCACGGTGCTTATTTCCCAGTGATCACTCGGACCACTTCTTAGTGAACATCAACAGCGCAGCCTGCCCGGGTTGTCCCCGGCCGCGACCGCGAGCTTGGCCGCGCTCACGGGGCCGCACCCGTACATCGCCAGCAGCGCGGGGCAGTTCTCCTCCAGGGACGCCTCGATCGCGCGCTCCATGTCGAGCGCCGCGTCGCGCGCCGCCGCCCACAGGTCCGCCAGCGCGCCGAGCGCGGCGCCCAGCGCGCCCTCGGCGCGCACGGAGGGGAGCTCCTCCATCAGCCTCGGCCCTCCCATGCCGCGGAACCTCGACCTGAGCCCCTCCGGCGCGGTGGTGAGCAGCGACCTCGCGGTGTTGATCGCCGAGGTCCGCGCCTTCACCGCCCCGGAGCGCGCCGCGAGCATGCAGCGCACCCCGTCGACCCACCCGTCCTGGCTCTTGGGGGTCCCGAGCCTTGAGCCGGGCATCGCCGCGCGGGCGGCCCTCTCCGCGTCCGCCTCGTCGCACTTCCCCTGCCCCGGGCGCCTCCTCTGCGTCCTCGCCGGGGAGAGCGCCTCGCGCACGGGCATCCCCAGCGACGCGAGGTGCCTGGTGAGGCCCGCCCCGTAGGACGACGTCCCCTCCATCGCGACGCAGGCCGGCTCCCCGGCCGCCGCGATCGCCCCGGCGAGCGCCTCGTAGCCCGCCGCGTCGGCGGGGAACTGGCGGGACAGGACCTTGCGGCCCCTCCAGTCCAGGACGCACAGCCAGTGCGAGTCGGCGTGGGTGTCGACCCCGCAGAAGACCGGCCCGCGGGCGCCGGGTGCCGATTCGTTTTGCATGTCTCGCTCCGTTCTTTCCGTGCTCGCCTGGACCGGGCAGACGGCACACTGACGGGGCGCGATAGAATGCGGTTGTTCGGGTCCGCGGTATCGCTCCATGCTCCTATTAGGTCATGCGGCGGTCTCGGCTCGCCGCGGCCCGCGCGGGACATGTCAGGAAACGAGGGCAGCCCTGTGGGCGCCAGCGGAATGTGGGGTCACCGCGCGGTCCGCATCTGATGGTGTCGACGTCAATGGTATACGGGTGCATCATCGACGTCTTCAATACAGAAAATATCAGTGCGGAATGTTCTGAAAACTAAGTCCAGCACGGGCCCTGTGTTACCGCTGCAGAGGGGTGCGATTCCTTGATCGCTCACTTAATCTAATAAGAAATTGAGTGAGGCCGGAGCTTTAGCTCCGACCTCCCCATATAAGGGCTCGGCAAAGCCGAGCCACCAAATTTGCATCAGCCCCATAACATGTTTGAGAACGGTGTCTGGAGTACGTGGACGTAGGTCCCGAATCGGTGTTGCCTCCCGGCGCATTCCGCAGGGGGAGCGATATTTTGCAGCACGAAGTGCGCAGCAAAATATCGGTCATGCCCGAGGACGCGCCGGGAGGCAACACCGATTCGGGACCGGACATACGGATCTACCTGCGCATTAACAAATTCGTAAACTTTTTTGAAAAAAGTGCTTGCACAGTTCTCGAATCATAGGTTATTATCTTCCTCGTTGAACGCGCGGGTCCAACAAAACGAACTGCGAATCAACAACATAGCATGTCGGAGTGGCGGAATTGGCAGACGCGCTAGCTTGAGGTGCTAGTGACCGCTTTTTGGTCATGCGGGTTCAAGTCCCGCCTCCGACACCATCGCATTTGAGAAGCCTCTTCGGAGGCTTTTTTGTTACCGATAGACGGTGGGGTCCACGATGGAAACGCTTGAGCGCAACGAGTGGGCAGACGTTGCCCAACTGGTCGAGATCACGAGCGATGCTGTCATCATCTGTGAGCTCGACGGAACCATTCTGCATGTGAATAATCGTTTGCTCGACCTGATGTGCGAGGAACGCGCTGACGTCATCGGCGGTGATGTCAAAGACGTTCTGTACTCGTCGGCTTTTGAACGCGCGACAGAGCATCGGCTTCCTTTTGAGACCAATGGAACAAAGAGCGAGTTGATGCTCAAGTTAAGTGACGGATCGTTTATTCCCGTCCTGGTTTGTGCCGGCTCGGTTACGCCGCCTCGAATCTTTGGCCGCCGTGCGCCGCGCGTTCTGGTGGCACTCCATAGCATCGAAGAACAGTATTCGCACGACCGTCAGCTCAAGCGTGCGCTTTCGGAGCTTAGAGTGGCGAATAAGCGCCTTTCGGGCACTTTGTCGGTCATTATGAGCACGGTGGGCTCCGATGAGCTGCCCAGTTTGTTAGATACCGTTTTGAACCAGCTTGTAGGAACGCTCGATGCTTCGGGTGCCGCTATCTATTTTTCTGAGAGCGGCGGCTTTAAGCTCCGCGGTGTTTCCAAGGAGCTGCACGACAGCTACCTGCCCGAGTTTTTGCCATATGGCGCTGGCATTCCGACATATGTTCTTCGCGAGTCGCGCGCCTGTCGCTTGTCGATTCAACAGGACCTTGAGGGTGATAGGGCCGCCTCCGGTATGTTCATGGACCTGGACAATCGTTCTAAGCACCTGCTGCGCGTGCAGGATATGCCTCCGTACCGCAGCGAAATCTGTCTTCCCGTGTTTTACGGTACGCAGATCCTTGGCGTGCTGGAAGTTGGTTGGAAGCGTCCTCAGGCACCGCTCGCCTATGACGTTAACGTGCTCGAGGTCATTTGCGATTACCTGTCTATCCAGCTGGTCGGCATGGCATCGAGCCTTCGCTCTCGTCGCACGGCCGAGCTTGGCCGCTCGCTCAATGTCTTACGTGATGAGTTGTTTACCTTTCTAGACGATTCCGCCGCGGCTGCCCAGGCGGTATCGTCCGAGATCTGCAATATGCTCAACTGCCATTTTTGCCCTGTTGAGTATGACGCCAGTCTGGACTCCTATGTCATAGATTTTGAAGGCGGCAGTCGCGTTGCTTTGCCGGACGATCCCGAGAAGCTTTTCTTTTCCACGACGGCGCCAGCGGCACGTCTGGGGGCTGGCCCTGATGGCTTTGAGGCATCTGTTTTGGGCGGCACGAGTGCCGAGGACCTTAAACATGTCCGTATAACTCGCGTTGACGAATCGATGCCTATGGGAGGCTGGCTTAGGGCGCATGGTCTGCCTTGCCAGGGTCTCTACGTCGACACTGGCATCGAGGCGGGGCGCCCGCGCTCTGAGGGTGATGGCAAGCACAGTAACGACGCGATTGTTCCTGCTTCTGTTGCTAAGGGGCCGACGACGCGCGCGCTGCTGCTTCGTGATGGTAGTCAAGAGCCGATTGATGACCTTGAATATGACTACTTGGTGCACTTGGCGCATGACTTTGAACTGATCTACGAGGGCGAATCTCAAAAGCGCGAGGAGCGCCATATCGCTCAGACCCTCCAGATTGGCATGAGAAATTCGCTTGGTGACGTTCCGGGCATCGCGACCGATTCGGTATACCTTTCTGCAACGAATTCAGCGTTGGTCGGCGGCGACTTTTATACGCTTGTCCGTCTTCCCGACGATTGCGCCGTCATGATTCTGGGTGATGTGTCTGGCAAAGGAATCGAGGCGGCGTCGATGTCAGCGCTCGTCAAGACGGCGCTGACGGCCTATGCCTGGGAGGGTGCGGGGCCTGCCCGCATGGCCCGCTCGCTCAATAGCATGCTCATGGGCTTTTCGAGGGTCGAGACGTTTGTGACGGCGTTTATCGCCAAGATCGATCTTAAAGCGGGTCGCGCTACCTATTGCTCTGCGGGACATCCTCCCACTATGGTCATTAGGCCGTCGTCGACGCCGCTTGGCGGCGGAGAAACCCGAGGGGGAGAAGTGGAGCTCCTTGGGTGCCAATCGGGCGTGATCGGTGCCTTCGAGAGCATGGTGTACGAGACGGGCGTGTTTACGTTCGCTCCTGGTGACATGCTATTTATGTATACCGACGGGACAATCGAAGCACGTGATCGCTCGGGTGTTTTCTTTGGCGAGCAGCGCCTTCGTGACCTTCTGCTCTCTGTCTCGGGTGAGGGTGTATCGGGAATCTGCGGTAAGGTCTTGGGAGAGCTTGACCGCTTTACCGAGTCGGCGCTGGACGATGACATTGCGCTGGTTTCCCTTGAGTTTTTACGGGGTCGATCGTAGACCGCGATACTTGACGGGCAAAATCTGCGCAGCTGCAGATATGTATGCATCGAGCGAGCTCTTTTGGGGAACCATGGTCGTATGAATGAGTGGAATGACATAGCGGTTTTGACGCCACCGGGTGATGTCGACATCGCCTCGGTGTCCGTGCTGCGTCCACGGTTGGATAATCTGATCGACCGGGGCGTGCGTCGCGTTGTCATCAATTGCCAGGCCGTGGGCTTTATCGACTCGACGGGTTTGGCGTTTTTGCTTACACGTGCCAGAGAGCTCATGAGGCGAGAGGGCCTGCTTTCGCTCGTTAACGCCTCCGATGAGGTCATTCGCTTTTTGGAGATTACCCGACTTGTCGACATCCTTCATGTTGCGGGTCCGGCGCGTGAGTCGATTCCCGCTATTCCGGTGGGAGAGTTGCCACGATGGAGCAAGAGCGTCGAGGTCCGACAGGGTATCGAGAATCTTCCATACTATCGACATCGCATCGCCGAACTCCTTGAATCGCTTCCGTTGCGCCGCGACGAGCGCTACGATGTCGCGTTGGCGTCGGGGGAGGCGCTGGGTAATGCCTATGACCATGCGGGCGGTATCGGGTGCGTCCTGACGGTTCAGGCCTATGGCGATCGCGTCGTGGTTGAGGTGCTTGATCGGGGTGCCGGCTATTCTATCGATGGAGCGAGCGAACCGGTCGCATCTGAGGAACGCGGCCGTGGTATCAAGCTTATGCGTATGCTCGTCGATAACGTGGAGGTTGCTCGTCGCACAGACGGCACCGGCACGCGCGTGCAGATGGTGAAGCTATTTAGCGGAGCACTGGAATCGCGTGCCTAGCCAATCGCTTTAGCGCGTTTAGCCACCAAGAACACGCGGCCGGCAACTTTTTTGAAAAAAGTACTTGCGTCTTTTGGATAACTCGCGTAAATTAATAACCCGCAAGCGGACATGGCTCAGTTGGTAGAGCACAACCTTGCCAAGGTTGGGGTCGCGGG
>NZ_JADNDZ010000007.1 GCF_015552075.1 Collinsella aerofaciens
GCTGCGGGAACGGCCTGTCCGCCTAATGTGTTCGGCTGAGATCGGAAATCAACCCGATAAGCTCAACCTTGCGTAACATCTCCCGCTTACGACATCCACGTCCGTCAACCGAGGCCTCGCCCATCTGGTTGTCATAGGGATCCTCGCGCATACCATCGAAAGCAGGCACAAATTCAGCCTGGAATCGATTGTTGGCCACCATACGCCACGGGTCGAGATTGCCAAAGTAGTGACGACGACGCCACTCCTCCCCCATCCTGCGTGCCGAGGAACCAAACGATACGTCGGCGTTAAGCCAACCGGTCTGTGGCGTATAGAACTCAGCCCAATCGTGCGGCCCCACCGAATCGGGCGCAACATACAGGCCGCTCTGCCAACGAGCAGGCACCCCCGCGATGCGGCACATGGTGATAAACGTGAGCGCCATAACGCCGCAATCGCCGCGGAGCGAATGCGCACAGTCGTCGGCAATAGATCCCAAAAGCAGGTACGGTGGCTGATAGCGATAGTCGATATGCTGTGTCAGGTAATCATAGATAGCACGAGCGCGATCGAGCGGATCCTCGAGTCCGTCAGCAACACCGGCCGTCAGCTGCTGCAGATACGGCGTAAATGCAATGTGCGGACGGTCCTCGGAAATATCCTCGGACAGCGGCGCGTCCATACACGGATGCGCCGGAAGCGCACCCCCATAGATATCGCGATAAGCGGCATCGATGTGATAACGATAGGTCACCGAGAATGAGCGCTCACTCGAAGAAGACCACGAGGCGGTACGCGCCGAAGCGTTCGCGGGAGCAACAGTACCCTCCGGCGTCATGTCGAGAATCTCGACCCGAGACTGCTGACGGCAGGCAGCCGCGACGGGAAGCCAAGCGCAAACGGTCTCCCCCTCTAGAGCGCCGGGGACAGACAAGGACGCCTGAAGCGTAATAACGCGAGTCAATCCGTTTTGCGACTCCATCTCCTTGAGCATCTCGTTGCGCAGTGCTATTCCGTCCGTAGAATCGGGACGCATGCCGGGGACCTCTTTGGGATATACGCGAAGCGAATCGAGGAAGTTGTCGAGAACGAACAGCTCGCCATCGATAAAGCGCCAGTCAATACGCTTACGGTCAATCAAATCGTCAAACTGCTCCTCGGTAAACTCAGGCCACTCCTCGCGAATCATCGCAATAGCCCGAGCGCGCGACACCGAAAAATGAAGCGGCGTCTCAAGCATGCGATACCGCTCGGCACGAACGCAGGCTGCCAGGGAAGGCTCAGGATTCTGCTCCAAAAGGCGATCGCAGGCGGCAACAGCCTGCGTCAAATACCCGGCATCCTTAAGACGAAGAATCTCAGGCGGTAGTCCAATATCGAGATGGCGAAAGTCATCGCAGCAAACATCAACAGAGCAACCAACAGGACCCTCGTCAATAACCTTCCCATCCGAAGGCAGCACATTAATAACAGCCATACCAAACTCCAAGTCATTAGAACTCTTGAAGTCCATTGTAGCGAGATAAAAAAGAAAGCCCCAACAAGGGAGCCATCAACACCGCCGAGCGGTAGTCAAAAAATGAATTCAGCCCAGTAACCCTGTAGCGAGTTAACAAAGGAGGCCCCGTTCACCCGGAGCTGATTCCGTCGCGCGACTTCTGGCGAAGCCAGTAGCCACCTTAATTCAGACTCGTAACCCTGCGGCGTTAAACGAAGGAAGCCCCGTCTCCCGGAACTGTTTCCTTGGCGCGACTTCTGGCGAAGCCAGGTGAGCGCAAAGGAAACAGTGTAGGGAGACGGGGCTTCCGGTGGGAAGTTTAGCGACGCTTACGCCTTGTTGACGGAGCCAAACTCCTCCATGAGCTCCTTGGTGCGGGCAACGATGTTGTCGCGACCAGGCTTGAGGAGCTTGCGGGGGTCAAAGCCCTTGCCCTGCTGATCCTTGCCGGCCTCGATGTACTCGCGAACGCCCTTGGCGAAGACGAGCTGCAGGTCGGTGTTGACGTTGATCTTGGAGATACCCAGGGAGATGGCCTTCTTGATCTGATCCTCGGGGATGCCGGTACCACCGTGCAGAACGAGGGGCAGGTCGCCGGTCTGAGCCTTGATCTCGCCCAGACGCTCGAAGGAAAGGCCAGCCCAGTCGGCGGGATACACGCCGTGGATGTTGCCGATACCGCAGGCGAGGAAGTCGACGCCCAGGTCAGCAATCTGCTTGCACTCAGCGGGGTCAGCGAGCTCGCCGTTGGAGGTCACGCCGTCCTCGGTGCCGCCGATGCCGCCGACCTCGGCCTCGATGGACATGCCCTTGGAGTGGGCAAGCTCAACGAGCTCCTTGGTGCGGTCGAGGTTAAGCTGGAAGGTCTCCTCGTGAGAGCCGTCATACATGATGGACGTGAAGCCGGCCTCGATGCACTTGAAGCAGTCCTCGTAAGAACCGTGATCGAGGTGAAGGGCGACGGGGACGGTAACGCCCGTGGCCTCGACGGCAGCCTTGACCATGTCGGCGCAGACCTTGAAACCGCCCATCCACTTAGCGGCACCAGCGGTGCACTGAAGGATCAGCGGAGACTTGGCCTCCTCGGCGGCCTGGAGAATAGCCAGGGTCCACTCGAGGTTGTTGGTGTTGAAGGCACCGAGAGCGTACTTGCCGGCCTCGGCCTTCTTGAGCATGTCTGCTGCGTTGACGAGCATAAAAGAAACCTCCTGTAAGGTTGCTCCGATAACGCCTGAGATTTTACCACGACATACCCGAGCATAAACGTTCGTTTGTTCACGAATACCATCCGATTGGACAAATTTTGACCGTTTGCCCCACAGAATCGACCCACTGGGGAAAATAGCTTGACGATTGAGCGGTCTTCGTGGTTCGAAAGACGGCTTCGAGCCTACATCTGCATAAACGGATTCTGCATAAGTTCGCGCGCCATCGTGGTCGAATCGCCATGGCCCGTCAAGCAAACGGTATCGGGCGGAAGCGTCTTGGCAAGTTTGGAGAGCGAGCGCATAATCGCCGCCTCGTCACCGCCGGAAAGATCGGTACGACCGTGGCTGCCCGGGAAAAGCGTGTCGCCCACAAAGGCGATGTTCCCCTGCTCGGTCGCGGCGAACAGCACGATGCCGCCCGGCGTATGCCCCGGCGTCTCGATCACCTGCAGACAGACGTCGCCCACCTCGATTGTATCGCCCTCGGCAAGCAAGCGCGTCGGCTCACCCGGATCGGGCGTCTCGATACCCCACATGGCGCGCTGCTCCTCGATATTTGCGCGAGGTACCGTCACGTCCTTAGCGCACAACTCATATAGTGCGCCGTCGCCAACAACAGCTCGAACCCCGGCGACCCCGCCAACATGGTCGGCATGACCGTGCGTGCAGACAGAGCCGAGTACGCGCACCTCGGGATGCGCGGTGCGGATATGCTCCACAAGACGCTCGCCCTCCCACGCCGGATCGACGATTAAGCACTCGTCATTCGAAATCACGGCGTAACTGTTGGTCTGAATCGGGCCGTTGACGAGCGCCTCAATCGAAGCCGCGCCTCGGGGTGTCAGGTCCAAAGTCATATCGCCCATGCGCATACCCTCCTTCTAAAATACGTTCGAGGCACCAAACGATGCCTCGAACGTAACCAATATCTATGATGCTGAGAGGCTCTCGCACCTACACACGGCGCTTGAGCTGAGCTCCGCCTTCGCCGGGCATAAGACGGCGAGCGTCGTAGACCGAATCGACACTGCTGATGGAAGCCAGCAGCGGATCCAGACCGCTCGCGTCCGAGATCTCGACCATAAAGCGCAGGGTTGCAATACCCTCGCGGTTGGTCGACGTGGCGGCAGAAAGGATATTGCCGCCCGCATCGCCAATGGCAATGGTGACATCCTTGAGCAGGCCCATGCGGTCCAGGCACTCGACCACGATCTCGACCTGGAAGAGGGTGTCGGCAGCGCCGTCCCACTCCACATCGATCATGCGCTCGGGATGTTCCATAAGACCCTTGACGTTGGGACAGTTGGCGCGATGCACCGAAACGCCACGACCGCGCGTGATGAAGCCGACGATGTCGTCGCCCGTCACGGGGTTGCAGCAATGAGCCAGACGGACCAGCAGGCCGCTGTTGCTCTCGCCCTTGACGATAATGCCGTTACTGGCGCTCTTGCCGCGCTTTTGAGGCTTGCGGTTGGAGCCGCGAGCGGGCTGCTTCACGACCTCGGCGATAGCCTCGGCCTTGGTGAGCTGTTCCTCGGGCTTGGGGTCCAAGATTTGCTCGACCTTATTGCCCACAGCGCGCGAGGCAACCTTGCCGGCGCCGACGGCGGCAAACAGGTCCTCGAGCTGCTTGAAGTTAAACTGCTCCGCCACGGCATTGAGCGCACGCGTCGAACGCGGCGTAGAAATGCCATAGCCACGCTTACGCAGATCCTTGGCCAGCATATCGCGACCGGCGGCAGCGTCGTCGTCCTTGGTCGCAGCGGCAAAATAGCGGCGGATCTTTGACTTGGCGGAAGGTGTCTTAACGATCTTGAGCCAATCGCGCGACGGCTTGGAACTCTTGTTAGTCAGGATTTCAACGCGGTCGCCCGTCTTGATCTCGTGCGTGAGCGGAGCCACCGCACCGTTGATTTTGGCGCCGACGCAGTGGTTTCCCACCTCGGTGTGAACGGCATAGGCAAAGTCGAGCGGCGTTGAGCCGGCACGAAGCGCCATGACCTCGCCTTTGGGCGTGAAGACAAAGATCTCCTGATCGAACAGATCGACCTTCAGCGAGCGCAGGTATTCCTTGGCATCGGTGATCTCGTCGGAAGCCGCCCAATCGAGCGAATGCTTGAGCCAGTTGATCTGGTCGTCCAAACGTTGAGCGTCATTGGTCTTGGAAGCAGACGATCCGCCCGACTTCTTATATAGCCAGTGAGCGGCAATGCCGTACTCGGCCTGCTCATGCATCTCGTAGGTTCGAATCTGAATCTCGAGCGGACGAGCCGTAGGGCCGATGACCGTCGTGTGGAGCGACTGGTAGTTATTGACCTTGGGCATGGCGATATAGTCTTTAAAGCGACCAGGCATGGGGTGCCACAGCGTATGCACCGCACCGAGCGTGGAGTAACAATCGCGCACCGAATGGGTAATAACGCGCAGCGCCACCAGGTCGTAGATCTCGGAGAACTCCTTGCCCTTGCGCTTCATCTTTTGGTAGATGGACCAATAGTGCTTGGAGCGGCCGTTGATCTGGAAGTCCTCCAGACCAATGCGGTTGAGCTCATCGGTAAGCGTCTTGATGGTCTCGGCAAGGTAGCGCTCGCGGACCTCGCGCGACTCAGCCACCATGCGCGCGATGCGCTGGTAGGCATCGGGCTCCAGGTAGAAGAAGGACAGGTCCTCGAGCTCCCACTTAATAGAGCTCATGCCCAGGCGGTCGGCCAAGGGCGCGTACACGTCCATGGTCTCGCGAGCCTTAAACAGGCGACGATCCTCGCGCAGGGCTGCCAGCGTTCGCATGTTGTGCAGACGGTCGGCAAGTTTAACGATGATGACGCGAATGTCCTTGGACATGGCGAGGAACATCTTGCGCAGCGTGAGCGCCTGCTTCTCGTCCATGCTGTCGACTTCGATGTTGGTGAGCTTGGTCACGCCATCGACGAGCTCGGCCACCGTATCGCCGAACAGGCCGGAAACATCGGCGAGCGAGGTCTCGGTATCCTCGACGGTATCGTGCAGCAGCGCGGCGCACACCACATCGCAGTCCATCTTGAGATCGGCCAAAATGATGGCAACCTCGACGGGATGGTTAATGTACATCTCGCCCGAGCGGCGCTTTTGGTTGCAGTGCTTCTCGGCGGCAAAGCAGTAGGCCTGCTCAACCTTAGAAAAGTCGTCCTCATTCATATATTTGAGGCACAGGCGCTCCAGCTTGTCGTAGCTGTCCGCCATAATCTCGGGCGGCAGCTCATCGGCATGCTTATAGTGCTCCATCTCCGAAAAAGGCTGGAGGGTGGAATCATGGGCGGTACGGGCTGCGGCATCCATCGAGGTCCCCTTCCCCTAGGCCCGCGGTACGATCGGGCGGTTAACTTTGGCTAGCATATCAGAAGCGCACGAATCGAGCGCCCAACTCCGGAAAGCCGAGAACTCCATGCGCGAGCGCAAGCCCTCCAAATAGCGAATTGACCTGCTCAATTGCACGCGGCCGGGGTTTTCGGCCATCGCGATGCGACGGGTGTCGTCAAACCCCGAAACGCGACAAAAACCAAGCTCTTCGAAGATTCCCAAGCCGCTTTCCACCGAGCGCTCGTCGACCGGCGTGCGAGCATCGATGGCAAGGCACATCTGCGCGATGTCGATATCGCTCGCGCTAAAGGAATCGTCCCCGGTCTTGCCGCGGTTGGAGCGCCACATGGTCTGCAGCGCGCGATAGAGCGTGACGAGCTCGTCGCGCTCGGGCGCATAGCAGTCGAGCAGGCGCTCGTTAATACGGGCGTCACGCGACGAATAGAGTAGATGGATCACGGCGGGTTGGCCATCGCGACCGGCGCGGCCGCTCATCTGGTTAAACTCAATGCCGCCAAACGGCATGTGATAGAGCACGACATGGCGAATATCGGGAAGGTTGACGCCCTCGCCAAAGGCGGATGTCGAGACGATGCAGCTGAGGCTGCCGTCTCGAAACGCCTCCTCTACGCGATGGCGGTCGGTGCGCGTAAGGCCAGCGTTATAGAACGCGATACGGGTCGCACAGTCGGGAACGCGTTTGCGTAGTGTCTTGGCGAGCGCCACGGACTGGTCGCGCGAATTGACGTAAATGACGGTCTTCTCCCCCGTCGCCACGATCGACACCAAACGGTTCTCGCGGCTCGCAAGATCTCGGTCGTCCTCGAGCTGCAGGTTCTCGCGCACCGTCTCGTCGACCACCGTGTGAGTGATCGGAAGCGTGCGGGCAAGCTCGGCCACGACCGGAGCCGTCGCGGTGGCCGTCGCGGCCATAACGACCGGGTCGCCCAGGGCTTTGAGGATATCGGGCATGTCGAGATAGGCGCTGCGGTCGCCGCCCTTGGCAAGGCCAGCGTGGTGCGCCTCATCGATAACGACAAAACCGATGCGCCCCGAACGCGCAAAGCGGTCGCGGTGAATGGACAGGAACTCGGGCGTCGTGAGCACGATGCCGGTACGGCCCGAAGCCAAGCCGGCAAACACGTCATCGCGCGCCGCCTCCACGGTCTCGCCGGTCAACACGCCGACGCCAATGCCGAGCGCGGCCATCGTCGACGAGAGGTGATAGGCCTGGTCGGCAACGAGCGCGCGCAGCGGATAGACAAAGATGCTCGCACGCCCGCGAAGAACCGCCTCGCGCGCGGCATGCACATGGAAGATGAGCGACTTGCCGCGCCCCGTTCCCATAACGGCCAGAACACTTTGGTGATCGGCCAGGGCATCGAGCGCCTCGACCTGCGCGCGGTGCGGCTGGTTCGAGCCTATAAAGCTATGGATAAGCGAGCGCGTCAGCTCGGTATAAGAAAGCTGGGCGAGTGTCTCGCGCTTACGCGACTCCAGGCGCAGGCCGGAATCCGCCGGCTGCACGCCACGACGAAGCTCGCATGCCGGATCGTCGACGCTGGGCAGCGTGGTATCGCGGACCAGAACATCCTTGATCATGAGCTTGGGCTTCACACGCCCCTGCCAATGCTCGGCAACGGCCTCGAACACCAAGTCGACAGCACTATCGCAGTTGATGAGCTTATCGATTTGCGGCACGCGGAACATAATGGCCGGCACGCTTGCGGCGCCATCGGTCGCCACAAAGCGCATGTGCTCGCCGGTTTTGCCCACCACGGCGCGATCGCACATCGTCACGCCCTCGGCGGCCAGCAGCGGCACCTTGTTGCCCTGGCCAAACGGCTCAAGACGGGAAATCTGCTCTATAGTCTCGATATTCAGCTCGGAAAGGTCGACCGTGGCGGCAACCTCGTCGATGTCTTCAAAGTCCTCGGCGGGAATCTCCGATAGCACGGCGGAAAGGCGACGACGGAATTCATCGAGCTTGGATGCCTCGATGGTCACACCCACCGCACCTGCATGTCCGCCGCGACGAATCAGCAGGTCGGAACAGCGCTCGACGGCGTCAAACAGGTTAACTTTGCCCACCGAGCGACCAGAGCCGCGCGCGATACCGTCCTCGATCGAGAACAGCAGCGCCGGCACGTGATAGCGGTTGGTCAGACGGCTTGCCACGATGCCCTTGACACCCTCGTGCCAGCCTTCGCCGCCCACGACGATCGCGCGTCCGCCGTCATAGGTCTCCTCGACCTTTGCCATGGCATCGCGCGTGAGCTCCGCCTCGATCTCACGGCGCTGGCGGTTGATTTCCTCGAGCTCAGCCGCCAGCGCGCTTGCTTCGATGGGATTGCGGGCAAGCAGCAGGTCGAGCGCCAGCTTGGGATCGGCCATGCGACCGGCAGCGTTTAAGCGGGGAATGAGCGAGAATGACAGGCCGTCGGCCGTAATGGTAGAAAGATCGGCCTTGGCAAGTGCGGCAAGCGCGATATAGCCGGGACGGGCCGTCACGCGCATCTGCTGGATGCCCTCGGCGACCAGTGCGCGATTCTCGGGCGTGAGCGGCATCATGTCGGATACGGTGCCCAGCGCCGCGACCTCTATCAGCGAACGCCAATACGACGGCTTGCCCAAACGCTCGCCCAGGACCTGCACCAGTTTGAGTGCCACGCCGGCACCGGCAAGCTCGCGCGAGGGACCCTCGTCCTCGAGCTTGGGGTCGGTCAGGGGCACGCCCTGCGGCACCTGGTCGGAAGGCTCGTGATGGTCCGTGACCACCAAATCGATCCCCAGGCTCTCCAGATAGGAGACCTCTTCCTTGGCAGCAATGCCGTTATCGACGGTCACAATCAGGTTGGGTTGGGCGAGCTCGTTGACGCGGTCGAGCGCCGCACGCGACAGGCCGTACCCCTCGTCAAAGCGGTGCGGGATAAACGGTGTGACATTGGCGCCAAACATCCGCAGCGCCTCGGTCAACAGACAAGTCGACGTTATGCCGTCGACGTCAAAATCGCCAAAGACGGCGATGCGCTCGTGACTGCGAACAGCGCGCTCAACGCGGTCGGCGACGACCGCCATGCCCGGAATAACGAGCGGGTCCGCCCAGTCGCGATCGAGCGAAGGCGTCAAAAACAGTTGGCCTTCCTCGATGGATGTAATGCCGTGCGCAACCATAATGCGCGCCACCAGCCCGGGTATGCCCAGGCCAGCCGAAAGCTCCTTTTCGAGCTCGGGGTTTTGCCGAGCGACCGCCCAGCGATGCGTCGTCTTAAGCGATGACATAGGCGCCCACCCCCGATAGGGGCAGGTCGCCGCGATACCTCTCACGGTTCATAGCGATGAGTCCTCTGTGTATGCCCGCTTCGGCAGGCAGATCTGTTGAACGGATTTATTATACCGTGCGGCACGGACGCAAAACGCCGCGGTGCGCCGCGGTTTCGGCAAACGATGGCGGTAATGGCCTCGAAATAATCGAGCGTTTCAGCCGCACGGACGCATACGAGCGTCTAGCATATCCATACAAACGAGTTCGCGGATAAAGGGAGTCACGGGACATATGAAGCAATGGGCTGGACTGGGAAAGTTCCTCGCGGGGCATATGCAGATCATCGTTCCGATTTGCGTGGCGCTCGGAGTGCTCTTTCCCCAGCAGATCGGCGTGCTCAAGCCCATTGTTCCCGCCTTCTTCGCCTTTATGACGTTTCAGGGCGCGCTCAGCAACACTTTTCACCAGGTAGCCGAGGTGTTCCACCGTCCGCTGCACCTGATTCTGGCGCTGCTGGTCTCGGCAGTGCTTATTCCCATCGCGGCGTATACCATAGGGTCACTCTTCTTTGGCTCCAACCCCAACCTTGTCTGCGGCATCGTGCTCGAGTACAGCGTGCCCGTGGCCGTCACCGCTTTTATGTGGATCAGCATGTTCGGCGGCAACGGCCCGCTCGCGCTCACTATCATCCTGACGTCCTCAGTTATCTCCCCTGTGACGATTCCGCTCACGCTTAAGCTCTTGCTGGGTGCCACCGTCTCGATCGATGTGCCGAGCATGATGCAAGACATGGCCTTTATGATCGCCATCCCCGCCGTGCTCGGCATCGTGATCAACGAGCTCACGCGTGGATGGGGACACGAGAAGCTCTCCCCCGCGCTCTCGCCCGCCTGCAAATTCATGATGATGGGCGTTATCGCCTCCAACTCCACCGCCATGAGCGAGTACGTGCTGCACATGAACGCGGTGCGCCTGGAAGTCGCCCTCTTTATTTTGACCTTCGCCATCAGCGGCTTTGTCATCGGTTTTCTGGTCGCCCGTGCGCTGCATCTGCCATATAGCGAGACGACTACCATGTGCTTTACCTGCGGCATGCGTAACATCTCTTCGGGCGCCGTCATCGCCACGCAATACTTTCCGGGCGAAGTTGTGTTTCCCGTCATGTGTGGAACGCTGTTTCAGCAGGTGCTCGCCTCGCTTATCGGGCATCTCTTTGAGCGTCTGACCGGCGAGGAGCGCGCCGCCCAGCGCAAGCGGGTCGAGGCCGGCCGCGACGCCATGGCACGCTAGACTGTCCGCAGTGTGCGGGCGCTCACTTTACGATGTGAGCGCCTCCAGATGTGCACGGAGTCGCTCCGCATCGACATCGAGCGTGGTCTCAGCATTGACCTGGGCCAAACGATAGCCGACAAAGTAGGGCGAAACCACCCAACGCGGCAGCGCCTTGGCAATGGTCCGACCGCCCAGGTGATAGAAGAACAGGTTATACGACTCTGCGCGACCACCGTGGTGCTCGTTCAGGATATAGCGCAGAGCTACCTGGATTGCATCGGCGAAGAGATCCGCCTCGGCTTGATCTCTCGTGTCATCGCTGGCGGCGATTCCCCGCGGGGCTGAAACGTTGATCTCAAAGAACCCCATGATGGGTTCGGTTGAGATGTTGGCCGAGATCCTCCCCTGTTGCCAGACATTGATGCCTTCGAAATTGGCGGAAGCCAGCGAAGCATAGCCGTCTTCCTGCTCCAAACCCACAATCTGCATGTGCGGATGAACGAGGCTACCGCCCGAGAGCGGACCCTTGTTCTTGTACATGAGCACGCTTCGATACTGCTGTGAATCGATCATCTGCTGCCAGCAACCCAGGGCAAACCGCATCACATGGTGGAGTTCATCCGGCTCATAGGTCACCAGGTCGGCATCGTGATCGGCCGACTCGATCAGCACGGTTTGACGGGTGGCGCGCAGGGTCTTGAACTTATTCTCGAGCCAAATACAATCGCCATCACGGCGAATGATGTCGGTGAGCCCTTCTGTATCGCAAAAGGGGCACGCGGTGCCGGGACGACGGTTGTCGTCGGGCTTACCGTTCGCCTGCTGAACGTCAAATACCAGCGCCACGGGTTATACCTCCAGCGGCACGATCTTGGTGCCATGGAGCTCGGAGACGCCTAGCGCCGCCGCGACCGCGTCACGATTTGCCGTAGTGATGCCGCCGCCGGGAAGGATGGTCAAACGATCACCCGCATACTCGATTAAACGAGCCAGGTGATCGAAATTATCCTCGATCGACGTACCGGCAGCGCCGCCATGCGTGAGGATGCGCGTAACGCCGCAGTCGGCAAGTGTATCAATCGCATCGAGCTGAGACTCGGGCGAGAGCTGGTCAAATGCCATGTGAAAGGTGATGTCGATGGGCTCACGCTTACATTCCTCGGTCGCGCAGCCCGTAGCCATAACGAGGGCGCCGAGGGTGAGCTCGTCGAGCGCCCAGCCGCCGGCACAGGGCTTACAGCAGCCAAAGACCAGGCCGTCAACGCCGGCGCTCACAGCAAGACCCAAGTCCATCTCCATCATGCGCAGCTCGTCCTGGTTGTAATGAAAGTCGCCACCACGCGGACGAATCATGCACATCACTCGCGCGTCGTGCTCGTGAGCGTAGCTGACTGTAGCGCTAATAACGCCGGCGGAAGGCGTGGTGCCACCGACGGCGAGGTTGTCACACAGCTCAATGCGCCCCGCACCGGCCTCGATGGCCACCGGCACTCGCTCAAAGTTCTCGGCACAAAACTCGTACAGCATAGATAGGCCCCCAAAGACAGCAGTTGTTTTCCGACGGGCATTGTCACACATCCCCATGAAGTTGCGGTGGAATAGGGACTGTTTTGGCCTCTGGAGCCCGTATTCAGTCCCTATTTCACCGCAACTTAAAAGGGGGCGCTGACCGGGTTGGTCAGCGCCCCCTTTGTTGAATGGATTAACCGCCCAGATAGGCCTTGCGGACGTTGTCGTCGTGCAGGAGCTCTTGGCCGGTGCCGGTCATGGTGATCTTGCCGGTCTCGAGCACATAGCCGCGTGTGGCGATGGAAAGAGCCATCTGTGCGTTCTGCTCGACCAGAAGCACCGTGGTGCCGGCCTTGTGCAGATCCTCGACAATTTGGAAGATCTGTTCGATCAGAATCGGTGCCAGACCCATGGAAGGTTCGTCGAGCATAAGCAGTTTGGGGTTACTCATAAGGGCGCGCCCCATAACGAGCATCTGCTGCTCGCCGCCTGAAAGGGTGCCGGCGACCTGGCGACGACGTTCCTTCAGGCGCGGGAACTGCTCGTAGACGCGCTCCAGGCCCGGAGCCACCGTGGACTTGGGCTGCGTATAGGCACCCATCTCCAGGTTCTCCTCGACCGTCATCTGCAAAAAGGCGCGACGACCCTCGGGAACCTGAGCCAGGCCCTTACCAACCAGCTTATCAGCGGGCGTATGAGTAATGTCCTCGCCCATAAACTTGATGGAACCGGTCTTGGAACGCAGCAGGCCCGAGACGGTCTTGAGCGTTGTGGACTTGCCGGCACCGTTGGCACCAATCAAGGCCACGATCTCGCCCTCGTTAACGTTAAAGGAGATGTCCTTAATGGCGTGGATGGCGCCGTACCAGACGTTGATGTTGTAGACGGAAAGCATCGGCTCTGCCATTTAGTTCTCCCCCTTATCCTGCTTGCCCAGATATGCCTCGATAACGGCGTCGTTGTTCTGGATTTCCTCGGCCGTGCCCTTGGCGATGACCTTACCAAAGTTGAGCACGCAGATACCCTCGCAAATATTCATGACGAGCGACATGTCGTGCTCGATAAGCATGATGGCAATGCCGAAGGTGTCGCGAATCTTAACGATGTTCTCCATGAGTTCCGCGGTCTCGGACGGGTTCATGCCGGCGGCAGGCTCGTCGAGCAGCAGTAGTTTGGGGTTGGTGGCAAGCGCGCGGACGATCTCCAGACGACGCTGAGCGCCGTAAGGCAGCGAGCCGGCCTGCTCGTTTGCCAGATGCTCCATATCAAAGATGGACAGCAACTCCATGGCGCGCTCGTGAGCAGCCTTCTCGTGCTTCCAATACGTCGGCAGGCGCAGCACGCCCTCAAAGCCGGAGTAGCGCTCCTGGTTATGCAGGCCGACCTTAACGTTATCCTCCACCGTCATGGTATTGAACAGGCGAATGTTCTGGAACGTACGGGCAATACCCATGCGGTTGACCTGGTAGACCGACTTGCCCGAAGTGTCCTCACCGTCGAGCAGGATGGTGCCGTGCGTGGGCTGGTACACCTTGGTGAGCAGGTTGAAGACCGTGGTCTTACCGGCACCGTTGGGGCCGATCAGACCGGCGATCTCGGTCTTGCCGATAGTCAGGCTAAAGTCGTCGACTGCCTTAAGGCCACCAAACTCAATGCCCAGGTGGATGCACTCAAGTGCCGGGCGCTCGCCCAGGTCGCGGTCGGGAACGATGGCGCCAGAAGGATACGGGACCATCTTGCCCTTGTTGAACTCAAATTGACTGGGCATCGGCTGCCACCTCCTTCTTAGAAGCAAAGCGGTCCTTAATGCGTGCGAAGAACGCCTTGAGCTGCGGGTTGTTAGTAAAGACCATGACCAGAATCAACACGATGGCGTAGATGAGCATGCGGTAGTCCGAGAACTGACGGAGTAGCTCGGGGAGCACCGTGAGCAGCGCCGCCGCGATAACGGAACCGCGCATGTTGCCCAGGCCGCCCAGGACCACGAACACCAGAATGAGGATCGACGTGTTGAAGTCAAACTTAGTGGCGGAAAGCTGCGAGAAGTTACCGCCGAAAAGGGCTCCGGCAGCACCGGCGAGGGCGGCGGAAACCACGAAGGCGATCATGCGGTACTGGGTGACGGAGATGCCCACGGACTCGGCAGCGATCTTGTTGTCGCGCACGGCAATAATGGCACGACCGGTACGGCTGCGAACCAGGTTGAGTACAATCACGAGCGCGACCATAACCAGGATTGCGCCGGCAAGGAAGGTCGAATAGGTCGACACGCCCGATGCTCCCTGCGCGCCCTTGATGATGGCGGTGCCGTCCTCGAGCAGGTGCAGGTCGTCGATCGTGGAGTTACCCGTGATGTTAAAGATCACATGCAGGCCGCGGGAATCGACGCCCACAATGAGGCAGGTGACAACCTCTTTGATGATCTCGCCAAAAGCCAGGGTTACGATGGCCAGATAGTCGCCGCTCAGGCGCAGGACCGGGATACCGATCAAGAAGCCCAAGATAGCAGCGGCGATAGCACCGACCACAATGCTGATGATCAGACGCATCGGATCGGACGGAACGGCGCTCTCCAGCGCGACGGCGGTGACGATGCCCGTATAGGCACCGACGCTCATAAAGCCCGCGTGGCCCAGCGACAAGTCGCCCGCGATGCCGACGACGAGGTTAAGGGAGATGGCCATGACGATATAGGCCGTGATGGGAACCAGCTGACCGGCGATCATGCGCGGGATCATGTGGTTGGACTGCATAAAGAACACGATGGCGAACGCCACAATGCACATGGCGTACGTGACAAAGTCATGACGCGTCTGCTTGTCTTTAAGAAACTTCATAACGCTCACCTACACCTTCTCGGGGACGTACTTGCCCAAGAGGCCGGCAGGCTTGACGAGCAGGACGATGATCAAAACACCAAAGACGATGGAGTTGGCAAGGCTCGTGGAAATGTAAGCCTGCGCCATCGCCTCGATGATGCCGATGAGAATGCCGCCGACAAAGGCACCGGGAATGGAGCCGATGCCGCCGAAGACGGCAGCGTCGAAGGCCTTGATACCAGGCATGGCACCCGTGGTGGGCTGCAACACCGGCGAGTAGGAGCACAGGAGTACGCCGGCGATGGCGGCGAGGGCGGAGCCGATGGCGAACGTCATCGAGATGGTGCGGTTGACGTTGATGCCCATGAGCTGAGCAGCGGCCTTGTCCTCGGACACGGCTCGCATGGCCTTGCCCATCTTGGTCTTACCTGTAAAGAACATCAGACCGGCCATGATAACCAGGCAGGCGACGATGGTGACGAGCGAGACGGCGCTTACGTTAAACTTGGCCAAGAACTCCGGCACCGGGAAGGTGACGAGCGAAGTGAAGTTCTTGGGCGTGGCGCCCCACAGAAGCTGAGCGGCGTTCTGCAGGAAGTAAGAAACGCCGATGGCCGTGATCAGAACGGCCAACGGGCCCGCCTGACGCAGCGGCTTGTATGCCAGACCCTCGATGAGAACACCGAGAACGGTACAGACCACACAAGAGAGAATTACAGATGCCCAGCCCGGGAGGCCGAGATACGACGTGGCACAGAACGAGACATAGGCACCGACCATGATGACGTCGCCGTGAGCGAAGTTCAGCATCTTGGCGATACCGTAGACCATGGTGTAGCCCAACGCGATGATGGCGTAGACGCTGCCCATGGACAGGCCGTTGACCAGGTATTGGATAAAGACCGTCATGTTCCACATCCCCCTTTCGAATAGGTTTCCAGTTAATGTATGAAACAGGGACGTTACACTGTCCCTAGATACCAAGCAAGCAGGGAAGGCCAAAACCTCCCCTGCTTGGGATCAAAACCGCTCTATGTAAGGCGGCCTATTAGGCCTGTACGTACTTGCCGTCGGTGATGACGTACGCCGTGGGCTCCTTCTGGACCTGGCCCTTATCGTTCCAGGTGAGCTTGCCGGTCAGACCGTCAACGGTAATCTTGAGCATAGCCTTGGACAGCTTCTCGGCGACCTCGGTCGGGTCGGCGTCGACACCAAGACCGGCCTCCTTGACGGCCTCGGCCACCGCGTGCACGCCGTCGTAGGCGTCGGCGGCAAACTGGTCGGGGGTATCGCCGTACTTATCCTTGTAAGCGTTGACGAAGTCGGCGTTCTTCTCGTCATCGGCGGAGAACGGGGTCATGAGCAGCAGACCCTCGGCAAGAGAGGTATCGAAGCCCTCAACGCCCAGGATGCCGTCCATGCCATCGCAGCCCATCATCTTGACGTCGTAGCCCATGTCCTTGGCGTTCTTGAGCAGTACGGACGCCGGCGTGTAGTAGATCGGCGCAAAGATCATGGTGGCGCCGGCCTGCTTGGCCTTGGTCAGCTGGTTGGTAAAGCTCGTGGCGGAGTCGTCCTTAAAGGTCTCCTCGTCGACAATCTCGAGCTTGGACTCAGCGGCCTGGGCCTTAAAGGAATCTGCGATGCCCGAAGAATAGGCGTCGCCGGAGTTATAGAACAGCACGAACTTCTCGTCCGCATACTTCTGCGCCAGGAACTTGGCAGCGTTGACACCCTGGTTGGGGTCGGTGAAGCAAACCTGGAAGACGCAATCCTTGCCGTCGGTGACGTCCTCGGAGGACGCGGACGGGGTGATCATGAACGTCTTGGGGTCGTTACCGCACTCGGCGGCAACGGCAACCGACGCACCCGTGGTGGTCGGACCGACGAGGGCCTGCATGCCCCAGTCGAGCAGGGTGTTGAAGGCGTTGACGGCCTTCTCGCCATCGGCCTGGTCATCCTCGGCCTTGCTGGCAAGCGGCAGCTCCTTGGTCGAGAAATCCTTGCAGCCAAGCTCGACACCCTGGGTAACGGACTTGCCGTAGGACGCGTTGGCGCCGGTCAGCGGGCCGATGGTGCCGATCTTAAACGAAGCGTCACTCGCAGCGGAACCGCTGTCGCCGCCGTTGGAGGAGCAGCCAGCTAGAATGGACATCGCCCCCAGACCTGCTGCGCTCGCGATAACGCTCCTGCGATTCATAACAGGGTTCAATGACTTACCGGTGAGGCTCGACATGCGGCTCTCCTCTCAAATCTCGTCGGGTTTCTGTTACCCGACAGGCCATCCTTCGCCGTGTTCGGCGTTCGCAAAATAGTAGACGCTTTAGTTAGGAAAAGTGGCGGTTATTTCGGCTTTTCTTTGGATTTGTTCATTTATCCATATTTCTGCGTATTTCTATTGCTTTATGCAGTAATGCCACTTTATTATGTGAAAGCAATGTTTCCGTTCTGTTACAGACATCCCCGCCCTGCATAAAACAGCCTCACCGGTCGCGCTTTATGCGCGCCTAGGCGGCGATGTACTTGCCGTCCTGGATCACATAGGCCGTAGCGGGCTTTTCGACCTGGCCCTCGTCATTCCACGCCGACGAGCGCCTGCATGCCCCAGTCGCACAGGGCAAACCTTATGGTGCAAACGTTGACAGTTTGTTACGGAGTTCCGTTTGTAGCGAGCGTGTTTCCAATGTTTCCGCAGCGTTTCGGGGGTGCCGTTTTATGCGGCTCCTGTTGCCTGGCAAGCACACGCCCTCGGTTCACGCTAGAATGCACTCAACCTGCAATTGGTTAATCCATCTATAAGATGCACGAAGGAGCTATCTATGAGCGAATCCCTGCGCACCGTGAACGTCGGCCTCATCGGTCTGGGAACCGTCGGCGGCGGCGTGGCCCGTCTGATCAAGAGCCACCACGATGAGTACCTGGCCGCCTACGGCATCGACCTTAAGCTGACCCGCGCCTGTGCGCTTGCCTGGGAGCAGGCCGAAGCAGCCGGTATTGAGCGCGAGGCCTTTACGAGCGACTGGCATGACGTCGTCACGGACCCCGCCGTCGACATCGTCGTCGAGCTCATCGGCGGCGAGCACCCCGCGACCGAAATCTTCACCACCGCCTTCGAGAACGGCAAGCACGTCGTCTCTGCCAACAAGGCCCTGCTGGGCCGTCATGTCGAGACGCTCGCCGAGAAGGCGCGCGCGTGCGGCGTGCAGATTAAGTGCGAGGCCAGCTGCGGCGGTGGCATCCCCATCGTGAGCACGCTTGAGCACGACCTGGTGGGCAACAAGATCCTGACCATCGCCGGCATCCTTAACGGCACCACCAACTACATCCTGTCGCGCATGGACGCCGAGGGCGCCGATTACGCTGACGTGCTCGCCGACGCCCAGGCAAAGGGCTATGCCGAGGCCGACCCGTCCGCCGACGTTGACGGCTTCGACGCCGCCAGCAAGACGGCGATCCTCGCCTCTATCGGCTTTGGCACCCGCGTGACCACCGATGATGTGTACCAGCAGGGTATCCGTACCATCGGCGCCGAGGACATCGCCCAGGCCCGCGAGCTCGGCTACACCATCAAGCTGCTGGGCATCGCACGCAACACCGACGCCGGCGTCGATGTCCGCGTGCATCCCACGCTGATTCCCGCCGACCATATGCTCGCCAAGGTCAACGGCGCCATGAACGCCGTCTACGTGGTGGGTGACGCCGTGGGCGAGACCATGTTCTACGGCGCGGGCGCAGGCTCCTTCCCCACTGCGAGCGCCGTCGTGGGCGATATCCTGTCGCTCTCCGAGCAGATCAGCCGCGGCGTGGCTCCGCTGCCCGAGATTGAGCCCTATGGTCACAACCTCGCCTTTAAGCCCATGGACGAGCTTCAGACCAAGTACTATGTGCGCCTGAAGATCGCCGACCGCGTGGGTGCCCTGTCCGAGACGGTCGATATCTTTGCCAAGCACAACATCTCGATCTCGCTCATCAATCAGGTCGAAGACGGCAAGTCGGGCGTCAGCGATGCCTGCTCGGTCATCTTCCTGACGCACCGCGCACTCGAGAAGGACGTCCAGGCTGCCGCCGCCGAGCTTGCCAGTGTCGACTGCGTGGCCGAGGTCGCCAACGTCCTGCGTATCGAGGACGTCGAGGCCTGGACCGAAGGTGTTATGGCCAACTAATCCAACGCTTGCCTAGCAATACACGCTTTGAGGGCTCCCGTCCGATGTGGGACGGGAGCCCTTTTGTCTCCTGCCCCAAGCACAACGGCAGAGTACATTTGCGCGAACCGCTCATCGGTAACGCGGGCTACCGTTCACCGATATGCAGACGCGACCGATTCCGGCTACCGCTACGCTGTGCTGCGAATGTCCGCCCGCGATGAGAGGAAGCACCATGTTGCTCGAGGGCAAGAAAGCGATCATCACCGGAGGCACGCGCGGTATCGGCTATGCCATCGCCTGCCGTTTTATCGAGGAGGGCGCCGCCGTCACCGTCTTTGGCTCGCGTCAGGAGACCGCCGGTGCGGCCGTTGAGAAGCTGACAGCCGCCTATCCCGACGCCAAGGTCTGGGGCCGCTCCTGCGACCTCACCTCGCTCGAGGCCGTGACCGAGGCCTTTACCCAGGCTGCAGCCGACATGGGCGGCTTGGACACGGTCGTCAACAACGCCGGAATCTCCCAGCGCTCGCCGCTGCTCAACTACACGGCCGAGGAGTTCGCCAAAGTCATGGACCTCAACGTCGTCGCTGTCTTTAACGGTCACCAGGCGGCCGCCAAGATTATGACCGAGGCCGGCCACGGCGGCACCATCACTACCACGAGCTCGATGGTCGCCAAGTACGGCCAGCCCTCTGGCGTCGGCTATCCAACGTCCAAGTTTGCCGTCAACGGCATGGTCCAGTCGCTCTCGCGCGAGCTCGCCCCCATGGGCATCCGCGTCAACGCCGTTGCCCCTGGCGTGACTAAGACCGACATGGTCGCCAACCTGCCCGAAGAGGTCATCAAGCCCATCGTCGCCACTATTCCGCTCGGCCGCATGGGCGAGCCCGAGGATGTCGCCAACGCTTTTGTTTTCCTGGCGAGCGACATGTCCTCCTATGTCACGGGCGCCGTGCTCCCCGTCGACGGAGCCGCCCGCTCCTAAAGGTCGCAAGCCACGACTTCGAACCTCAACGAGGCCCAACGCAAAAGGCGCGCTGTCTGCATCAACCGCAGGCAGCGCGCCTTCTATTATTTGGACGGAACCCGTATCCCGACATTCCTTGCTACTTGCCGTCGTCGTCCTCGGCTTCTTCTCTTGCATAGAGCTCTAGCATGCGGCGGCGATATTCGCGCACGGCGAGCTTGGCGCGCTCCAAGCGGCGGCGCTCACGCGGAGTCAGCTCGGACGGGTCAACCTCATCACCATAGGTCTTATCGGCAAGAAGATGCGCCGCGTCCACGATGCGGGCATCGATGTGGCCGCTCGCTGCCTCGGCGGAAAGACGCTCGGCAATCGTATCGAGCGTAGGCAGGCCCTCGAATACGCGACCATGGCCATGCGATGTCAACAGCTCGTGCTCGCGTGCGAGCAGGCTTGCCAAATCGTGATGAGCACGCAGGATGTCGAGCGCATCGGATGGATGCTCGGCAACTTCTGCCACGGCGGCAACCGGCGCGGCGTCGACCACACGGTAGAAGAGCTGCGCGAGCAATGGCATCAAGAACACCGTGATGGCACCGGCGGCAACCATGACCGACGCAATATCTTGCGACAGCGCGCCCGCGTTGACGGCAACGCTTGTCACGGCAACGATGATTGGCAGGGCCGTGGTGCAGTACAGGGCCACGGTAATGCGGCCATACGCCGACACATCGCGCGTCGCGGGACAAATGCCCATAGAGATGAGAATCGGCACGGCGCGAATGATCAGCAACGCCACGATAAAGCCCGCGAGCAAGCCCGGGCGCGACGCCACGGCCGTTAGGTCGATCTTTGCGCCCGATACGGTAAAGAACACCGGAATCAAAAAGCCGTAGGCCAGGCCGTCGAGCTTGGTCTCGAGCGTATGGTTACCCTCAGGAATGATATAGCGCAGGACAAAGCCGGCGGCAAAAGAACCCAGCACGATATCGAGGTCAAAGACGGCCGAAAACGCCACGAGCGTGACCAGGATGAGCACCGTCAGTCGCACGAAGGTCTGCGACGTGGTGTCGGCGCGTTCCTCGACAAACGAAAAGAAGCGGCTGCCGACGCGCCTGGAACGACTTGGGACCACGGCCAGCAACACGCAGACAACAGCAAACAGACCAAGAATCACGAGCGTCTGGATGCCGGTGCGGGCAGACAGCAGCACCGACATGGCGAGCACGGGACCGAGCTCGCCCCACGTACCATACGCGAGAATCGAATTGCCAACGCGTGTGCCGGTGAGCGAGCGCTCGCGCATGATGGGCACGAGCGTGCCGAGCGCCGTGGAAGTAAGGGCAAGCGTCACGGCGATACCGTCGAAATGACTAACCGAGAACCACGGGGTAAAGCGCACGGCAAGCCAGGCGATACAAAATGTGACAACCCACGTGGCCATACCGTAGCGCCCCTCGACGCCCGTGATGTTCTTGGGATCGATCTCAAAGCCGGCAAGCAGGAACAAAAAGGCCAGGCCGAGCTCCGACACGAGCGAGACCTCGGCATCTACATGGATAATGTCGAGCATATGGGGTCCCAGCACCGCGCCGAACACGAGCAAAAAGACCGTCTCGGGAACGGGTTTCCCGGGAATCGCCGAGGCGATGAAGGGGCTTGCAAAGGCCACGAGCGCGATGATGGCGAGCGAAACAAATGCCATGTGATGCCTTTCTCTTGTTTGCGCATCACTGTAGCACCCTCGCCGTCCTCAACGCGCCACGAGCTGTCGTATCATAGTGAGGTTTACAAACATGTGGCTCAAGGCGACCGCGAGGCTTGCCCCGCAAACCGACCGCTGCCGCATACCGTACCGTACGCCCAACCGATCAGGAAGGCAGGAACCAATGGTCTCTCGTATCTACGTGGAGAAGAAACCCGGGTTCGACGTCGAGGCTCAGCAGCTCAAGGGCGAGCTGACCGAAATTCTCGGCATCAAGGGCATCGAGGCCCTGAGGATCATCAACCGCTACGACGTCGAGGGCATCGACGAGGAGCTTTTCCGCTCCTGCGTGCCGACCGTCTTTAGCGAGCCCCAGGTCGATGTGACCTATGACGAGCTCCCTGCAAGCGATGGCGCCGTCTTTGCCGTCGAATTCCTGCCTGGCCAGTTTGACCAGCGCGCCGACTCCGCCAGCGAGTGCGTGCAGCTCATCAGCCAGGGCGAGCGCCCCGCCGTGCGCTCCGCCAAGGTCTATATGATCTCGGGCGCTCTGGACGAAGCCGCCATCGAGGCCATCAAGCACTACGTGGTGAACCCCGTCGAGGCGCGCATCGCCTCGCTCGACCTGCCCGAGACGTTGCACATTGAGACCCCCGAGCCCCAGCCCGTAGAAGTGCTCGACGGCTTCCGCGAGCTCGACGAGGCCGGCCTTGCCGCCTTTATCGCAGATCGCGGCCTTGCCATGGACGAGGCGGACATCGCCTTTTGCCAGCAGTACTTCCGCGATGAGGACCGCGACCCCACCATCACCGAGATCCGCGTGATCGACACCTACTGGTCCGACCACTGCCGCCACACCACCTTCGGCACCGTCCTGGAGGACGTGACGATCGATGACGCCGTGGTGCAGCAAGCCTTCGACCGCTACATGGAGATGCGCCACGAACTCGGCCGCGACGCCAAGCCCGTCTGCCTCATGGACATGGGCACCATCGGCGCCAAGTACCTTAAGAAGACCGGCGTCATGACCGATGTTGACGAATCCGAGGAGATCAACGCCTGCACCGTCAAGGTAAAGGTCGATGTCGATGGCGAGGACCAGGACTGGCTGTTCCTCTTTAAGAACGAGACCCATAACCATCCGACCGAGATCGAGCCCTTCGGCGGTGCCGCCACCTGCGTGGGCGGTGCCATCCGTGACCCGCTCTCGGGCCGCAGTTATGTGTACCAGGCCATGCGCGTCACCGGCGCCGGCGACCCCACCGTCCCGGTTTCCGAGACGCTCGAGGGCAAGCTGCCGCAGCGCAAGCTCGTGACCACTGCTGCTGCCGGCTACTCCAGCTACGGCAACCAGATCGGCCTTGCCACCGGTCAGGTCAACGAACTCTATCACCCCGGTTACGTGGCCAAGCGCATGGAGGTCGGCGCCGTCGTGGGCGCTACCCCGGCAAACCACGTTCGTCGCGAGTGCCCCGCCCCCACCGACAAGATCATCCTGCTGGGTGGCCGCACCGGCCGTGACGGCATCGGTGGCGCCACCGGCTCCTCCAAGACCCAGAACACCGAGTCCATCGAGACCTCGGGGGCCGAGGTCCAGAAGGGCAACGCCCCGGTCGAGCGCAAGCTGCAGCGTCTGTTCCGCCGCGGCGATGCCTGCCGTCTGATCAAGCGCTGCAACGACTTTGGCGCCGGCGGCGTCTCGGTCGCCGTGGGCGAGCTTGCCGACGGCCTGTATGTCGACCTGGACACTGTGACCAAGAAGTACGACGGCCTGGATGGCACCGAGCTCGCCATTTCCGAGTCCCAGGAGCGCATGGCCTGCGCCGTCGCCGACGGTGACGTCGAGGAATTCATGGGCTACGCCGCCGAGGAGAACCTGGAAGCAACCGTCATCGCCGAGGTTACCGCCGAGCCGCGCATGCGCATGGCCTGGAACGGCGTCGCCATCGTCGATCTGTCCCGCGAGTTCCTCAACTCCAACGGTGCGCCTAAGCACCAGGTTGCCCACGTCTGCGCCCGCAGCGTGTGGCAGCCCAGCTGGGCCGGCACCACGCTTGCCGAGCGCATGACCTCGCTTGTCACCGACCTCAACGTCGCCTCCAACAAGGGCCTTTCCGAGCGCTTCGACTCCACCATCGGCGCCGCGACCGTGCTCATGCCCTTTGGTGGCAAGACGCAGCTCACTCCGAGCTCTGCCATGGTCGCCAAGTTCCCCGTGGACGGCGAGACCACCACGGCGAGCGCTATGGCATGGGGCTTCAACCCCTATCTGATGGAGGCCGACCAGTTTGCGGGCGCCTACCTGTCCGTTGTCGAATCCATCGCCAAGCTCGTGGCCGCCGGCTTTGAGCACAAGCGCGCCTACCTCTCCTTCCAGGAGTACTTCGAGCGCCTGCGCACCGAGGCCGAGCGCTGGGGCAAGCCCATGGCTGCCGTCCTGGGCGCCCTTATGGCTCAGGTCGACCTGGGTGCCGGCGCCATCGGCGGCAAGGACTCCATGAGTGGCTCGTTTGAGGACGAGGCCGGCGAGCTCAACGTTCCGCCGACCCTGATCAGCTTCGCTGTCGCCGTGGGCAAGGCGGCCCGCGCCGTCTCCCCCGAGTTCAAGGGCCTGACGCACCGCGTCGTCCGTATCGCCCCCGCCACCTATGGCGAGGACTACCGGCCCGATGCCCAGCAGCTGCTCGCCGCGTTTGACGCCGTCGAGGCGCTCACTGCTACCGGTAACGCCCTGGCCATCTCCACGCCCGGCTACGGCTGCGGCGCCGAGAGCCTCTTTAAGATGTGCGTCGGTAACCAGATCGGCATCGAGCTTGCCGATGATGTAGACGTAGAGAGCCTCTTCACCCCGCTCTACGGCAGCTTTATCGTCGAGCTCGCCGAGGATGCCGAGCTGCCCGAGGTCGCCGACGGCGTTGTCGTCGAGCCCCTGGGCACCACCGTCGAGGGCTATGTCATCGACACCGGCTCCGAGGTCATCGAGCTCTCCGAGCTCCAGGAGGCCTGGGAGAGCGGCATCGAGGGCGTCTTTGCCTACCGCAGCGCCGACGAGACCCCCGAGGTCGAGACCATCGGCTTCCGTGCCAAGGACATCCACGTGTACAGCGGCGCCAAGATCGCCCGTCCGCGCGTGATCATCCCCGTGTTCCCCGGCAACAACTGCGAGTACGACAGCGCCCGCGCCTTCCGTGCCGCCGGTGCCGAGGCCGACACCTTCGTGATCAACAACCTCACGCCCGAGGCCGTCGCCGAGAGCACCCACGAGCTTGCCCGCCGCATCCGCGCAAGCCAGATTGTCATGATCCCCGGCGGCTTCTCGGGCGGCGACGAGCCCGACGGCTCCGCCAAGTTCATCACGGCGTTCTTCCGCGCTCCCGAGGTCACCGAGGCAGTCCGCGACCTGCTCAAGGCTCGCGATGGCCTGATGCTGGGCATCTGCAACGGCTTCCAGGCCCTGATCAAGCTCGGTCTGGTGCCCTACGGCGACATCGTCGACGCCACGCCCGATGCGCCCACGTTGACGTTCAACACCATCGGTCGCCACCAGAGCCGTCTGGTGCGTACCCGCATCTCGTCCAACCTGTCCCCGTGGCTGTCGCAGTGCAGCCTGGACGACCCCTACACCGTCGCCATCAGCCACGGCGAGGGCCGCTTTGTCGCCAACGACGAAGTGCTCGCCCAGCTGATCGCCAACGGCCAGGTCGCCACGCAGTACGTGGGCGAGGACGGCAAGCCCAGCATGGATCTCTCCGTCAACCCCAACGGCTCCGCACTCGCCATCGAGGGCATCACGAGCCCCGACGGCCGCGTCCTGGGCAAGATGGGCCATGCCGAGCGTCGCGGCGACAACCTGTACCGCAACGTGCCCGAGCATGTCCCCGGCGATAAGTTCATGCCGATCTTTGAGAGCGGCGTGGCCTACTTCGCTTAAACCTTTCCCATCAGGTACAATCCCTTCGGGTAACAACACCCGCCACCGACACATCCGGTGGCGGGTTCTTTTTTACTTCGCGCATGTAGGAAGGACATCATGGAAAGCCGCAAACCGTATCTCGCCACCCTGCCCGGACTCATCCTGGGCTGTCTTGTTTGCTGTGCACTCTGGGGATCGGCCTTTCCCTGCATCAAGATCGGCTACGCACTCTTTAGCATCCCAGCGCACGATAGCGCTTCGCAGCTGCTCTTTGCAGGTTTACGCTTTACGCTTGCCGGCGCCCTGGTTATCGTTGGGATGAGCGCGGCCCAACGCCGCCCCCTCATACCGCAAGCGCGCGACATCAAGCCCATCTTTGTCTTGTCGCTCTTCCAGACTATCGGGCAGTACTTCTTTTTCTATCTGGGCCTCTCGCGCGCCAGCGCCATGTCGAGCTCCATCATCGAGGCCAGCGCCAACTTCCTCGCAATCCTCTTTGCCGCCCTGGCATTTCACACCGAGAAGCTCAATACGGCCAAGGTGCTTGGCTGTGCGCTGGGCTTTGCCGGCGTCGCGCTCGTCAACCTTTCGGGCGCGGACGGCACCTTTGGCTTTACGCTCGACGGCGAGGGCTTTATCTTGGCTTCCACTGTTGCAGGCGCCCTATCGACCTGCCTGATCGGCATCTTCTCGCGCGAGCACGACGGCGTCTTGCTTGCCGGGTGGCAGTTTTTAGTCGGTGGCGTGGTCCTTACCGCCATCGGGTTTTTGATGGGCGGCACGTTGTCCCCCACCGAAATCGCCCCCGCCATCGCGCTCATCATTTATATGGCACTCATTTCCGCCGTCGCGTACTCGCTGTGGTCGCGCCTGCTTGCCGTCAACCCCGTCAGCCGCGTCTCGGTCTTTGGGTTTATGAACCCCGTCTTTGGTGTGGTGCTGAGCGCGCTGCTGCTCGGCGAGGGCGCTGGCACGAGCCCCGTTACCGTCATCGTTGCCCTGCTGTTGGTCTGCAGCGGCATCATCATCGTCAACAGGCCCAAAAAGGCCTAACGAGCTGCCCTAATTTAGCAGAAGGGATTCACATACTTTAGCTTAATGGAGTACATCGGTGAGCCGAGGGGCGCCACGCACGCCAGCGTGCGCCCTTTTCCTAGCGTATCTGGACGCCGGCCTTCTTTTTCTCGGCCTTGACGCGGTAGAGCTCCGCGTCGGCAGCGCGAAGCAAGTCTTGCCAGGTATCGACGCCGTCACCGACCCGTGCGTAGCCGATGGACATCCGCAACAGATACGGCACCTCGGCGCGCGCGAGCTCGTCGTTGATTGCCGCGCACAGACGTATGATGTCCTGTTCCGCTGCCGCCTTTTGAAGGACTACGAACTCATCGCCGCCATAACGTGCGATAAAGCTGCCAGACGCCGTGCAGACCTTTTTGAGCGCAGCAGATAAGACCTGAAGAGCATGATCACCCTCCACATGTCCATAGCGATCGTTAATCTGCTTAAAGCCGTCAGCGTCCATCATGAGAAGATACACATCGTCCGTATGACCAACATTTGAGAAGAGCGACAGCATATAGGTCTCAAAACGGTTGCGATTGTTGAGGCCAGTCAACGGGTCGGTCGAGATGAGCTGCTCCTGGCAGATGATATAGAGCAGCAACATGCTAATCATTATGCCGACACAAAGGCCAGGCACCGAGTATACGATCTGAAAGGTACCGCCCACCAGGGCCGGAATGGCGAAAAATGCTAAGGTTCGATAGATAGCCTTCGTCTGCAGGCTCTCGACCCTGCGAGATTGCACAAACGCATGCAGGGACGTATGTATAACGTAACAGTAGCTGACAATGGGCTGGATCATATAGGCAAAGCCGCGACGATACACGCCCTGCGAATCGATATAGAACAGGGCGTGCGTCCAGTAACTGGTAAAAGCCAGCACGACCACCAGAGCCGTAGGCAACGTTACAAGCACCACCCTATAGCGCGAGGTCACAAGGTGAGAACCCTGCATCGTCTCGGAATAGATAAACCAAATGAGACACGCGATGGCGAAGAGCGAAAACGAAACCGCGTTGGAAATCCAGTTGGCTGCAATGCCCAACGTGCCGTCCACACCATCCGAAAGCGTCCAGATCATATCGAAGAAAATGTAGGCAGCAGACGTGTAGCCCAGCATGCTAAACAAAAGCTGCTGGGTGCTCGAGAACAGGGAGCGACGGCTTCGTACGGCAAGCCCGATAAGAACAATCATGCATAGCAGGAATATCTCAATCTTGAGTGCCTTAACCACTAGACGCCCTCCCTTCAATATCCAAGTGGTCAGAATCGCCCGATTCGTGTCTGGGCAATAAACGCCCCTTTCTCCGCAGGGGTAAGGGGAATAATAGCAGAGCGCCCGAACGTCACTGCAAGACAGCTCTCGTTCGGGCGCTCAAACGGCGCGAGTTGCACGCCGGAATCATTGATGGGTATCGATTGCTACTCGCCATCGATGTCGGCCGCGACAGCCTCCTCGATGGCCTCGACACCGGCAGGCGACAGGTCTTCCTTGCCCTGGCAGAACTTCTTATCGACCCAGCCGGTCAGAATCGGGGCCATGATTGCCGTGATGATGACGGCGGTGGCGATCTGCGCATACGCGGTGGGCGCAAGCTCGGCATAGCGCGGAGCGACCTCGGCGAGGGCGACCGGCGTGGTCATGGCCGTGCCGGCAATGGTGGAGCATGCCACAGCCGCCTTACCGTTGCCGCCACACAAGCGCTCGAAGGCAAAGGTAATGGGACCGACGATAAAGAGCGTGATGAGGCCCAGCAGGATACCCGAAATACCGCCGGTGATAAAGCTCGAAAGGCTCATGGACGCACCGAGCTGAAAGCCGATAACGGCGATCGCGGGATTGGCGCCGGGGACCAGCAGGTTCTTGATAAACGGGAACAAGTTGCCCAGGACCATGCCAATAACGAGTGGCAAGATGGAGCCGATGATGGTACCAACGGGAATGTTGGCAAGACCCGAAACACCAAGGATGATCATCGTGACGGCGGGGCCGGCCGTAAAGAACAGGATACCGACGGCGCCCTGCTCGGACTCATCGCCGAACTCGCCCATGATGCCCGTATAGAGCGCCATGTTGCAAAACGTGATGCCGCCGATGATAGACACGGAGCTCAGACCCAGGAAGTTGTCGTTAAAGAAATATGCCACGCCTAGGCCGAGAGCCGCTGCGACGACCAGCTTGGGAATCAGTACGACAATGCCAGTCTTGATGGCGTCCGGCGTGGACTTGAAGCTGATGCCGGCGCCCACAAAAAGCAGGATCGCGGCGACGATGGTATTGGAGCCACCGCGGCAGGCAGCCGTAAAGAAGCCGCCAATCTCAAAGACCTGCGGGCAGAAGGTGTTGAGCAAAAGACCGACGATCATCGGGTAAATCATGATGTCGCCCGGGATGCGCGGGACCCTGAATTTCTTTTGCTCGTTGGCGGTTGCTTCCTGTGCCATGAAACCCCCATTTCCGCTGACGCAGAACAAAAGCCCACGTCACGCTTTGCTACAGTAAAGTTTGACCATGGTACCAGAAGAAGCAGGCCGGCTCGGTGAGAAATTCGATTCGTTGGCCAGGACGGTAAGCGCGCCCTGCTTTTATACAAGACTCAAAACGATATAGAACACGATGCCCGAGAAGCAGCACCACAACATCGACTTTGTCTTAATTGCCACCGCCACGACGCCGGCGGCCGCAATCCAGGGAATCAAGCCTCGCCACAAGCCGGCGTCAAAAGCGCCGGGGTTTATCAAATCATTAGCGACCAGCGCCGCGAAGGCGGCGGGCGGAATATAACCCAAGGCCTCGGTAACGCGGGGCGACAGCGTTCTCCCGCGCAACGCAAACGCCGGGGCAATGCGGAAAAATGCGATGGCCGCCCACGACGACAGCCACAGGACCAAAAACTCATTAACGGGCATCGCGAGCACCCCTTCCTTCGGCGAGAGCATCGCACGCAAGCGCCGCGGCAACGCCGACGAGCACGCTTACCGGCACGGCGATATTCGTCCACCCCAAGAACTTGCATATGGCAACGGACACCGCAGCCAAACTGGCAGCTACGACATTGCCGCTCGACAGTCGCTGCGAAAAGAGCAGGCAGATAAAGAGCGAGGTGCAGACAAAACCCGCGATAGCGGTGGGAACATCGACAACGGCGCCGACGATGGCGCCCGTCGTACACGAAACGCCCCATGTTGCGATAAGGATCACGTTGAGCACGAAGGACTCACGCGGGCCCCAATCCTCCCCTTCAACCAACTTGGCAAGCGAGATGCCGTATGCCTCCTCGGTAAGTGTCGCGGCAACAGCCAGCGTCTGACGCTTCGAGGCACCCCTCAGATGCGGCGCGATCGATGCCGAGTAAAGCGCAAAACGCGAGGAGATTGCGGCGACGCTCGCGACGATCGATGCTGCAGGCACACCCGCCAACCACAGGTTGCAGATCATAAACTGCCCGCTGCCCGTCACAAACGTGCTGCTCAGAGCAAAGACCATCCAGGGCTCCATTCCCGTCTGCCCCATGATCATTCCGCACGACGCGGCTATCGCAACATAGGTAAGCATCACCGGCCAGACGGTTCTAACGATTTTGAGCACCATACGCTTCTCATCCTGACAAGGTCTCCGAGCCGCATGTAACGACATGGCAGAATCATCATCCGACAGCAACCGAGTTCACCTACAATTGCCACCGGATCGAAAGACACAACTTTTTAGGAAGTCATTATGACAGCTATCGATCGAGACCGGGCGCGCGCGGCCTTCAAAAGCTACACCGATGCCTACGACGCCACCAACCCACGCATCGCGCTCAAAATCGAGCATACGTACCACGTGGCCGAGTCATGCGATGCCGTAGCGCGCGAGCAGGGCTGGTCACCGCAGGACATTGACCTGGCGTGGCTTTGCGGCCTGCTGCACGATATGGGTCGCTTTGAACAGCTGCGACGCTGGGACACGTTTAAGGATGCCGAAAGCATGAGCCATGCGGCGTTGGGCGTCGAAGTCCTCTTTGGCGAGAATCCCGCCAATGCGCCCGCCGTAACGAGCATCCGCGACTTTATCGATGACCCAGCAGAAGATGAGCTCATCCGAGCGAGCATTGCCTATCACAGCGATTTCCGTCTACCCGCGCAGCTCGACGAGCGCACGCGGAGCTTCTGCGATATCGTGCGCGATGGTGACAAGATTGACATTATGCGCGCCATCGCCGACAGCACCGTCGACACCATCCTCAAGGTTGATGAGGACACATTTCTCGCCAGCCGCTTCTCGACACCGGCGCTTACCGCCTTTGACGAGCACCGCTGCGTCGCACGCGACGAACGCGATGAGCCCGCCGACTTCTTGGTGGGGCTTATCTGCTTTATGTTTGAGCTCGTCTATCCGGCAAGCCGCGCGCTGGCGCGCGAGCAGGGCGATATCTACCGCCTGCTCGACGCACCCTTTGGCATTGTGCGCCCCTTTACCGATCCCGCCACGCAAGCGACCTGGGAGCGCTTAAAGGACGAGATGCGCGACTGGCTGGCGCGCGCCTAGCGCTCGAGCTGGGCCAGGAGCTCCTCGACGACTTCGACGGCGTCGCCGACAACTTTGTACTGCGCAGCGCCAAAGATGGGAGCATCCGGGTCCTCGTTGACGGCGATGATGCACTCCGCGCCGCCGATGCCGGCTAGGTGCTGGATAGCACCCGAAACGCCGATGCTCACGAGGAGCTTAGGCGAAACCGACACGCCGGTCTGGCCAATCTGGTGGCGGTACTCCAGCCAACCCGCCTCCACGACGGGACGCGTGCAACCAAGCTCGGCACCCAGCGCATCGGCGAGCTTTCGCATCAGAGGCAGATTCTTCTTGGAGCCAATGCCGCGGCCCACCACGACCAGGCGCTCGGCATCGGCAATTGATGCCTGCTGCCCCCACTCCTCGGCTGGAATCGAGATCTTGACGCGGGCCTTAACATCATCCGCCAGCGATACCTGGGTAATCGTGCCAGAGCGGCCGTAATCAAACTCGGGCGCTCCAAAGATGCCGGGACGCACCGTTGCCATCTGGGGACGATGATTGGGGCAGATAATGGTGGCCATCAAGTTGCCGCCAAACGCCGGGCGCGTCTGCTGCAGTAGGCCCGACTCCGCATCCATCGAAAGCACGGTGCAGTCGGCCGTAAGACCCGTCTGCGAACGCACGGCAACGCCGGGTGCCAGTTCGCGACCAAAAGCGGTTGCACCATATAGGATGGCCTCGGGTTTGCGTTCGGCTGCCAAATCGCAGATCAAGCGGGCGTAGACCTCCGCATCGTTTTGGCGCAGGCGCTCGTCGCGACAGACCAGGACTTCGTCGGCGCCCGCGCAAACCAGATGCTCCAGGTCCCCAAGCGAGCCCTCGGGGCTCATGCCGACCAGTGCCACCAGACGGCAGCCGCGAGCATCGGCAAGCTCGCGCCCCTTGCCCATGAGCTCGTAGGCCACGGGAGCCACGGCATCGTGCTCGTCAGTCTGCACGAAGACCCAAATGTCTCGATATGCATCAAGGTCCACCGCACCAGCGGCCTCGTCACGCTCGATCGAGATAGCATTGACGGGGCAGGCGTCGACGCACCCACCGCATAGGATGCAGCCGTCAGTTACGCGGGCGCATCGGTTGGGTCGCTCGCCTTCCACTACGATGCCGCCCGAGGCACAGGCGCGAACGCAGCGACCGCAGCCGATACAGGCTTCGCTATCGATAATCAGTCCGCTCATCTATGCCATCCCCTCGATAATCTTGGCAAGCTTTGCCGCCTGCTCGGACGCCGTCCCCTCAACGGCCTCGCACGTTTGGTCACGGTCGGGCACAAACGAGCGCACGACCTGTGTCGGCGACCCGGCAAGACCGCAACGCGCGGGGTCGGCGTTCACGTCGGCGGCACTGACCACGCGCACGTCCGCCTCCTCCGCCGCGCGAATACCGGCAATACTCGGCATACGCAACTGGCCAATCTCCTTGGCAGTCGTCATCGCGCACGGCATCTCAAGGTACACCGTCTCCTCGCCAGCATCGCATCCGTGAACGAGCGCCAGCGAGCCACAGGTCGTAAAGCCCGCGCTCTGCACGCAGCTCACGTCGGTCACGCAGGGAATATCAAAGGCACCGGCAAGCTCGGGACCAATCTGGGCCGTATCGCCATCCACCGCCATCTTGCCGCAGATGAGCAGGTCGAAGTCCTCGTCGAGCGCCTCGATGCCGCACTTGAGGGCATAGGTGGTTGCCAGGGTATCGGCACCTGCAAAGGCGCGATCGGTCAGCAGCAGCGCATCGTCGGCGCCTCGAGCGATGCAGTCGCGCAGCAGCGACTCGGTCGCGGGGATGCCCATCGACACCACCGTCACGCGCACATCCATGCCAAAGCCGATAAAGTCGTCCTTCAGCGCCAGCGCGCATTCCAAAGCGCTCGCATCAAAGGGATTAATGACCGCCTGCTTGCCATCGCGCACGATGGTATTGGTCTTGGGGTCCATCTTGACCTCAGTGCTGCCCGGCACGGCCTTGACGCACACCACCATATGGAAATCGCTCATCTTCACGCGCCCCCTTTCTGGACGAGCTCATCCAAGAGCTTCTCCGAAAACAGGTTACCGCGACCCAGCTGCCCGGCAGGATCGAGCTGGAGCTTGAGCCGCGCCGACTCGACCATGGCCTCGTGACCGTACATCGTCTCCAAGAAGCCCGCCTTGATCTTGCCGACGCCGTGTTCTGCGGAGACGGCACCGCCCATGGCCGTGACCTCGGAAGCCCACTGGGCAAAGAGTTCTGCGCCGCGGCGATAATCCTGTGCATCGCGCGGCAGAATGTTCACATGCAGATGGTTGTTACCGATATGCCCCCAGGCGGCAGATTCAAGCCCACTTTCCGCCAGCGTGCGGCGATAGAGGGCGATAACATCGGCCAAGTGCGCGTTGGGCACCGACATGTCCGAACCCAGTTTGGTGATGGTGGGATCCATGCGGCGGCGCTCGTCGATGAGCATGTTGACGCTCTCGGGCACCGCATGGCGGAAGAATCGCCGACACTCGCGATCGACCTCGGTGCGCGCGACCCATGTCGCATCGTCACTGCCGCCCGCAAGCTCCAGTACCCACCCCAAGTGATACAGCTCCTCAGTCGCCTGGGCTTCGTCGTCGCAGTCGAGCTCCACGTAGACACAGACCTTGGCGTCTTTGTCGAGCGCAGGCAGCGAGGCAAACGCCGTCGACTGCTCACGCTGACGACGCAGGATATCCAGGGCGCCAGCATCGAAGTACTCGATGGCAGCCGCATGGGACAGGACGGGACGCACAGAATCGGTGAAGGACACGGCCTTGTCTTCGCTGTCGAAGAAGCAGCTCACGCCCCAAACGACCGCGGGTGCCACCTGCAGGGCAATCTCGAGTTCGGTGATGACACCGATTGTGCCACACGCACCGATAAACAGATCGATGGCATCCATATCGTCAGCAACGAAATAGCCCGAAGCATTTTTTGTCTTGGGCATGGTATAGCCGGGAAGATCGAGCTCGAGTGTACGGCCCGCTGCCGTCACGAGCGACAGGTGGCGGCCCTGGGCAAAAGCCTCGCCGCGCCGAAGCTCAAGCAAATCGCCATCAGCCAGCACGACGTGGAGTCCCGTGATATGTGGGCGCATGGGGCCGTAGGCGTAGCTGCGGGCACCGGAGGCGTTACATGCCGCCATGCCGCCCAGACAGGCAGACGCCTCGGTGGGATCGGTGGGAAAGAACTGCTCGGGAGCCTCTTGGAACTCCTCGTAGGCCTCAAGCGATGCCTGGTCCCAACCAGCGGTCGGCAGCACCTTCTTGCTCAGCTGCTTGCGCAGCTCCGAGAGCACAACGCCCGGCTCCACGCGCAGCAAAAATTGGCCTTGTTCATCGCGGCGAAGGCCCAAGTAGCGATTCATACGGGAAGTATTGAGGATATGCCCGCCGTGGGGCACGGCACCGGCGGCAAGGCCGGTTCGGGCGCCCTGAACCGTTACCGGGACACGCTCGGCATGGAGCTTTTCCAAAATGGCACGGACCTCGTCTTCCGTTGTCGGAAACGAGATGCTCGATGCTTCGCCCGATGCGCGAGATTCATCGCGGCCATACTCTTCGAACTCGTCGGTGAAGGGTTTGATGGTTACAGACACGCGAACTCCTCCTTTAGCTAACTACAGTGTTTGCAGGGAGATGTTACCGCATCGTTTCGTCGACGTGTTCGAGACCGTCTCCATAATTGGCGATTTTTACGTTCGTGCAATTCGGCGAGCGGCTGGATTTCCTCGGCAGACGATGCTTTTAATACATATGGCCCCGCCGTCACTGACCGCGCGATTGCCGCTCGAAAAAAGTTGGAGTATTTTTTGCCGCCTTTTACCTGCGGAGACGCCAATCCGTCAAGCATTTGGTCAGCAATTGGTCAAGTAACGGCTGATACGGTCGGCATCGACAGCCAAAACCGACAGAAGTTTTGGCCCCAGAAGCAGGGAGGTTCCCATGGCATATTACTGGCCCCAGTACGGCATCGCCATCGAAGTCGACGACGATCCCCATCTCCTGCCTTTCGACGAAGAGGCATTCCCCGATACGACGGTCTACCACGTTACCACCGATGTGATCTGCGACCCCGAGTCGTTCTCGGCGCTCGCCCACCGCATCGCGCATATCCACGACATCGAGCTCCCTCCCGACTTCGACGAGCTTGTCTACTCACGCCGCCTGATGCTTCACATGCTCTTTGGAGCGAACCCGTCCACCTTTGCGCGCATCTATACCGCCAAGGATGCCGCATGAGCGCGAAGAAGCCACCCCACTTTGCAGGCCTGGGTCGTCGCAAGAAGCTCATCGTTGCCTGCTTGGCCATCGTCTGTGCCCTTGTCGCCGTAGGACTATACGCTTGGCAGTCGCAGCCCGTACCCGAGGCGGGCGCTTCGGTTACGACGGCCGAGGGCAAAACGCGTCAGGAAATCCAAGATGAGCTCGACGCCATAGTCCGCGACAACATGATGACGATTTCGGTCGCACCGGTCGCTCAGCTGCAGGAGGACGGCAAGCTGCGCGTCAACGTGCAAAACGTCCAAGACAATAAATTTCCCCAGCGATTCCGCGTCATCCAAAACGACGAGACCATGTACGAATCCGGTGTGGTCGAGACCGGTAAGACAATCGAGACGTGCCCCGCCGGCGACATCAAAGAAGGCGAGGCGTACATCGAGATCCAGGCACTCGATGCCAAGACCCTCGACAGCCACGGCAATCCGACACGTGTCAAGGTGCGGGTTGAGCAAACCGAGAACTAGCTTTTCCAGTCGACGCGACACCGCACGCAATTCACCAGCATTCGTCCAATCATCGCGGGGACGGCCCGCGGCGAATAGAAAGGAACGACCATGGACATCACCAGGAACATGAACGGAGCCAGAGCGCTCGTCGTGGGCGCAGGGCTCGCGCTCGCGCTCGCAATGGGCGCCGTCCCGACGCCAGCTATGGCAGCCGGGCGCGTTGGAACCACGAAAGTAATGGTCAGGACCGAGATCGACAACGTTGAGTTCAAAGTTCCGACGGTTATTCCCTTCGTCGCCAAGGCCGACGGCACGCTTCAGGGCCCCTCAGAAGACGCGACCACCATCGACAATCATTCGGCCTACGGCATCCATGTCACCAACATGAAGATCGACGCCATGAACACCTGGACCATTGCCGCCGACGCCAAGGCCGGAACCGCACAGAACTCCATCGACTTTAAGGTCGGCCCCGACGGCGCACTCCAAAACGCCAGCGCCGCAATGCAGGAGACGGGCCTCGATCTTTCCAAGAACGCAGCCTTCGACATGGGCTACCAGGGCATTGCCGGCGGCACGGACAAAATTAAGCTCAAGACAAGCGGAAACGTCGCCCGCGTCACGCGCGACATCTTCCGCGTAACCGGCGAAGGCGATCAGGTTGCAACGATCACCTGGACGGTCGAGCCCGGTGCGCACACGGCATAAGGCCGTCGCCCTGGCCGCCGCCGTCAGCATCCTAGCGTTTGGGCCAGCCATGGCCTTTGCCCAGCAAGAACAGGCGCAGGCCGCCACGCAAGTGACGGTCGACCTCTCGGAGCTCGACCGCGGCGACCGCGAGGAACCGTTGGCGCAGACAGGCGACAGACGATGGCTCTTGGCAGCAGGCGCCACAGCAGCAGGCGCGGGAACCGCCGGCCTCGGTCTGCACATCAAACGCAGCCAGAAACAAAACACGGACAGGCCGCACTAAATTAGCTAAGGAGACCCCATGGCATCGAAGAACCTTTTGCCCGTCGTCGCACTCTGCGGCGCGCTCGCAACCGGAACGTCTGTCGCCGCTTGGGCGGCTCCCGTCATGGCAGACTCTTTACCAGCAGCCCTAAGTTCCGCACCAAATCCATCGAGCGCCATTGCGTGCAAGCGTTTTTCGATCGCACAGGCCGCAATCTCGACCTCGGGATGTCTTCGTCGTAATACGGACGGCTCGATAGTCGTGGATATCGATCGTTCGAACAAGGCAAACGGCTCCCGGGCGGGGTGCGCCGTCTGCACGTGGCGCTCGGCTGTGCTCGATGCAGATGGCGATCCATGCAATTTAGAGCTGCGCATCGACATCGCTTCGGTCGATGACTCGGCGAACGGAGCGAAGGTCGCCTTCGACGGTACGTTTTTTGAGAAAGGAGGCGGTATATGTCTGGGCGTCGCCGCCGCGAATGCAGACGATGCGCAGCCCACCCTCTCATTCACGGCATCATTGCGGCTGACCAAAGCCGGCACCGATGCCATCGCGGCGGGAGAAGCGTCCCTGCTGTTCTACGCCGTCAGTACCAAAGACACAGACGCTCATTTCGAGAAGCCAGCCGGATCACTCAGCCTTACACGAGGGATAGAGGCAGGTCCTTTTGAAATCGATTCCCACGCGCAAAGCAGGCAACGCATTCTTGCCGACCCGGCGCTTCTCGAAATGGAGTGGAACGGATCCGGAGCTATCGGAATTCTCCCCTCCGCGTTTGACGCCAAGACGCTCCCCCCAAACGACGAACCCATCAACGCAACCATACAAGAAGAGAGCGCGGACAAAGAAGCAGGTGCGGGCGACACGCCGTCGCCGACAAACAGCGTCCCAGCTTCTCTCGAAGCACCGAATGAACCCGCTACCGATCCAAACGATTCCGAACTCGCGGACAGTCTGGGGCTTGCTGATCCTCAAGAGATCGATGAAGGTAACTGCTGCGTGCTTGCCGCGCTCGACCACACAGAGGTCATCGACGCTGCGAACATCGAAGTTGCCGCCGCCAATCAACCCGTCCGCAAGTCGGCCATCATCGCATTTCCCGAATCCATCGAAGTCGTCTTTTTGCCATCGGGCGAGGTCGTGGCCCCAACACTGCTCACCTTGTTGGGCGCCAAGAATACTCGAAACGAAATTAAAAAGGTCACGGTTGTCGACCCTGCAACCACCGCCAAGCTGCGTCTATACGCCGTTGCTCCAGATGGAGGCAAGACCTTGGAATTCGATGGCGACACACTCCTAGCCTGGCGGCGTCTGGACATTATGCAAGACGTCTCGTATCAGATCGAACTCGAAGGGTTTGATCGTGCCCGCGATGCCAATATCATCGCCGCGGCTATTGAATTCCCGCAGCGGCTTATGACACTGCGCTTTGAATACTATCCCTATGTCCCGACAACCACCTGAGGCTTAAATGCTGCGCATCATTCCTAACACCACTTATATAACGTATTAGATGAGTCGCGATGTGCCTCGCATTTCGTTCTGCTACGATTGCCACGTTGGCATCAATACAGGAGGGCTCATGCCGGGCTTGGGAACAATCATCAACGTTGTGCTTTTAGTTGCGGGCGGTCTTTTGGGATTAGCGGGCGGCCGCTTCATTACACCGCGCATCCAAGACACGCTCATGAAAGCATCGGGGCTGTGCGTCCTGTTTATCGGCCTGGGCGGCACCATGCAAAAGATGCTCATCATCGATGGAAAGGCGCTAGCGACCACCGGTACCACCATGCTCATCGTCTCATTTGCGCTCGGTTCGCTCATCGGCGAGGCCATCAACTTGGAGGCCGCCATCGAGAACCTTGGCGAATGGCTCAAGCGCAAGACTGGCAGTGAGGGCGATAACGAGTTCACCAACGCTTTTGTCTCGACATCGCTGACCGTCTGCATCGGTGCCATGGCTATCGTGGGATCGATCCAGGACGGTCTGCTCGGTGACTGGTCAACGCTTGCCTTGAAAGGCGCATTGGACTGCATCATCGTCTGCACCATGACGGCGTCGCTTGGCCGCGGCTGCATTTTCTCCGCCCTGCCCGTCGCCGTGTTCCAGGGGACGATCACGTTGTTTGCCGGCGCGCTCTCCCCCATCATGACCACGGCAGCCCTCGACAGCCTTTCGCTCGTAGGCTCCATGCTCATCTTCTGCGTCGGCGTCAACCTCATCCGTCCTCAGACCTTCCGCACGGCCAATATGCTCCCCTCCGTCGTCATCGCCGTCATCTACGCCCTCCTGTTCTAAATCTATCAACGCAGCGGTATCTCGAACATCTGTTTGATGCTGTGCTATGATATGAGGTCACCGTAGCTGCGTTAGGAGAGGAGAAGCGGTGGCCGACCAGGACATCAAGATGCTCATCGAGCGCATTATGGCCGAGGCCCGGACCCATCAGTCCACCCGCTTCTCAAACGAAATCTACGCAGACGAGCCGATTCTCAAAACCGGCCGACAGATGCAGAATTTCCTCCCCGACCAGTACCGTAAAATGCGCGAGATATCGCGCTGGCAGGATGACCCCAAGGGCGGTGCGGGCCGCTGGCTTTCGGAAGCCGAGCTTTTTTACCGCCAGGGCCTGCTGATGGCCGACTTTGAGGACGACTGTCCCTACAACGGCACCTTTAAGTCGTACTTTCCCACCTACAACGCCATGAGCGACCGGCAGCTGCGCGGCTACTTTACCTGGCGTGCCCAAGTGCGCCGCGGAACCGTCGAGGAAACGTCTACGTCCTTTGCCTTTCTGTATCTCTATGAGCTGATTTGCGGCATTGGCGTAGATGACCCGCTCGACGGTTTTAACAAGATCAAGGCCTTTTGGGATGTCTATCGCGCCTTCGAGCCCGGCATTGATCGGTTTGCACGCGTGTGGTTGCAGGATTACGCCGTATTCCATGGGCTCGACCCCAAGCTGCTCCGCGACTCTAAAACCGTCATGTTCGATAACGCCCTTATCGAGCTGCGGCGCGCGGCACGAGACCTTGTACCGGCACCGGCACCGTCCGACCAGACCCCCAAACGTCGCAAAACCTCCGAGCCCACGCTCCCCCTTCCGCCCGATGAGGTGCGCGAGGAGCGACTCATGGCCGCCATCAACGCCCTCTCCACGTACAACCTAAGTAACTCGCGGCTCGACCGCAGCCACCACCGCGATCTGCGCCACGTGGCATGCGCCGCGTATGTCCGCATGGCGCGCTACTATGACACGCATCGAAAGACCGGCATCGTAGCGAGCTTGTTTGGGGAGGAGACGGCCATGCCCTACACCATGTTTGCCTCGGCCGTATTCTTTGCGCCCGAGCGCCACGAGAACTGCGAATACCGCCTGGATCCCATCCATATCTACCGTTGCCAAAACGGCTTTTGGGAATGTATGCGTATCCATGGTAGTAGGCAAAAGAGCAGCAAGCTCGGTGAAATGATGCGCGCCTGCGACCAACGCCTGCGCCTGGCGCTGGACCCCGCCCATCCCCTTAAGGAAGAAAAGGTCCCCAAATATCTGGCCAAGATTATCGATGACGAGATTGTGGCATGGCTTTCGTGGGACGCCGCACACCAGCCCGTCAAGATCGATATCGACCTGACTCAGCTGGGGCACATTCGGAGCGCCGCTGCGCAAACGCGCGAAGCACTTTTAGTCGACGAAGAGCGCGAGGACGGCGCACCTGTGGAAGCCGAGGCAGCGGACTCAGGGCAACCGGAAGCCGAGCCCGTAGCCGACGCGATTGTCGAGGCGGTCGCGGCACCCATTCGGCAGGACGAGACCGACGAGCCAACCATATCCACCGAACAGTTTGGTGTCGTGGCACCGCTTCTCGCGCCGACGCCCGCGTTCGCAGCTGTTGCGCCCGCTGACGCCACGAACGAACTCACGCCTGCCGCAGACGCCTATCTCCGCGCGCTGCTCGAGCACAACGCAGTACAGGCGGAATCGGCGGTAGTGCAATCGGGGCAGAGCGAGGACATGCTCGTCGACAGCATCAACGAGGCGCTCTTTGACCTGGTGGGCGACACCGTAATTGAATTTAGCGCGGCAGGGCCGCAGATTATCGAGGACTACGAAGCAGACGTGAGAGGATACCTAGACCATGAGTGATACCGCATCCGCAGCGCCCCGTGTACCCAAACGCGTCGCTGCCGTTATCCTTAACTCGCTCAAGGGCGGCGTGGTCCCGCGCATCGGCCTTCCCTATATCACCGTGGGACGCGAGGTCGAGATTCGCGCCCTGCTCACCGATTTGAGTCTCATCGCCGATGGCGGCGCGAGCTTCCGCTTTTTAGTCGGTCGCTACGGAGCCGGCAAGAGCTTTTTGCTCCAGACCATCCGCACGCACGCCATGGGCGAGGGATTCGTCGTCGCCGATGCCGACCTATCCCCTGAGCGCCGCCTGCAGGGCGGCCAGGGACAGGGCCTTGCCACCTACCGTGAGCTCATCCGCAACATATCGACTAAAACGCGCCCCGAGGGCGGTGCACTCAACCTTATCCTGGATCGCTGGGTCGCCTCGTGTGCCGATGCCGATGAGTCTGCCGTCAATGCCCAACTGGCCCCGCTCGAGGAAATGGTCCACGGCTTCGACTTCTCCCGTATGCTCCGCCGCTACCGCGCGGCCGTATCCGAGGGCGACGAAGAAGCTATGAGCCGCGTGACCAAATGGATTCGCGGCGAGTACCGCACCAAGAGTGAGGCACGCGCCGAGCTGGGCTCCTCAACCATCATCAGCGATGACGACTGGTACGACTACGTCAAACTCATCGCTCGTTTTTTGGTTTGCAGCGGCTACAAGGGCATGCTGGTGCTCATCGACGAGCTCGTGAATCTGTATAAGATTCCCAACGCTATCACGCGCCAGTACAACTACGAGAAAATCCTGACCATGTACAACGACACGCTTCAGGGCAAAGCGCAGTACCTGGGCATGATTATGGGCGGCACGCCAACCTCCATCGAAGACCGCCGCCGCGGCGTGTTCTCCTACGAAGCCCTGCGCAGCCGACTCGCTCAGGGCCGCTTTGCGCGCGAGGACCTTAAGGACATGCTCGCGCCCATCATCCGCCTACAGCCACTCACCTATGAGGAACTGCTGGTGCTGATCGAAAAACTCATGCAGATCCATGCCGGCTACTTTGGCTGGACGCCCTCGCTTACCGAAAACGACTTGGTGGACTTCCTCAAGATTGAGTTTGGCCGCGTGGGAGCCGATACGCACTTAACGCCGCGTGAAGTCATTCGTGACTTTATCGAGCTGCTCGACATCCTATGCCAAAACCCCGATGCTAACGTGGCCGAGTTGCTGCAAAGCGTCGGTGGCGACGCGCTGGCGCCGGCAGCCGTAACGGACAACACCGACACCGCAAGCGAAGACCGCAACTTCGCCGAGTTCACCATCTAACCTGCCAAAAAGGGACAGGTTTATTTTGGCAGGTTTTATCTGGGCAAACGTTGAGGCGGTAATGCAGCAAACCCTTGGCCACCGCGTTAAGAGATTCGTATTTGAGAGGAGGCCCCGTGAACGCCTTTGACCGATATGCTCCGTTTATCCAAGACTTCATCTACTCCCACGATTGGGAGAGTCTGCGCTCTATCCAGGTTGCAGCGGCAGACGCCATCTTTAACACGCAAGATAATGTGCTCCTGACGGCATCCACGGCTTCCGGCAAAACCGAGGCAGCCTTCTTTCCCATCCTGACCGAGTTTTGGGAGAACCCGCCCGCGAGCGTAGGCGCCCTCTACATCGGCCCCCTCAAAGCGCTCATCAATGATCAGTTCGTCCGTCTCAACGACCTCTGCGAAGAGGCCGATATCCCTGTCTGGCACTGGCATGGCGATGTCTCGCAGTCGCACAAGGCTAAGCTCATAAAAAAACCGAGCGGCATCTTGCAGATTACGCCCGAGTCACTCGAGGCGCTCTTAATCCATAAGCACATGGCGATCCCGCGCATGTTCTGCGACCTGCGCTACGTGGTCATCGACGAGGTCCATTCGCTCATGCGCGGCGACCGCGGCGGTCAGACGCTCTGCCTTATCGAGCGCCTCTCGCGCATGGCAGGCGTGCAGCCCCGCCGCATCGGCCTTTCGGCCACCATCGGTGACCCCGAGCGTACGGGTGCCTTCCTCTCGCAGGGAACAGGACGCGATTGCATCATCCCCCGCTTTGAGGAGCCGCGCCGCGTGTGGCGTATCTCCATGGAGCACTTCTACAACTCGGGTCCCCAGGCGCAACAACGAGGATTCGAGAGCACGGGTCCTCAAGAGGCCGAAGTGCTTGCGTGCGAGCGCATTGAGGCAGCGGCACCCGCGGCACTGCCCGCCGGCGCCCAAGACATGCGTCACAGCGGACAGCTCACACAAGAGGAGCGCCGTCAACGTCGTGAGCGGGCACGGGACAAGGCTACCTCCAGGGATCGCCGCACTTCGTCGGCCCCCGAGGGCGAAGTCGACATCCCCCGAGCACCCGAACAGGCATTACTCAACCCCACCGACACGGCGCCAGACAACGCCGACCCCGGCATGGGCTATATCTTTGAGCACACACGCGGCCGCAAGTGCCTGGTCTTTGCCAACTCGCGCGAGGAGGCAGAGGCCGTGTGCTCCATGCTGCGCAGCTACTGCGAGAGCCGGCACGAGCCCGACCGCTTTCTCATCCACCACGGCAATCTTTCAGCATCGCTGCGCGAGACGGCAGAAGAGCTCATGCGCGATGAGGAGCAGGCACAGACAACCGTCACCACATCTACACTGGAGCTCGGTATCGATATCGGCCGTCTGGAGCGTGCGTTTCAGATCGATGCACCGTTTACCGTCAGCTCCTTTTTGCAGCGAATGGGCCGCACGGGGCGCCGCGATCTTCCGCCCGAGATGTGGTTTGTCATGCGCGAGGAAGAACCCGAGCCGCGCACGATGATGCCCGAGACCATTCCGTGGAAGCTCCTGCAGGGCATCGCGCTCGTACAACTCTATCGCGAGGAAAAGTGGGTCGAGCCACCCGAACTCGATCGACTCCCCTACAGCCTGCTCTACCACCAGACTATGTCGACGCTTGCCAGCACCGGCGAACTCACGCCGGCAGAGCTTGCCCAGCGCGTGCTCACACTCAGCTATTTTCATCGCATCTCGGCCGATGACTATTGCGTGTTGCTGCGTCACCTCATTAAGATCGACCATATCCAAGTCACCGAGGGCGGCGGGCTCATCGTGGGCCTCGCGGGCGAGCGCATCATTAACAACTTTAAGTTCTACGCTGTGTTCCAGGAAAACGAGGAGTTCACCGTTCGCAGTGAGTCGGCCGAGTTGGGCACGATCGTCAATCCGCCACCGCCCGGTGAGCGCATCGCCATCGCCGGACACTGCTGGATTGTCGAGGAAGTGGACTGGAAGCGCCACACCGTCTTTGCCACGCAGGTCAAGGGCCGGGTGCCGGCCTACTTTGGCGACTGCCCCGGTGATATCAATACACACGTACTCGAGCGCATGCGCAAGGCGCTCAACGAGCACGCAGCATATCCGTACCTTATGGGTAACGCACGGGCCCGCCTTGCGCAGGCTCGTCATACCGCCGAGATTTCGGGCGCGGGAACCAAGCCGCTCATTAACCTGGGCGGCGACACCTGGGTGCTCTTCCCCTGGTTGGGAAGCTACGCCTTTTTGGCGCTCGAGCGCATGCTCAAGATTAAATGTGCCGCGGAGCTGGGCCTTCGCGGACTCGACCCGTCACGCCCGTACTTTATGCAGTTTAAGATGAAGGCCGACGAGGAGACGTTCTTTGAGGTACTCGCCGCCGAGGCCGAGAAAGACTTCGATCCCATCGAGCTCGTCTATCCTGGCGAGGTGCCTTACTTTGACCGCTACGACGAGTTTGTTCCCGAAGAGCTCGTGCGCAAGGGCTTTGCCGAAGGCGTGCTCGACATAGAGGGCATGAAGCAGCGCGTCCTCAGCTGGCGCGACCACGCCTAAGACCAGTCTTTTTGGGACGGAGAGACTTACTTGTCGTGAAGGGCGGTGCCGAGGAAGTCGGCGTCGAAGGGCACGGCTTCGGCAAAGACATAGTCGCCGTCGCTGGCGATGAGCAGGTAGTTCTCCTCGCCGCCGAACTCCGCATCGCCACAGGGGACCACCCAGACATGGGCGAATACCTCGAGTGCCGTGGCAGCGCAGTCGCGCAGGAACGTCACATCGCTCCCCTCGTTTGTGCTTACGATATTGGCAACGTAGACGCCACCGACATTTAGGCTGCCCCGCACCAAACGCAACGCCTCAACCGTCGCCAGCTCGCGTACGGGCTCGGCACCGCCAAAGCAATCGCTCACGACCACGTCGTAGCGACGATGACCAACACTCGTCACGCCCAGATAAGAGCGAGCCTCAGCGGTTATCACCCGCAGGCGATCGCCCGCCGTGCACTCCAGCTCGTCCAGATAGAACCAGCAGCGCGCCAGGCGCGTAATCTCTCCGTCATACTCGATGACGTCCATGCGCAAGCCCTCGTGCGACATCAGCGCGAACTTGGGATAGGCAAACCCGCCGCCACCCAGCATAAGCATGCGGTTGATACCGTGACCATAAGCATCACGCATCGCATCCTCGGACTCAAACACGTCGTCAAACGCACGATAGTACGCAAAGACGGGCTCCGCCCAACGCTCACCAACGTAACTTGCGCTTTGGTAGACGCTGCCTTGCACCAACACGCGAATCTCGTCGCCGCCCTCATCGTGCACGCGTTTCACACGCGCCAACCCATTGCGGGTTCGCGCAACCTGCAGACAGGCAGCACGAACAGCGACAGCGGCCGCACCAAGCGCCGCGGCTCCCAGAGCAACACCGGCAACGACGCCAGCAGAAACACTCGGCTTGTTCATCTAGAGCTCCTTTTGCAGATAGAGTCCATGGTCGCAAAAACCCAAATGGCGATAGTACTCGCGCGTACCGATTGCGCTAATCACGTTGATACGCGTATAACCCGCATCCCGGGCAATCTCGCACGCACGCTCTACGAGCAAACGCCCCAATCCATGGTGCTGGGCTGCCTGGCCTTGATCTCCCACGCGCGCCGCCATGCCATACACGTGCACCTCGCGAATCATCGCCTCGTCCGGTGTCGTCGGCAACTCATCCGCATGCGCGGCAACAAAAGCACGATCGGGCAGAGACAGACGCAAAAAGCCCGCGATCTTGCCCTGCGGCGTAACCCACTGCAAAAAGCGCTCGTGCGTCACCGGCGTCTCGTACGCCACTTCCTCGTCAAGGGTCAGCTCATGCAAGTCGGCGCCCGCCGTGCTAATCTCGCGATAGCGAATCTCACGCACTGTCGCGCCTTCCCCACGAGCCGACAAGCGGTTTTCAACGAGCTGACGCAGGTTGGGCTTCTTGTTGCCCACCATGATGTCGTCGGAGCTAAAGTCGCGGATCATGCGACTGATGCGGCAGAACGCCGGCGTCACCACGATGTCGTCGGCCAACACATCGAGCAGCTCTTCCTCGGTATAGGGACGCCACTCGCCGCGCTCATAGCAGCCCACCAGACGCGAGCCCTCGATGAGCGCGCACGGGTAGACCTTGACCTCGTCGGGCATAAAGGCCCCTTCGGTCATAAAGCGCTCGTAGTCGCGCTTGTCCCCCTCGGGTGTGGCGCCCAATAAGTTGAGCATAAAATGCGCATGGATCTTAAAGCCAAAGAGGCGCGCAAGCGAAAACGCCTGCTCGATCTGAGCCACCGAAATGCGACGCTCGTTGATATCGAGCAAATGCTGGTCGAGGCTCTGGATGCCCATCTGAATCTTGGTGCAGCCCAGACGACGAATGAGCGTGAGCGCCTGTGGCGTCACGGCATCGGGGCGGGTCTCGATAACGAGCCCCACCACGCGATGCTTCGCCGTCTCGTTGATGCGCTGCTGACGCTCAAGCTCCTCCATCGTTGCCGTCTGCCACTCGGCAGCCTCGCCCCATGGCGTACCGGAGCCGTACAGACGACGCACTGCGCGGTTATAGCCACCAACGACAGCATCCACACGCCCCTGCTCGTCGGCAACGCCGCTCGCAAGCTCGGCCTCGTCGGTCGCAATGCCGGCAGCCCGATAGCGCTCGCGGCGCTCTGTTACCACCGGCGGCAGGGCATCGGCGGGAGCGTCATCGAGCAGGCGCCCTGCCTCGGCACGGCTGATGCCCGGACGCGCCAACATGGGGTTTGCCGCCACACCGGCGACGGCATCGTCATTGAGCGCACGGAAAAGCTCCGACATAAACCACGTCTGATACCCTTGCGGATAGTCGCTCCAGGTACCGCCGAGCACAATGAGCTCTATCTTGTCGGTCGCATGTCCCATCTGCGAAAGCGCGGTCAGACGAGCGCTCACCTGCAGATACGGGTCGAAGCAGTTTTGCTCCGCACGGGCGCACGCCGGCTCGGCGTGCAGATAGCTTTTGGGCATGCGCAGATCGTTGGGGCAAAACAGGCAATCGCCCGAGCATGGCCAGGGCTTGGTAATGACGGTAATGGTCGCCACGCCCGAGGCCGTTCGGCGCGGCTTCATACGCAGGACCTGCAGCAGTTGACGCTCCAGATCGGAATCGACATTCCACGCAGCCCACCGAACCGGCTCCTCACGTTTAACCCGCTGGTAGAACGGCAGCAGACGGCGCTTGGCCAAATCGCGTTTGTCGGCACCCTCACGGCGCGCCTCGGCATGTATCAGTTTGACGAGCGCTTTGTCGTCCACGGTCTCGCCGCGACGCAGAGCCTCGAGTATGTTCAAGATAATCTGTTCCATGTCCCCATTGTAAAGGCAAAGGCGCCGAAGCCGATCTCGGCTTCGGCGCCTTCATCAAACAGCGCGTCTATGTCTTCGCCTAGGCTTTCGTCTGCCTCACTACTCCGAATCAAACGACATGTCGCCCGAATCGACTTCAAAACGATACGTGGCAGACTTATCGCCGTTATCGAATTCAAGATTCAAAATGGTCTCGCCGTCGTAGCCAAGCGGAAGGAAATCACTCTCGAAGTCGCCACTGCCCAAGGTGAGGCTCGCCTTAAAGCCCGTAGAGCTCGGAACCGTCATCTCCACATCGCCCGAGCCCACGCTCACGTCCATCGACTTCGCGGGGGCCTGGTAGAGCTCGAATGTCACATCGCCCGAACCGACCTCAGCGCTGAGCGCATCAGTCACGCTGCCCGTAAACTCTACATCTCCCGCACCCAGGAAAAGGTCGAAACCATCACAGGTGACACCGGCAATCTGCAGATCGCCCGAGCCCACGTGCGCGTTGACTCCCTTCAGATGTTCGGCAACACGGCGCGGCAGCTCGACCGTAACCGAGCGATCGATTGCCTTACCGTCATCACTTCCAAACTGGGAAACCTTGAGCGTCGAGTCCTCGACGGATGCGATGTTTTGCGTCGCGGCCTTGGAGGCATCCATACCATTGGCAACGCGTCCCCGCTCGATAACGCGAGCCTTGTTGCCATCAACAACCTTGACGTCCACCGTAGCCGCAGCGATATCGAAATCGAGGTAGCGGAACTCATCGGCATCAAAAGTCGTGCTCGAAAGCTGCTGAGGCCGAGCAGAATAGTTACCGCTATTCAAGGAATCGTCCTCGTCAAACATATCGTCAAAATCAGACAAATGGCCAGATAGAATACCGGTCGTACGCACCATATCGGAATGAACCAATAGCCGCGAAGTGCCAAAGACAAGCCCGATGATGAGAACAAACGCTCCGATGCCAACGCCCAAGCGTACCTTGGATTCATGCGAAAGCTTCATCATTCATCACCCTCTTTGGAGCCCGGCTCAGCGGTAGTCGCGGTAGCCACGTCAGCATCAACCGCAGCGGAAGCATCCTGCACCTGAGTCCTAGCCGTCACCGGTGCCAGACCAACCTGGATATCCCCGCGTGCCCAATCGCCATCGAGCGCACGCGCCACCCAGTGATAGATGGGAATCGTAAAGAAGATCAGTGCGGGAAAGGGGCTGGCACCAACCAGGAACATCAGTAAAAAGAACAGCAGCCAGCACACGGCCCAATACGGGAACGACTGGAACGGGCCCTTCACCGGAGTCGAACCAACTGCGCCGCCACTCGTCGCCTGCGCCGTAGCGGCATTGGCGGCCTGCGCACTCCAGCTTGCCGCTTGCGCCGCCTTGGCCGCAGCATCACTCGCCTGCGTTGCCGCCTCGGTAGCGCGCGCCGCCGCCTCATGGGTGCGAGCACGCTCTGCCGCCTCGGCCTCGCGCTGACGAGCGCGGTCCTCGTTCTCAAACTCGATATCGTCCTCGATCTCGTCACTCGGATTGAGGAGCTCGTCCAAACTCACGCCATAGAGTTTAGCGAGCGAGATCAGGTTCTCGGTATCGGGCGAGCTCTCCGCGCGCTCCCATTTACTGACCGCCTGGCGCGACAGCCCCAGCTTTCGCGCGAGCCCTTCTTGGCTAAAACCCTTGCTGCGACGAAGGTCGGCGAGCCGCTGCGCAGTTTCTACATTCATGGTTCCTCCTATGTGATGCCAGCCGTGCCGCCGGACCGTTTTTCTTCTTAAGGCGCCTTGCACAGTTAAAAATCTATCCGCCACCGCCAAAAGCATGCCACCTATTCTAGTGAGATTTTTGACAACCGGCGGTTGCGGGCACATATGAGCTGCGGAAATGTGTCCAAACAAAGCAATGACCCACGGCTCGGTTGTCCCCGTTGCGGCGTTAACGGTAGTATGGTCGTACTGTTTATTCCGCACCGCCAACGGAGGGAGTTCCGCGCCGTGAACCGCGATTTCGCCTCATCGCTCATCCAGCTCAACAATACGTTCTATCGCGAGCACTCCGCTTCCTTTTCCGATACGCGCCAGGCCCCGTGGCCCGGCTGGGTGCGCACCATGGACATCGCGCTCGGGCAGCTCAACGCCGCCACGATCGAGCATCCCGTCCGCGTCTTCGATCTTGCCTGCGGCAATATGCGATTCGAGAACTTTGCCGCCGGCGACGCACTTGCCGCCAAGGGCGTCGACGGCGCAAACCCCTCGGCAGATGCCAGCTGCCCGTTTGAGTTCTATGGTGTCGACTCGTGCCAAGACCTGGCTATCGATGCACATGGCCACGCGCTTCGCATTCCCAACCTGCACTTCCAGGAACTCGACGTGCTCGACGCCCTCATGAAGCTCAACCCCGCCGAGACGCCCGACGTGCTTTTCGACGCCCCGCTCGCCGACATCTCGGTCTGCTTTGGCTTTATGCACCACGTGCCATCGTGCGAGTACCGCGTACGTGTGCTCGACGCCCTGGTGCGCCAGACGCGCCCAGGCGGCATCATCGCCATCAGCTTTTGGGAGTTTATGAACGACGAGCGCATGGCGCGCAAGGCCGTTCGAGCCGAGGCCCGCGCCGAGCTCACCCCGCCGTTTGAGGGTTACGATTCCGCGCAGTTTGAAGCCGGCGACCACCTCATTGGCTGGCAAAACGACCGCCACGCCTACCGCTATTGCCATCACTTTGACGATCAGCAAATCACCGACCTGGTGCGCGGCGTCCGTACGTTCTACAAGAGCGGCGAGGTCCCCGTGCGCGAGCTTGAGCGCTTCCATGCCGACGGTCGCAGCGGCGAGCTCAACCGTTATGTGATCCTCAAGCGCCTGTAGGCACCGACGACTCGCCGTCGAGCCGTACCGCATCTTTCGGGCAAATAATGCCCACCCCTTTTCAACCCATTGACGGAACGCGCAGCTATGCGTTCCATATTTATGACCAAGGAGCCTCATGGGAGCCGTCCACGTTCGCACGCCTAAGAACTTTGTGCTCGAGGAGCGCCTGGAGCGCTACGCCGATGCGATTGAGACGAACCCCGAGGCCTATGCCGGAGATTGGCGTGAAGCCTGTGCGCCAGTTGGCAGCAAGCCATTCGAACACCTTCACCTGGATCTTGGCTGCGGCAAGGGAACGTACCTTGTAGAGCGCGCGGCCCACAAGCCAAACACCCTCTTTATCGGTATGGACCAGGAGCCCATCTGCATCGCCTATGCCGCACAGAAAATCTGCGAGCAGGAACTGACCAACGCACTCGTCCTGCCCCGAGGCGCCGCATCGCTGCCGCAGCTGTTTGCCGAAGGCGAGCTCGATGTCATCACCATTAACTTTCCCACGCCGCAGCCCAAGGCCAAGTACGCCAAAAAACGACTCGTCCATGTCGACCATCTGATGCTCTACCGCCCGCTCTTTGCAGCCGGCGCCACCGTCACGCTGCGCACCGACAGCAAGCCATTGCGCGACTACGCCCTAGGGCAGTTTACCGCGGCCGGCTACGACACGCTTTGGGTAAGCGACAACGTCCGCCGCGACCATCCCGAGCATCCCGAGACCGAGTACGAGCGCCGCACGCGCGAGATGGGCGCCGCCGTCTATGGCATTTGCGCCACACCTGGAGCGCAGCCCAGCGATGAACAGCTCGCGGCGGGGCGCGCGCAGGAGCAAAGCCTAGCCTGCTACCTGCCCGATAACCTCGATGAGCTCGCCTATGTGCCTCTGGGCATGGAAGAGGCCGTCGAGAACTTTAGAAACCGTGCCCGCAAGGGCAAGAAGCGCCTACCGCAGGATCCTAGGGGCTTCTGATGGTCGCGACGTCGGCAAACAAGCGCGAATAGGCGCCAACAAACGACCCTCAAATCTAAGTGAGTAGACTTTTTTGCAATAGCCAAGCACAACCCGCATAACCAATACTAAAACCGACGCTCCTATAAGTTGTCAAGAGGCAGTTTGCGGGAGCGTTCTCT
>NZ_JADNDZ010000061.1 GCF_015552075.1 Collinsella aerofaciens
GGCCCGTGGGTTATACCCTAAGAGCAAACCACCCTTTTTAAGGGTGGTTCTGATTTACATATTTGTAACAGAGTCAAAATATCCTCATATACTTCGCCCAACTAAAGAAAATCTCGACCGTTAACCGGAATTAGCCCCAAATCGTGCATAAAATGCGCTACAGTATTGCAATACGTTGGCCCGCTTTGTATAACCAGCCAAAACGGCGGACCGCGTTTGAATGGTTCGATTGGGCTGTCTTGACGTTGCCCGACCGAACTTACTTTGTCCTATCTCATAAGGAGGATGGCATGGCTGATTCTATGTTCCACCAGCCCGTTATGGGTCGTCGCGCCTTTGTCGGCGGTACCCTTGCTGCGAGCTCCATGGCTTTTCTTGCCGCATGCGGCAAGAAGGGCGGCGACGCTTCCGGTTCTGAGTCCGTTTCGACGCTGAACTTCTACATCAACAACCCGGTCTGCATCGACCCCTATAACGTCCAGGAGGACCAGGGCACTCAGGTCGAGTACCAGCTCTTTGATGCTCTGACCTCTTATGACGCCGAGAAGGGCGAGATTGTTCCGCTGGCTTGCGAGTCCTTTGAGGCCAACGACGACGCCACCGAGTTCACCTTCAAGATCAAGAAGGCCAAGTTCCACAACGGTGACGACGTTACCTCCAAGTCCTTCAAGCTCAGTTGGGAGCGTCTGGTCAACACCAAGTCGGCCATCGCTACCGAGTACGGCCCTTCCGAGGTCTCCTATCACCTTTCTATGGTCGAGGGCTATGACGACCTGCTTGCCGGTAACGCTACCGAGCTCAGCGGTGTTACTTGCCCCGACGATGAGACCCTCGTCGTCAAGCTGTCTTCCGCTTACGCCGACTTCCCCTTCGTCGCCTCTCACCCGGCTCTGGCCCCGGTTCCCGAGTGCGCCGAGTCCGATGTCAAGAGCTTCTATCTTGCACCGGTCGGTAACGGCCCGTTCATGATGGACGGCAAGTGGGAGGATGGTCAGGAGATCAACCTTAAGAAGTTCGACGATTACTATGGCGACAAGGCCAAGATCGATGGCATCCACTTCCAGGTCATCAAGGACATGGAGACTGCTTACAAGGAGTTCCAGGCCGGTAACCTCGATGTCTGCGACGTTCCCGTCGCTCAGATCGATGCCGCCAAGAAGGATCGCGGCGTGTCCAAGGACGGCTACACCATGGGTGACGGCGAGCGCATGCTGCTCGGCGCCGAGCCTTCCACCTACTATCTGACCTGCAACACCACGGCCGAGCCGTTCAACAACGCCGACCTGCGTAGGGGCATCTCCCTGGCCATCAACCGTGAGGCCATCTGCAAGACCATCTTCAAGGGTACCCGTACCCCTGCCGACGGCATTGTTCCTCCGGGCATCGATGGCTACAAGGAGGGCGCATGGGAGTTCTGCGCCTACGATGTCGACAAGGCTAACGAGTACCTCGACAAGGTTGCTCCCGCTGGCGCTAACGGGGATCGTGGCATTAGCGTGACCCTGTCCTACAACCAGGACGGCGGTCACAAGGAGATCATGGAGTCCATCATCGGCGACCTCGCCAAGGTTGGCGTTACCGCTGTCTCCGATACCCCTGAGTGGTCTGCCCTGCTCGAGCAGTATCAGAACTTTAACTATCAGTTCGGTCGTCTGGGTTGGATTGCCGACTACCCGATTATGGACAACTTCCTGTATCCGCTGTTCCACTCTGACTCCCTCGGTGCCGACAACCGTTCCGGTTACAACAACCCCGAGTTCGACGCCAAGGTCAACGAGGCTCGCACTACTGTTGACGACGAAGAGCGCGTCGCTAAGATGCAGGAGGCTGACGCTATGGTCGCTGCCGACTGCCCGGTCATCCCGGTGATGTTCTACACGCACACCATCGTCGGCTCCGATCGCATCAAGCACCTCTATGTCGATCCGCAGAAGCACGCCGAGCTGGGTACCGCTGAGCTCGCCTAAGAGTTTGCAGCTTCCGTGAGGGTCAAGTATTTACGTAGACCTCATGGGAAACATACAGTTCTCCCTAACCTGGGGTAAACTGGCTGATCGTAATTTTGGGATGCCGGTCTGGCGATCGGCATCCCATTTAGGTTAATCCCTAGATAGGGGAGTGGTATGGGTAAGTACATCGTTAAACGTGTGCTTCAGTTCATCCCGGTATTTTTGGGCGTTACGCTGATTCTGTTCGCCCTCCAGAATATCGTGCCGGGAGATCCGATCAAGCTGATCGGTGGAGACAAGGCTCTGTCCCCCGAGGTGGAGCTTCAGCTTCGCGTTCGCTATCACCTGGTCCAGTCGGACGAGGACGGCAACGCGATCCTTGACGAGAACGGCGACCCCGTTCAAACGTCGCTTGTGGACCGTTACTTGTATTACATGAACGGCCTGCTTCATGGCGATCTGGGCAATTCGTATCAGCGCAAGCTGCCGGTTACGGATATCTTTGCCCAGAAGTATCCGTATACGGTCAAACTTGCCGCGTGCGCCATCGTGCTCGAGGCAATTATGGGTATCGGTGCGGGTATCATTTCAGCGGTAAAGCGTTATTCCTTCTGGGATATTTTGGTAACGCTCACCACGTCGATCCTCGTTGCGGTCCCGGCCTTCTGGCTCGGTATGTTGCTGCAGCTGTTCTTTGGCGTCATCCTCAAGGACGCCACGGGCGGTGCAATCTCCATGCCGATCTCGGGTGCCGGCGGTTCCAGCTCTCAGTATCAGGATTGGATGCACTATGTGCTTCCGACCATTACGCTGGCTTCGGTTTCGACCGCTTATGCTGCGCGCATCATGCGCTCGCAGCTGCTTGACGTCATGAACCAGGATTACATCCGTACGGCAAAGGCCAAGGGTCTCTCCAATCGTGCGATCATCGTCAAGCATGCGCTTAAGAATGCACTCATCCCCGTCGTTACCTATATTGGTGTCGACTTTGGCGGTATGCTTTCGGGCGCCATCCTGACCGAGACGGTCTTTAACTGGCCCGGTATCGGCTATGAGGTCTATCGCGCCATTAGCATGCGTGACTGGCCCATCGTTATGGGCGGCGTTACGCTCATCGTCGTCGTCGTTATGGTGATCAACCTGCTCGTCGACATTAGCTATGCATTCCTCGACCCGCGCATCCGCCTTGGCGGTCCGTCGGATAAGGCCTAAGGGAGGTACGTCTCATGCAGGAAACTGATTCTCAGTCTCAGGAGCAGGCTACCGCCACCAAAGCCGCATCTGCTCCCGCCAAGTCCCGCACGCTGTGGGGCGACGCTTTTAAGCGTCTTCGCAAGAACAAGCTCGCCGTTATCGGTGTCTGCTGGATCATCATCGTCGTTGTGGTTGCCCTGACCGCAGATCTGTGGGCTAAGCCCTGGCTCGGTTCGCCGACAGCTTCCGACTCGACCACCATGGCCGAGACGTCGCTGCTGGCTCCGTGTGCCGAGCACCCGTTTGGCACCGACGCCCTTGGTCGTGACATTCTCGTCCGCGTTATCTACGGTGCGCGCGTTTCGCTGTCCGTCGGAATTATGGCCACCGCGATCTCCACGCTGATTGGTCTGGTCATGGGTGCTCTGGCCGGTTTCTACGGCGGCATCTGGGATACGATCATCATGCGCTGTGCGGACATCTTCCTGGCGTTCCCGTACGTGCTGTTCGTTGTCGCCATGATCGCCGTTATCGGCCGTGGTCTTCAGAACGTCTTTATCGCCATCGGCATTCTTGGCTGGCCTTCGATTGCGCGCGTCTTCCGCTCTGCAATCTTGACGGTCAAGGAAAACGACTATGTTGATGCTGCGCGCGCGATGGGTGCATCTGATGCTCGTATCGTTGTACGTCACATCTTCCCGAACTCCGTCGCCTCCATCGTGGTCTACGCGACCATGAACATTGGTGGCGCCATTCTGACCGAGTCCGCTCTGTCCTTCCTCGGCATGGGCGTTATTCCGCCTACGCCTTCGTGGGGCTCCATGATTCAGGACGGTCAGCAGTATCTTCTGACTGCTCCGTGGATGATGATCATGCCCGGTCTGGCAATTCTCTCGACGGTGCTCGCCTTCACCCTGTTGGGTGACGGTCTGCGCGACGCCCTCGACGTCAAGATGAAGGACGCATAAGGATGAAGAAGAACAAGGACTATGTGGACCTGAAGGACCAGCCGGTTCCCGAGGGCCAGCATCTGCTCGAGGTCGATGACCTAAAGATGTATTTCCACACCGAGGATGGCGTCGTTCGCGCTGTCGACGGTGTCTCCTACACGCTCGATCGCGGCGAGACCCTGGGCGTCGTCGGTGAGTCCGGCTCTGGTAAGTCCGTGACCGCCATGACCATCATGGGCCTCATCTCGATGCCTCCGGGAAAGATTGAGGGCGGCGACGTTCGCTATCGCGGTCGTTCTATCCTCGAGATGACTGAGGAAGAGATGCAGCACATTCGCGGTAACGATATCGCGATGATCTTCCAGGATCCTATGACCTCCTTGAACCCGGTCTATAAGATCGGCAAGCAGGTGGGCGAGGGCCTTCGTCTGCACCGTGGTTACTCCAAGCAGGAGGCGCTCAAGCGTGCCACCGAGCTTCTGGACCTCGTTGGTATTCCCGAGCCCGAGAAGCGCGTCAATGAGTATCCGCACCAGTTCTCTGGCGGTATGCGTCAGCGCGTCATGATCGCTATGGCTCTTGCCTGCGACCCCGATATCCTGATTGCCGACGAACCCACGACGGCCCTGGACGTTACCATTCAGGCTCAGATTATCGAGCTCATGCAGGAGATGCAGGAGAAGAACGGCAACGCCATTATCATGATCACCCATGACCTGGGCGTCGTTGCCGATATGGCCGACAAGATCATGGTTATGTACGCCGGCCGTCCCGTCGAGTTCGGTACTGCTGAGGAAATCTTCTACGAGAGCCGCCATCCCTACACCTGGGGTCTTATCCGCTCCATCCCGGAGCAGGCCATCGAGGAGAAGAAGCCGCTGACGCCGATTCACGGCAACCCGCCTTCGCTCATGAACCTGCCCGAGGGCTGCGTGTTCTCGCCTCGTTGTCCCTATGCGACCGATAAATGCCGCAAGCAGCGCCCCGAGCGCGTTGTCACCGAGTCTGGTCATTACTCTGCGTGCCACTACTCCGGTGACCCCGAGTTCCTCAAGAACGCTCCTGAGACGTCCCGTACGCGTAAGGATTCCAAGAAGGGAGGCGAGGCGTAATGGCAGATACCAACGAGCGTACTCCGCTGCTGAAGGTCGAGCACCTCTCTAAGGAGTTTCCCGCTGAGTCCGGCATGTTCGCCAAGCGCTTCTCCAAGCGTGTCGTCTCTGCTGTGAATGACATTTCGTTCGAGATTTATCCGGGCGAGACCTTTGGCCTGGTCGGCGAGTCTGGTTGCGGTAAGTCCACCACGGGCCGCACCATCATGCGCCTGACCAAGCCGACGGCAGGCAAAGTGTTCTTCCAGGGCAAAGACGTTGCCGAGATGAGCAAGCACGAGATCAAGGACATGCGTCGCGAGATGCAGTTCATCTTCCAGGATCCCTATGCTTCGCTCAACCCTCGTATGACCATCGGCGAGATTGTTTCTGAGCCCATGACCATTCATGGCGTTGGCACCAAGGAAGAGCGTATCGAGCGTGTCCGCGAGCTGCTGGACGTCGTCGGTCTGAACCCCGAGCACATCAACCGCTATCCGCACGAGTTCTCGGGCGGCCAGCGCCAGCGTGTCGGCATCGCCCGCGCGTTCGCTCTGAAGCCCAAGCTGATCATCTGTGACGAGCCTGTCTCTGCACTTGACGTATCCATTCAGGCCCAGGTTCTGAACCTTCTTAAGGAGCTCCAGGACAAGTTCGGTACGGCTTATCTCTTCATTGCTCACGACCTCTCTGTCGTGCAGCATATCTCCGACCGTGTTGCCGTTATGTATCTGGGTAAGATGGTCGAGGTTTCGGACTGGAAGACGCTCTACAGTGAGCCGCACCACCCGTACACGCAGTCGCTGCTGTCTGCCGTGCCGGTGCCCGATCCAGATATCCAGAAGACCCGCAAGCGCATCATCCTCGCTGGCGATCCGCCGTCGCCGCTGGATCCGCCGACCGGCTGCCGTTTCCACACGCGCTGCCCGATCGCGCAGGGTATCTGCTCCGAGAAGCTTCCCGAGTTTAAGGAAGTTGCCCCGGGCCACTGCTGCGCGTGCCACTTCGCGGAGCCGTTCCCGATCAAGGAATCGCACATCGACCTGTAGCCGGTTGTTATCGTCCGGGCCCGCGCTGGACTTAGTTTTCAGAACGTCCTCGACCATGGAAACCCCCTTATCCTGCTCCTTCGGAGCCGCGGATAAGGGGGTTTCCTGGTCTGACGCTCCTATTTGGCAAGGTGTTTTTTAGAATCCATTTTGCGCTCGGCCTCGAAGGCCTGCCTGTCCCAATCGAGCGGGAGCCCCGCCTCGACCCACGCCTCGTAGGCCCTCCTTATGGGCTTGAGCTCCCTTTGGCCCCTCTCCAGCATCGAGATGTACTTCTCGCTGGTGCCCAGTATGGACGCCGCCCTCACCTGGCTGACCTTCGCCGCGCGCCTGGCCGCCACGAGCTCCGAGGCGTCCTCGGGCCTCCTGATCTCGTGCGGGCGCATCAGCGCCCGGTACGCCTCCCTGGCCACGTAGCGCTTGAGGCACCTCATGACCTCCCTGTCGCTCTTCCCCCGCGCCCTCGCCCTCTCGGCGTACTCGGCGGTCTCGGGGTCGCGCATGACCCTCTGCCTCGCGATCTCGTGCAGCGCGCTGTTCGCCTGCCGGTCGCCGCCCCTGTTGAGCCTGTGCCTCACGGTCTTCCCGCTCGAGGCGGGGATGGGGCAGGCCCCGCATATCGCCGCGAACGACGCCTCGGAGCGCATGTGTTTCGTCAAGAGGATTTGAGCAAAAAGAGCATCGGAAATTGAGCAGCCTGAGCATCGGAAGCGCGCACGCTTTTTGAGCGGCTAGCCCTCCTGCATGAGGGCATG
>NZ_JADNDZ010000062.1 GCF_015552075.1 Collinsella aerofaciens
GGCCCGTGGGTTATACCCTAAGAGCAAACCACCCTTTTTAAGGGTGGTTCTGATTCGTTCTTTGCCGCTATCCGCACACACCGCATTTTGCACAGGCCGAAAGTGCGGCCGGAGCCTGCGCGATGCCGCCCTTTGCCGTCTCGCGCAGCGTGGCCGGCAACGCGTGGCCCACTGAGAGCATGACATGTGCCATCTGGTCAAACGGCACCAGGCTCTTAATGCCTGCGAGGGCGAGTTGTGCCGAGCTAAAGGCCGCTGCCACGCCGATGACGTTGCGGTTTTGGCAGGGCACCTCCACGAGGCCACCGACGGGGTCACAAACGAGGCCCAGCAGGTTACTCAGCGCGATGGAACTGGCGTCAAGCGCCTGCTCGGGCGTGCCGCCGAGCATCTGCACCAGCGCGGCGGCTGCCATGGCGGCGGCGCTTCCGACCTCGGCTTGGCAGCCGCCCTCGGCGCCGGCAACGCAGGCGCTTGTGGTGAGGTTGAGGCCGATGGAAGCTGCGCAGTAGAGCGCGTCCATGACTTGCTCGTCGTCGAGCTGAAGGTGATCGGCGAGCGCCAGCACGCAGCCGGGCACGACACCCGCGGATCCTGCCGTCGGAGCTGCGACGATCACGCCCATGGTGGCGGAGCGCTCGAGCACGGCCATGGCGCGGGCCACGGCTTCGGTCTGGACGGGGCCCATCAGGCTTTCACTCAAATCGTTGCAGCGGGTTGCTTCGACGAGCTTGGCCTCGCCGCCGATAAGCCCGCCGAGCGAGCGCTGCGGATTGGCGATGGGGGCCGTTGTCTCCTCGCGCATGACGTCGAGCACGCGGCGCATGGCGGCGACGGCGTGGGCCTCGCCGGTCAGACGTGCCTCGCGAACGGCCATGACGGCACCGATGCTGAGTCCCAGTTCCTCGCACGCATCGAGCAGCTGCTCGCCGTCGTCGAAGATCTCCTTTGCCGAGACGCCGGGGGAGAGCGACGAGGCAGAACCGGGGAGCTCGATAAAGGTCGCGTAATCGACATTGTCGAGCTTGCGCAGCATGGGGACGACGGTGTCGTCGGGCGCGCCGTCGGTCTCAAAGACGGAGTAGGCCTGGCCGCCCACTTCGGTGCGGTAGGTGCGGCAGAAGGCGATGTTTACGTGGGCGTAGGCGAGTAGGTTGGTGAGCGCGGCGAGTACACCGGGGACGTCCTTGTGCGCCACGAAGAGCGTGGAATACATGCCCGAGATGTCGACGCCGACGCCGTTAATGCGGCTGATGCGCATCTTGCCACCGCCCAGGCTCTCGCCGCGAACCTGGGCGGTGGCGCCCGTGTCGTCGACCATTTCGATGTCGACGGTGTTGGGGTGGATGGAGGCGTCGTCGCCTTTGATGTCAAAGTGATATTCGAGGCCCTGCTCGCGCGCGAGGTCGAAGGCCTGCTTGATGTTCTCGTCATCGGTGTCGAGGCCCAGGATGCCCGCGACGAGCGCACGATCGGTGCCGTGGCCGCGGTAGGTGTGGGCGAAGGAGTTCCACAGGCCAAAGGTGACTTTGGTGATGCGGCCTTCCAGCAGGCTGGCGGCAACTTGGGCGCAGCGCAGGGCGCCGGCGGTGTGCGATGAGCTGGGGCCGACCATGACGGGGCCCAAGATCTCGAATGCCGAGGTCGTAGCTAGTGTTTGCGGCTTGCCTGCCATATGCGCTCCTGTTCTATCCCATCGTCCCGAGGGGCGGGGCATAAGGTCGCCTGCTCGGACAGTCCTGCTCGCACGGAGAGCACATTAAGTGCTCTCCGG
>NZ_JADNDZ010000063.1 GCF_015552075.1 Collinsella aerofaciens
AGGCTCTGTTAGACCAGGATTGACATTCCGCCCCGTCATCTTCTTGCGATTGCACAATGGTCGCCCCTTGTCGAATCTGAATCCGGCAAGGGGCGATGCGCCCGAGACCGGACGAGTTGCTCGCCTGGCCCTGCCGTTTCATGCCGACCTGCCGGCTAACTCGCCGTCTCCTCGTCGGGCGCCGGCGTCTTGACCCTCATCTCGAACGGCATCCCGCCCTCTCGGACGAGCGCCCTGAGGAACGCGTTGACGGCGGTGGACATGGACAGGCCGAGCTCGTCCAGGATGGCCGTGGCCTCCCTCTTGACCTCCGGGTCGATGCGGATCGTCGTGGCCGGTATGTTCGACGGCATGGCCTCACCCCTCCTCGTGTATCGCGGTGCGACCATTCTACCGCCTCTATGCGGCGGGCGCGGCCCAGTAGTCCATGTAGGGCGGCTCCACGTTGAACATGTCGCGGACGCGGCTCCTGCAGACGCCGTGCGCGAGCTGCCGCGCGACCGTGCGCCCGGCCGCGCCGGAATCGGTCGCCATGAAGGTCCGGCACCACCTGAACCAGGCGAGGTAGGCGTCGAGGTGCTTCGTCGACACGCCCCTGAACGGCTCCATGAAGGCGCCGAGGAGCGAGTGGACGGTGTTGACCCGGTTGATGGTCCCCCCGGAGCGGTCCTTGGGGTCGTAGGCCGCGTGCGCGGCGACCTCGAGCTCGGCGAGGACGCCGACGTAGGCGGCCGCCCTGTCGGTCGCGACGACCGAGCCGGCCGCGATGCGGCCCCTCAGCGCGTCCATGGCGCGCTCCCTCGAAAGGGCGCCCCGCCCCGTGACCTCGAGGAACGTCTCGTTCGAGTCGTTCACTCCGGTCATGACGCAGATCCGCTCGCGCGACAGCCCGCGTCTGTGCACCTGCTTGCCGCGGTGCCGGGAGGGGCGCGGCATCGTGAACGACCCCTTCGCGTGGTTGCCCTTGAACGACTCGGGGAAATAGGTCTCGTCGAGCTCGCAGCCGCAGCCCCGCTCGACCCTGAACGAGGGGGAGTAGGCCGAGAGGCACTCGATCAGCCTGTGGCGCATGGTGTAGGCGGTCTTGAGGCAGACGCGGCAGCGCCTCGCGCACTCGCGCAGGGGCAGCATGAGCACGAAGCACTCGGCGTAGGCCATCCAGGTCTCCTTCGGGAGCCTGCTCGTCCCCAGGATGCGCTCGCTGCCCATGCCGAAGGTCCTGCCGCAGCCCCGGCAGAGGTAGCGCTGCTCGCCGTTCTTCGATTTGCCCTTCTTCACGACCGCGGCGGACCCGCAGCGCGGGCAGCGTTCGATTTCGTAGGCGGAGCCGGCCGCGTCGTCGAACGCCGCCGCGCGGATCACGTCCCTGACGGACTCGATAGCGCGGCGGCGCTCGGTCTTGCTGAGGTTCGCCATGCCCTTCTTGAAGTTGAGGACCAGGTCTTCGGCGTTCATGCTGCCCCCATCATCGCGGTCTATGGGGTCAACGATATGGCACCGTGGGGACACATGTATGTCAATCCTGGTCTAACAGAGCCTT
>NZ_JADNDZ010000064.1 GCF_015552075.1 Collinsella aerofaciens
CTGCGCAAGACGAAGGCCACATTAAGTGGCCTTCTTTGCGTGCGGAACTCGCGATCAATCAAATATATTGCGGGCGGGCACGCGGCCCTCTCGGGTTCGGGGCGCGACACACCGGACTGGGTTATCTGAATAAATATGGTGAAGGCCCCTTTCGGGGCCTTCTTTTTATAAAAATTCGCCTACTCGGTGGACTTCGGGTTCTAGGTCTACGTCGAACTGCTCTTTGACTTTGGCTTGGATGTCGCGGATGAGTTCGTCGACGTCGGCGGCGGTGGCGTGGTCGGCGTTGACGATAAAGCCGCAGTGCTTTTCGCTTACCTGCGCGCCGCCAACGGCGTGTCCTCGCAGGCCGGCATCCATGATGAGCTTGCCGGCAAAGTAACCCTCGGGGCGCTTGAAGGTGGAGCCGGCACTCGGCATGTCGAGCGGTTGCTTGTCCTCGCGACGCTGACGGTAGTCGTCCATGTCGGCCTTGATCATCGCGGCGTTGCCCGGGGCGAGATTGAAAGTGGCCGAAAGCACGATGAAACCGTCGTCGGCAATGCGGCTCTTGCGATAGCCCAGGTTGAGCTCGTCGACATCGAACTCGATGATGTTGCCGCTGCCGCGGGTGCCGTCGTCGAGCTGGCGAGCGGGTTTGTAGACGCGCACGGACTCCAGCACATCGGCCATGCAGGCACCGTAGGCACCGGCGTTCATGTAGCAGGCGCCGCCGACCGATCCGGGGATGCCCGAGATGGGCTCCATGCCGGTGAGACCGGCCTCGGCTGCCGCCGCGGCGACATCGGAAAGCAAGGCGCCGGCCGCCGCCGTGACGTGCGTGCCGTCGACCGTAATGTCGGAGAGGCCTTCGCCCAGCGCCACGACGACGCCACGGATGCCCTTGTCGCCGACGAGCAGGTCGGAGCCGTTGCCCACGATGGTAAGCGGCAGGTCGCAGCGATAGCAGGTATCGAGCGTGGCGACGAGGCCCTGCTCAGTATCGGGCGTGACAAAGACGTCGGCCGGGCCGCCGATCTTAAGCGTGGTGTGCTCGCGCATGGGCTCGCTCATCAACACGTTGTCCTCGCCGGCAACGCCAGCAAGTGCGCACAGCAGGTCCTCGTTAAAAAAGTCGTTCTCGTGCATACGAATATCCGCCTTTTGGTGGTCGTTGTCATCAATCGATTGCAATATACCCCACCCGGACGGATTTGGTGCGCTGGCGGCGATAAAACAGCCGTCTACCGGATTGGTAAAGTGTTTATCACCGAGGTAGAGGGGTAGTCGCTATACTTTCAAGAGATTGCGCGTAAACCCGGAAGGAGCGAGATGGCCAACAAAGTCACCCTCAAGCAGATCGCCCAGGAGGTGGGGCTTTCCCCCTCGTCGGTCTCGCTTGTGCTCAATAATCGGCCCTGTCGCATCTCGGAAGAAAACCGCAAGCTCATCAAAGAGGTCGCGGCGCGCAACCACTATGTTCCCAACCAGATTGCGCGTAGCCTGGTCATGCGCGAGTCGCGCACGCTGGGCCTTATCGTCCCTAACATCGAGAGCCGCTTTTTTGCCTCGCTTGCCGGCAGCTTGGAAAAGCGCTGCCGCGAGGACGGCTATGCGCTCTTTATTACCAGCTCGGGCGGAAGTGCCGACGACGATCTGGAGCTGCTGCGCCAGCTGGTGACGCGCGGCGTCGACGGTGTCTTTCTGGTGGTGGGTGACGAGTTCTCCGACGACCGCGCCCTGCGCGAAGAAGTCAGCCATCTGCCTATCCCTGCCGTGATGGTCGACCGTGCCATTGAGGGGCTCGAGTGCGACAAGGTGATGTTCGACCACGAGATGGGTGGCTACATGGCCACCCGCTATCTGATCGAGCAGGGCCACCGTCGCATTGCCTGCTTGGTTAACGCACGCCGTTCCAATACGGGGCGTAAACGACTTGCCGGCTATGAGCGCGCGCTGCGCGAGGTTGGCTTGCCTATCGACGCACGTTTGGAGTTTGAGAGCGAGTACTACATTCCGAGCGCCTACGAGGCCTCGGAGGCGGTGCTCGCGACCGACGCCACCGCCGTATTTGCAAGCTCGGATAACATTGCCCTCGGTTTGCTCAAGCGCTTGCACGAGATGGGGAAGAGCATTCCGGGTGACATTTCGGTCGTAAGCTATGACAACTCGGCGGCCGACGTTCTCTTTGAGCCAGCGCTGACGGCGATTGAGCAGGATCCGGGTGTGCTCGCCGAGCATGCTTTTGGCTGCATGTCCAAGCGGCTTGCCGGCAAGGGCGGCAGGCGTGCCGAAGAGGTGGTTTTGGAGCCTGCGCTCATCGTAAAGGACAGCGTGCTCGAGCTTACTAAACACAACTAAACACGTTTATCAATTCGTAGAGATCGATTGTGAAGTACCTGTGACAGGCAATGCCGCAGGTGAATGTCTCGTTTTGCCGATTCATAAGGCAAATAAGGATGATAAAACGTTTTTTCACCTTGATAAAACGTTTTAGCAAATATACTAGTCCCAACGAAAGGTTGCCGTATCGGAGGGTGACCGCGCAGCGAAGGGACATAAACAATGGCTAAAACACTGGGAACGCCGTGGCAAAAACTGGGACATGAGGTTCCGGCTTCCGAGCTCGAGGGTGTCGACCTGTATTGGCGTGCCTCGAACTATCTGTCCGTCGGCCAGATTTACCTTCGCTCCAACCCGCTGATGCGTGCTGACTTTGTCGACGAGAAGACCGGCGAGACGCGTGACTTTGGTCGTCCGGACGTTAAGCACCGCCTGGTCGGTCACTGGGGAACCACGCCCGGCATCAACTTCCTGTTCGGCCACGTCAACCGCCTCATCGCCGACCACAACCAGAACGCCATCTTCCTGATGGGTCCTGGCCACGGCGGTCCCGCCGGTACTGCCCAGTCGCTGCTCGACGGCACCTACCGCGAGATTCGCCCCGACATCACCGATGACGAGGCTGGCCTGCAGAAGTTCTTCCGCCAGTTCTCCTATCCCGGCGGCATTCCGAGCCACTTTGCGCCCGAGACGCCCGGTTCCATCCACGAGGGCGGCGAGCTCGGCTACACGCTCAGCCACGCCTATGGCGCCGTCATGGACAACCCGAGCCTGCTGGCCGTGGCCGTGGTGGGCGACGGCGAGTCCGAGACCGGTCCGCTCGCGACTTCTTGGCAGTCCAACAAGCTCGTGAACCCGGCAACCGACGGTATCGTTTTGCCGATCCTGCATCTCAACGGCTATAAGATCGCCAACCCCACTATCCTTGCCCGCGTGTCCGACGAAGAACTCACCAAGTTTTTTGAGGGCATGGGCTATAATCCGCACTTCTTTGTCGCCGGTTTTGACGACGAGAGCCATGCGAGCATCCACGAGCGCTTCGCCGCCCTGTTTGAAAAGGTCTTTGACGAGATCTGCGACATCAAGGCCACCGCTCAGGCCCAGGCCGCCGCGGGCAAGACCGTGGTCCGTCCGGCCTACCCCATGATCGTGTTCCGCACGCCCAAGGGTTGGACCTGCCCCAAGCAGATCGACGGCAAGAAGACCGAAGACTCCTGGCGCGCGCATCAGGTGCCGCTGGCGAGCGCCAAGGACACCCACGAGCACTTCCGCGTGCTTCGCGAGTGGCTGCGCTCCTACAAGCCCGAGGAGCTCTTTACGCCCGAGGGCCAGGTGCGCCCCGAGGTGACGGCCTTTATGCCGACCGGTGAGCTGCGCATCGGCGCCAACCCCAACGCAAACGGCGGTAAGGTGCGTCGCGAGCTTGAGCTGCCCGATATCCACGCCCACGAGATTCCCGTTGCCGAGAAGGGCCACGGCTGGGGCTCCACCGAGGCCGCCCGCGTCTTTGGTGAGTACACCGCCGATGTCTTGGCTAAGAACATGGACGACTTCCGCATCTTCGGTCCCGACGAGACCGCGTCCAACCGCCTGCAGGCTGCCTACAAGGTGACCAAAAAGCAGTGGGATGCCGGCTTCTACGAGGATGAGGCCAACGACGAGCTGCTGGCCGGCTCCGGCAAGGTCGTTGAGCAGCTGTCCGAGCACCAGTGCGAGGGCTTCCTCGAGGCTTACGTGCTCACCGGCCGCTCCGGTGTGTGGAGCTCCTACGAGAGCTTTGTTCACGTGGTCGACTCCATGGTCAACCAGCACTGCAAGTGGCTCGAGGCCACCAAGCGCGAGATTCCGTGGCGTGCCCCCATCAGCGGCCTCAACATTTTGCTGTCGAGCCACGTCTGGCGTCAGGACCACAACGGCTTCTCGCATCAGGACCCTGGCTTTATCGACCTGCTGCTCAACAAGGCCAACGATACGCATATCGTGAATGCCTACTATCCGGCCGACGCCAACATGGCCCTTGCCGTTGCCGAGCGCGTTTACCAGTCCACCGACTGCGTCAACGCCATCTTCTGCGGCAAGCAGCCCGCCCCGACTTTCCAGACGGTCGATGAGGCCAAGGCGGAGCTCGCCGAGGGCGTCGCGACCTGGGAGTGGGCATCGACCGCCGACTCGCTCGCCGAGGCCGATGTCGTGGTCGCCACCTGCGGCGACGTGCCGACGCTCGAGGCCCTGGCGGCAACCGATATGCTGCGCGAGCTGGGCATCAAGGTTTGGTTCGTCAACGTGGTCGACCTGCTCAAGATTCAGAACGTCTGCGAGAATGACCAGGCCATGAGCGATGAGCGCTGGGCTGAGCTGTTCGGCTGCGGCGAGAAGCCCGTGCTCTTCGCCTTCCACGCCTATGCCGGCACGATTCGCCGCCTGATCTGGAACCGCCCCGGCCATGACGCCTTCCGCGTTCACGGCTACGAGGAGAAGGGCTCCACGACCACGCCGTTCGACATGCTGCGCCTGAATAACATGGACCGCTGGGCCCTGGCCGCCGACGTGTTGCGCATGGTCGACGCCGATAAGTTTGCCGAGCAGATTGATGAGTGGGAGGCCTTCCGCACCGAGGCCTTTGAGTTCGCGTGCGACGAGGGCTTTGATCACCCGGCCTTTACCGACTGGGTCTGGCCCGACGCCGCTGCCGCAACCGCAGCCGACGGCGCGCTCTCCGCAACCCAGATGACCGCGGGCGACAACGAGTAAGTAGGCATCCGGGACGGTCTCGCGCTGGGGCCTGCTCCGGGCGGGTGCCCTTCCTCGGGGAAGTGGGCTTCGCGAACTTCCCCGAGGAAGGGCACCCGCCCGGAGCAGGCCCTCTCGGCCGTTTCGTTTTGCGGGGCTGAAAATTTTTAATGCAATGGTGACTTTGCTGATGCTGCCCTGGAGACTGCGCATCTAACTTTGGTCAGCTAGGATTACATTGCCGGGGCCGGGGCGGCCTGGTTAGGTTTGGGAAGTTCGCGAAGCCCACTTCCCAAACCTAACCAGGCCGCCCCGGCCCTCGTGGAATAGCTAAGAGGGGGAGTAGATGAGCTTTACGAGCGTGGCGTTGCAGATGGTGACGGTCTCTTTGCCGATCCTGTTGGGGTGGTGTATCTCCAAGCTGGGATTTATGAAGGCTGAGTTTGAGCGCGAGCTTTCGCGTCTGCTGCTTCAGGTGGCGTTGCCGTGCTTGGTGCTTTCGTCGGCGCTGGGTGACGATGTGCAGCTGCCGAGCGTTGCCGATACGTTTTCGCTCATGGGTTTGTCTATTGTCATGTATGTGGTGGCGATCGTAATCGCGTTTGCCGTTACCGCTGTCCTTCGTGTGCCTAAGGGAACCGAGTGCTCGTATCGCTTTGCCGTGCTCTTTGGAAATGCCGGTTTTATCGGGTTTCCGGTTGTTCAGGCGGTGCTTGGCAAGCAGGCGCTGCTCTATGCTTCGATTGCGCTCATCCCCCTCAACATATTTATGTTTACCGTCGGTGTCATGCTCTTTAGTGGCACACGAGGCGGCCTGAAGAAGCAACTGCGAAACCTTGCCGCTTGTTGCAAAAACCCCGGCCTTATCGCGAGCCTTGTTGTGCTCGTGATCGTGTTGACGGGTTGGACCGATTGGGGCGTGCTGGGCGATTCGATTTCCATCGTGGGCACCATGACCACCCCGGCGGCGCTGCTACTCATGGGTTCGTCTATTGCCAAGTATCATCCGCTCGATATGCTTACCAACTGGCGCGCCTATGTCGCCGTTGCATTCCGTTTGGTTGTCGTGCCCGTGGCGTGTCTTGCCGTGGCTCGCGTGTGGCCGGGCATGACGCCCATGTTTATCACAACACTCGTCCTCGAGATGGCAATGCCGGTTGGCAGCAACGGCACACTGTACTGCCTCCAATACGGCAAAGACGCCCGCCCCATGATGCAGTGCACCTTCCTGTCGATCATCTGCTCCATCTTGACCATCCCCCTAGTAACCATGCTGTGCGGGTAGGCATTCGGGACGGTCTCGCGCTGGGCCCTGCTCCGGGTGGGTTGCCTTGCTCCGGGAAGTGGGCTTCGCGAACTTCTCAGAGGAAGGCACCCGCCCGGAGGCGGCCCTCTCGACCGTTTCGATATGCGGGGGCTGATATTTTTTAATGTATTGGGGACATGGTTGTTGCTGCCTTGGAAACCGCGCGTCTAACTATGGTCGGCCCGAAATACATCGCCGGGGCCGGGGTGCCTGCTTTGTTTTGAGAAGTTCGCGGAGCCCACTTCTCAAAACAAAGCAGGCACCCCGGCCCTCGCCCGTACACTTTTCCGCTGAGCGCGTGATTGCCGCCGTGTACCGAAGGGTTGCCGTTGCAACTTCAAATTGGTGCTATATTTGGTCTGAGTTGTTTAATACTAGTACGGGAGGCTGATATGGGTCTGTTCAAGAAGAAAAACCCGCAGGATGCCTTTGATCCCGATGTGTTTACCATCACGGATACGATTTTGGACCCGCCGCGGTTTACGTTTTTGCCGGCTATCTACCAGGATGCCACGCGTCGCAAGTGGGCCGTGCATCAGCGCGGCGGCGAGCCGAAGATTTTTGACTATGCGGACGTGTTGCAGTGCGAAGTAGCCGAGGCGGGCGATCCGGAGGCCGAGGAAGTGGTCTCAAAACAGGAATTTGCCCAGCGTATCCTGGCAAATCCCGCTAAGGCGGCAAAAATGAATGCCGCCAAGCGTAATATGTGTCTTGGTATGGGCGTTGTTGTGGCGGTTCAGACGGGAAAAGACGAGGTTTCCAAATTAGAGATTCCCGTTATGACCGACGAAGTTAAACGCGATTCAAGTCTATATAAGTCGTATCGGAATGTCGCCGAGAAGATCAAGGCCGAATTTGATGCCATGGGAGGGCTGGCCTAATTTTGGCGGCATACGTTTCTGAATGAGGAGTCTGTGCAATGGCAGGCGAATCTTATGCAATCCCCCCCAAAGATCGTGCTGTTGAGGGAATTCTTTGGTATATCCAGCACCATCAGCTTGCCGGCGGTGATCGCCTACCGGCCGAGCGCGTGCTGTGCGAAGAGATTGGCGTTTCGCGTACGGCGTTGCGCGCCGGTATCACGCGGCTCATCTCTTGTGGAACGCTCGAGAGCCGTCGCGGATCGGGTACGTATGTGTGTCCTCCCAAGCCGCTGAACATCTTCCAGGAAACGTATAACTTTTCCGATGCTGTGCGGACTGCCGGCCTGCACCCCTCTTCTCGTCTGGTTTCCACCGGGACCATCGAGGCGGATGAGGCGCTTGCCGACAAGCTTGGGGTGGCTGTAGGCGCTCCTTTGCTTCGCATGCAGCGCGTTCGACTTATTGAGGGCGAGCCGGCGTCAATCGAGACGGCTCACGTTAACCTGTCCCTGTGCCCATCGCTTATCGAGCACGATTTTGAGTGCGAGAGCCTTTACGACGTCTTGCTCAAAGAAGGCGGCGTGCGCGTTGAGCATGGACGTGAGCATATCTCGATCTCGCGTTTAAACGCCGAAGAGGCCGAGCTTCTCCAACAAGAAGAGGGGACGCCGGTGTTCTATGAGAGCACGATTGAATTCGATGGGGGCATGCGCTTTGTGGAGCATTGCAAATCGGTGATTTTGCCCACGAAGTTCCGCTTTGCCGATAACGGTGAAAAGAATGGCATGAGGAGCGTGGCAGGTGAACAATGGCTGAAACAGTAGATGCCATCCCGGTTTATATGCGCATTCGACGCTGCATCGAGGAACGTATCGAGCGCGGTGCATATCCCACGGGTTCCATGATTCCGTCCGAAAAAGACCTCGCCGAGGAATTTGGTACGACACGCTTGACCATCCGAAGCGCTGTCGATGAGCTGGTTCGGCGCGGGCAGATTCGCCGTGTTCGGGGAAAAGGTGCCTTTGTGGCGCAGAAAGTACCTGCTTTTTTTGAACGCACGGCCGGTTTCCGTGAATCGGTCCGTGCTTCGGGCGGCGAGCCGTCCGTCCGTATTCTCGCGCGTTCCAAGCGTTATGCGGGGCCATATTACGCCGACCTGTTTGGCATCGCCGAGGACGACCTGCTCTATTCCGTTCGACGCCTGAACTGCATAAACGGTAGCCCCGTATCGATTGAGACGGCGCTGATTCCCTGCCTGCTGTTCCCAACCATCGAAGATATTGACGTGTCGGTCTTCAGTTTGTACGAGACCTATGAGATGCTGGGCCGAAAGCCAGTCATGGCACAGGAAAAGCTCGATATCGGGGCACTGGGCGCACGAGATGCCGGCCTCCTTGGACTGGAACAGGGCGATCTTGTTTTGCTTTTGGAATGCGTGAGCTATGACGCGAGCGGTCAGGCTATCGAGTATGTAAAGTCCTTCAATCGTGGCGATACGGGCGGCTACACCTATACGTACTAGCTGGTATTTTGTGAATAACGGCTGGGAAACTAACCAGTTTTGATCGTTGGGTCAGCTGTATATACAACCTTACATGGCTCAAAATCGACCGTTCGCCGATGGGGATAAATTAATCGACAAAGAGGTATCAAAAAGCCGTAACCTGTAACTGTGATTGGTATCAAATACTAATGATTTGTTACGAGGTGAGACGATGAAGATGCTCGATTACGTTCAGCTTGCCCATGTGCGTATGGGAGAGAACCTCGAGCGTTCGTCCGAGCTTGTAAGCCGGCTCGTCGAGATTTTCCAGTCCGCATCCTTTGAAGCGCTGCGCATTGTTGCTTCGGGTTCGTCCCGCCATGCCGCCGATTGCGCCCGTGATTATCTGCAGGATGCGCTGCAGATGCAGGTGTCCGTTGTGACGCCTGAGGCCTTTGTCGATTTCGAGCACACCTATCCGCAAAACGCGCTCAACATTGCCATTTCCCAGAGCGGCTATTCGACCAATACGATTGCGGCGCTCGATTACATGCGCGCCCACGATATGGCTGCAGTTGCGCTCACGGCAAACGTCGAGGCACCCATCAAGGAACACGCTGACATCGTTCTTGACTACGGTGTGGGCGTCGAGTCGGTGGACTTTGTGACTCTGGGCGTCGAGGTTCTCGTTGAGTATCTGGTACTCTTTGGTATTTACGGCGGTCAGGCGCGCGGAACGGTTGACGCCAAAGGCGTTGCCCAGCGTCTTGACGACCTGCGCGAGGCTATCCAGGCCAATGCCGTGATGTGCAAGACCGCCGAGGCATATGTCCAAGGCCACATGCTCGAGCTTTCTGAGCACATGCCCGCCATGGTCGTCGGCAACGGCCCCAACTACGGTGTTGCCGAGGAGGCGGCGCTCAAGCTGAGCGAGACCATCAAGATTCCTGCCATGCATCACGAAGGCGAGGAGTTCGTCCACGGTCCCGAAATGCAGATCGTTCCGGGCTATCTGGTGTTTATCGTCGACGATCCGCAGGGGTCGGAGCGTCTTGCGAATATCGCCGATGCGCTATCGAACGTTACGGCAAAAACGGTGCTGCTCACGGCCCATCCCAAGGGTAGGGCTCACGAGGTTGCGGTGCCTCAGGTGGCTCCGCTGCTCAGCGCAATTCCCAATCTTGTGTTCTTCCAGACGATTGCGGCCATGATCGCCGAGCGTCTGAAGTCATGGAACGTGCACCCGTATCTCGATGCCGTCTCCAAGCAAATGGAGGTCAAGGCAGAGGGCTACGAAGAGTCAGTCAATGCGCTTAAGGCCAAAGCGGCTGAGTGTTACGGAATGTAAGCGGGTTTTGATGCCCGTTGGCATGGGGGATGTGGAAACAACCCCAGAAAGGAGAGACAAATGAAGGAAACCGAGAAGATCGAGATCATGCATTTCGACCAGGAGGGCTATCTCGAGGACGGCAAGGCGCTCTACGAGACCGGCAAGAAGATGACCGCGCTCGCCGACAAGGTCGCCGACGAGGGCTACGACGC
>NZ_JADNDZ010000065.1 GCF_015552075.1 Collinsella aerofaciens
AACGATATGGCACCGTGGGGACACATGTATGTCAATCCTGGTCTAACAGAGCCTTATTAAATCCCCGTCCCAGAAAAATCATCTTCGAAGTAGCTAAAAGAGCCCCGTCCCAGGTGAGCTAGGTGAGAAGCTGAGCCATGGCGTTGACGAATTTTTGGACTTGGAGGGTGGGCTCGAGCGGGTAGTGCAGAAAGACCGGCACCTCACGGCCGCACAGGAACGGCACGCCCACAAAGGCTGGGTGCACCCCCGACCACGCTCCGCAGGTGAGCACCGCGTCGCCCTTTTCCTCCGCCTCGTTAAAGAGCGCAAAGTCGAAGCTGTCCACATCGATCACGTCCACGCCGCCGTCTGCCAACAGATCGATACGCAGGCTGTCCATAGCGTCGTTGCCGTGGCGGAGCACGCGCAGGCGCATGCCCTCTAAGTCGGCAACCGTGATGCGCGTCTTGCGCGCCAGCGGGCTCGTACGCGGCAGGTCGATATAAAACGGCACGTTAACGATGCGGAGCTTTTGGCAGGCGTCACCCCAGCGCGGGGTCGAAAAACTCGACTGCACCACATCGACCTCGCGGCCCAAGCTGCGCATGACGGATTCGCGTTCGTCGTAGAGGTCGCTCACCGGCACGATCTCGAAGCGCAACGATGGCTCCAGCTCGTGTACGCCCGACCACATCGACAGCGTTTGGCGCCCCGGGCACATCATCGACACGCCCAGACGCACGGCCCCGCCATCGCCCGCCGCGCGTCGGGCACGGCGCAGCGCGTCCTCGGACTGCCGCATGATCGAGCGCGCATCGTCCACCAGCAGAGCACCTGCCGGCGTCACCTTGACGCCCGAGTGCGAGCGTTCAAACAGCGTGATACCGAACTCAGCCTCGAAGCCCGACACCTGCTTGACGAGCGCCGGGGTCGACACGCGCAATTTTGCCGCCGCACGAGAGAAGCTTCCCAGCTCCGCGGCGGCCGATATAGCCTCGAGTCGTCGATCGTACACGTCAATCTCCCGTTTTCGCGCCCGTGGCCACATGGTGCCACAGGGGGTTGTTTTCGCAGGTCACGCGCTCAGTTGAGCATAAACTGCATCGCACGGTGTAAACCTGCGGTTAACGCCATTCTAACAAATATGCAATTCACCTGCGCAAATGCAAAGCATACGATAACCTGCGAAAACCACGTGGGTCGGTTAATGGGAGCGACCCACCGGGAGGCACAAGAAGGGAAGTTCCTATGAGCAACTGGCTTAAGCTCGAGGGCGATGTCTGCGCCGTGACCGGCGCACTCGGCGGTATGGGCGTCGAGATTTGCCGCGAGTTCGCCCGCAACGGCGCCAACGTCGTCCTGCTCGATCTGGACGAGGAAAAGGTCAAGGCCGCAGCCGCCGACCTCGCCGCCGAGTTTGGCATCCACGCCGAGGGCTACAAGATGAACGCCACCGACGAGGCCGAGGTTCAGGCCGCCGTCGACGCCACCATCGCCGACTTCGGCCGTGTCGACGTCCTCGTCAACACCGCCGGCATCCTGCGCTTCGCCGCCATGGAGGACCTGCCGCTGAGCGACTGGGAGCAGGTGCTCAACGTCAACCTCACCGGTTACTTCATCACCTCGCAGCGCTTTGGTCGCGAGATGATCAAGGCCGGCCAGGGTCGCCTGGTGCACATCTCGACCGTCGCCAGCCACTCCCCCGAGACGTTCTCGGGCGTGTACAGCTCCACCAAGGCCGGCGTGAACATGATGTCCAAGATGCTCGCCGCCGAGTGGGGCCCCTACGGCGTCCGCTCCAACTGCGTCGAACCCTGCTTCGTTAAGACCCCGATGTCGGCCAACTTCTACGCCGACCCCGAGGTCGAAAAGAGCCGCAGCCGTCTGATCGCCACGCGCCGCATCGGCGAGGTCAGCGATATCGCCAACGCCGTCATGTTCCTGGCGTCCACGCGCTCGGACTTCACCACCGGCGACGCCATCAAGGTCGACGGCGGCTTCTCCAACATGATGGGCGACCTCACCGCCAAGCCCGGCGGCCGTCGCGCCTATGCCGACAACTACCTTAAGAACAAGGGTGTCGAGCTCTGGTCCGATGAGTCCGGCGTCGCCAAGCCGACTGACCAGTAAACCAACCTAACAGGGAGGCCCGCGAATACGCCTGCTCCTCCCCCGTATCGATTAGAAAGAGTCCAATGGCTTCCACCAACTCCAACAAGGGTCGCGCCGTCGTGCTTTCCGCCGCGTGCGTCACCATGTTCTTCATCAGCTCCATCGCGCTGTATTCCGTCGTGAGCAAGAACCTGCTCGCCGTCTACCCCGAGTGGTCCAGCGCTCTTACCTGGGCCTTCCCGGTCTTTCAGACCATCATGGCCGCGACGGGCATCTTCGCCGGCCGCATCTCCGATAAGATCGGCCCGCGCAACGTCGTGATCGCCGCCGCCGTGTGCTACGGCGTGGGCTGGTTCATGTCCGGCACCGTCACCGAGCCGTGGCAGTTCTACCTGTGGTTCTCGCTCGTCGCCGCCATCGGCAACGGCCTGGGCTACAACCCGGCGCTCACCACGGGTCAGAAGTGGTTCATCGACAAGAAGGGCCTTGCCTCCGGCATCACCCTGGCCGCTTCGACCGCCGGCCCCGCCGTGCTGTCCCCGGTGCTCGCCTCGCTGCTCATCCCAAGCCTGGGAATCTTTGGCGCCCTTAAGGCGCTCGGCGTTATCTTCTTTGTGATGATCACCGCCTCCGCCCTGTTCCTGAAGGCCCCCGAGGCCGGTTGGCTGCCCGAGGGCTTCGAGGCCCCCAAGGGCGGCGCGCATGCCGGCACCTTCGGCGACCTCACCCCGGGCGAGATGGTCAAGACCCCGCGCTTCTGGGTTCTCATCGTCACCTTCGCCTTTGCCGCCACCGCCGGCACCCTGCTCGTCGGCAAGGTTGCCTCCATCGCCGCCGTACAGCTCTTCGCCGATCCCACGAGCGCCGCTGCCGTCGCCCTCGGCGGTGTGGTCGTCTCCGTCAACACCTGCGCCAACCTGGTCGGCCGTCTGTCCTTTGGTCAGATCATCGACAAGCTCGGTGCCTACAAGTCGCTGCTCATCAGCCTTGTCGTCACCATCGTCGCCCTCGTCATCATGTCGATGAGCTTTACGCAGGGTATGTTCTTTGTGGCGCTCGCCCTGCTCGGCTTTAGCTTTGGCGCCCTGCTCGTCATCTACCCGCCGCTCACCGGCGGCGCCTTTGGCACCAGCAACATCGGTGTCAACTACGGCATCATGTTTTTGGGCTACGCCGCTTCCACCTGGATCAGCCAGCCCATCACCGCCGTGCTGTATCACGCCGAGGCCGGCAGCGCCGCCTACCAGCAGTCCTTCTACGGCGCTATTGTGATCGCCGCCATCGCCGTCGTGCTCACCGTCTACATGATGGTCTCCGACAGCAAGAAGAAGTCTGCCTAGTTTTACCGATGCGACAAAGGGACGGCCCCTTTGTCGCATTCCACCGGTCACCAGTATTAAGGAGTCGAAATGTCTGAGCTCAACCCCGTCCGCATTGCCGTTATCGGCGCCGGCGCCATGGGCCGCAACCACATCCGCTTTGTCACCGAGGAGCCCGAGGCCGAGCTCGTCGCCATCGCCGACGCCTTTGAGGGCGCCCGCGCCACGGCCGAGGCCGCCGGCGTGCCGTTTTACACCGATCCCGCCCAGATGATGGACGAGGTCAAGCCCGAGGCCGTCATTATCGCCACCCCCAACGACCTGCACTTGGGCGTTGCTCGCGAGGCCGTAAAGCGCAACATCGTGCCGCTGGTCGAAAAGCCGATCTCCAACGATCTTGAGGATGCCCAGGCCTTCGCCGCCGAGGCCGAGACCGCCGGCGTGCCCATGCTCGTGGGCCAGCACCGTCGCCACAACCCCTTCGTCAACAAGGCCAAGGAGATCATCGAGTCCGGCGAGCTGGGCAAGCTTACTGTTTCGAGCTTCCACTACATGATCTATAAGAACGACGAGTATTTCGATGTCGAGTGGCGCCGCAAGAAGGGCGCCGGCCCGATCCTGGTCAACCTGGTTCACGACGTCGATCTACTCCGCTATCTGCTGGGCGAGCCCGTTGCCGTCCAGGGTATGCAGTCCAGCGCCGCCCGCGGTTTTGAGACCGAGGACTCCGCCGTGGTCAACGTCCGTTTTGCCGATGGCGCACTTGCGAGCATGACCATCTCCGACGCCACCGCCAGCCCCTGGAACTGGGAGGCAACCGCTCGCGAGGATCCGCAGTACCGCCCCTTCGACGCCGACGCCTACTTTATCGGCGGCACTAAGGGCGCCCTGTCGCTGCCCCGCCTGCACCAGTTCTCCTACGACGGCGCCTCTAACTGGCACAAGCCGCTGCAGATGGAGATCCCGGCTGTGGACCCGGCGCTGCCGCACAAGATGCAGCTCAAGCACTTTGTGAAGGTCGTCCGCCGCGAGGTCGAGCCCGTCGTGACCCCCGCCGATAACGTCAAGACGCTCACGCTTCTCAACGCCATCAAGGAGGCCGCCGAGACCGGCAACCTCGTCGAGCTGTAAAGCCCGGGCGGGCCGCGGCAAACCCTACGCCGAGCCCCTCGACCCGCCGCAAATAAGCCCCTCTTCTTCGCCCCGCGAGCAGCCTCCTGCCCGCGGGGCTTTTTGCTACCTACACATGACATGTGACAAAGGGACTGTCCCTTTGTCACATCGCGGGTGGTATCCTTGGTAGCCCTGTGCTGCAAACGCACCTTAAACGCAAGGAGTTCCATGGATCTTATCGCCCAGCTCGCCCGCGAGCTCAACCTTAAGGCCGCCAATGTCGAGGCTGCCGTCAAGCTCATCGACGAGGGCAACACCATCCCCTTTATCTCGCGCTACCGCAAAGAGGCCACGGGCGGCATGGACGACGTCGCTCTGCGTGCGCTCGACGAGCGCCTGTCCTATCTGCGCAATCTTGAGCAGCGCAAAGAAGACGTCATCCTGCTCATCGATGTCCAGGGCAAACTCACGCCCGAGCTCGAGCAGCAGATTCGCGAGGCCACGCAGCTCCAGCGCGTCGAGGACCTCTACAAGCCCTACCGAAAAAAGCGCATGACCCGCGCGCAGAAGGCCCGCGAAGCCGGCCTGGAGCCGCTTGCTAACATGATCATCATGCAGGCATCCGCCAAGGGCAGCGCGCTCGACGCCGCCGCGGCATACGTCAACGAGGAAGCCGGCTTCGACACGCCCGAGAAGGCGCTTGCCGGCGCAGCGGACATCGTGGCTGAGACGGTAGCCGAGGACCCCGAGAACGTCGCCGACCTGCGCGCCTTTATGCAAAACACCGCCGATATCGTCGTCGAGGCCACCGATCCCACCGAGAAGACTCCCTACGAGCCGTACTACAGCTATGATGAGCCGCTGCGCCGTATACCCAACCACCGCGTGCTGGCTATCGACCGCGGTGAACGCGAGGGCAAGCTCCGTGTGCGCGTGAACGTCGACGGCGCTGCCGCCACGGCACGCCTCGGCAGCCGTTGGCCCCGACGCCAGGGCGCGTTTGCTCCCATCTTCGATGCCGCCATCGCTGATGGTTACAAGCGCCTCATGGCCCCCTCACTGGAGCGCGAGGCCCGCGCCAAACTCACCGTTCGCGCCCAGACCGAGGCCATCAACGTCTTTGCCAAGAATCTCGAAGGCCTGCTCTCGGCACGCCCCGTCCGTGGCGCCCGCGTGCTCGCGCTCGATCCGGGCTACCGCACCGGCTGCAAGGTCGCCGTCATGGACGAGACCGGCAAACTACTCGACCACGGCGTGGTCTACCCCACCAAGCCGCGCCACGACGTCGCCGGCACCAAGCGCGAGCTCGCCCGCCTCGTCAAGAAGGACAGCGTCAACACCATCGTCATCGGCAACGGCACCGCCAGCCGCGAGACCGAAGAAGTCGTCTCGGAGTTCATTGCCGAGCAGGCGCCCGGGCTGCGATACACCATCGTCAACGAGGCCGGCGCGTCGGTGTACTCCGCCTCCGAGCTCGCCAGCCAGGAGTATCCCGACCTGGACGTCACCGTGCGCGGTGCCATGAGCCTGGGTCGCCGCCTGCAGGACCCACTGGCAGAGCTCGTCAAGATTCCGCCTCAGTCCATCGGCGTGGGCCAATACCAGCACGACCTTGACCAGGCCGAGCTCTCGCGCACCCTGGGCCACGTGGTGGAGGACGTCGTCAACCGTGTGGGCGTCGACGTGAACACCGCGAGCGCAAGCCTGCTGGGATACGTATCGGGCATTACGCCGAGCGTGGCCAAGAACATCGTGGCCTACCGCGAGGAAAACGGCGCCTTTACCGATCGCCGCCAGCTCAAGAAGGTCCCCAAGCTGGGACCCAAGGCATACCTCAACGCCGCGGGCTTCCTGCGCATCAGCGACGGCAAGAACCCGCTCGACGCGACAAGTGTCCACCCCGAAAGCTACGAGGTGGCCACGGCCGTCCTGGAGCGCGCAGGTGTGGCGGCCAGTGAGCTCAGCCGTGGCGGCGTGCCCGACATCGAGCGCCGTCTGGGCAGCATCTCGGCGCTGGCAAGCGACCTGGACTGCGGCACCCTGACGCTCATCGACATTGTCAACGAGCTCAAGAAGCCCGGCCGCGATCCGCGAGACGACGCGCCCGAGGTGGTCTTTAGCCGCTCAGCGCTTTCCATCGACGACCTGGAGCCCGGCATGGAGCTCAAGGGCACGGTGCGCAACGTCGTCGACTTTGGTGCCTTCGTCGACGTGGGCGTGCACCAGGACGGCCTCGTACACATCTCCAAACTGGCCAACCGCTTCGTCAAGCACCCGAGCGACGTGGTGCGCGTCGGCGACACGGTAAAGGTATGGGTCGAGAAGGTTGATCGCGACCGCAAGAAGATTTCCCTCACCATGGTGCAGGGGAAGTAACAGAAGTGCGAGCCGCCGCCATCCATCGTTGAACCTGCAAGTTTTTCTCACCTGATGGGAAAAACTTGCAGGTTTTGCAAGTTTTTGTTACGCTCTGAGAAAAACTTGCAGATTGGACGAACGATGAACGGGCAGCCCGTAGCAAGGGATAACTACCTCAAGAAGCTGATCGCTTTTCGCGATTCAGATGTTATCAAGGTCGTCACCGGCATGCGGCGATGCGGCAAGTCAACGTTGCTCGACATGATGCGCTCCCATCTTGCCAAAGACGGCGTACCGACCGAATGCCTTCTCTCTTTTCGAATGGAATCATTCGAGCTCGAGGGAATTCGCGATTGGCGCGAGCTTTACCGTCATGTCGTCGAGCGGATGCCGTCGAGTGGGAAGTGCTATCTCTTCTTTGATGAGCTTCAAGAAGTTTCCAGCTGGGAGAAAGCCATCAACGCGCTTCGCGTCGACAAAGACTGCGACATCTACATTACGGGCTCGAATGCGTTTTTGCTCTCCAGCGAAATAGCGACCCTAATCTCAGGAAGATACGTCGAAATCAGAATGCACCCGCTATCTTTCTCCGAATACCTCGACTTCCTTGGCCCGACCGAAGTCACGAGCAGATATGCCGTCTTTGGGAGGGAAGAAATCACCCCGCTCGACGAGTTGCTCGACCGATACCTTCAATTTGGAGGTCTCCCCTATCTCGCGATTTCCGGTCTGCCCGAACGAGAGATGAAGGACTACATCTGGAGCACCTACCAGACCATTGTCGGTTGCGACATCTTGGCCCGTGAGGCCCGCCGAGGACGGAGGGCCGTAACGAGCAGAGACCTACTCGACAGAGTTTGCGCCTACCTGGCAGACAACATCTCAAACCCAACATCGATCAACAAGATCGTCGGCTCTTTGAACGAAAGCGGGACAAAAACTTCGCACGGCGCCATCGACACCTGCGTGTCGGCGCTCGAAGAAACCTATATCTTCTCCCATGCCCTCCGCTTTGACATCAAAGGGCGCGAGGTGCTCAAAACCGGAGGAAAATACTATATCGAGGACCTTGGACTCCGCGCCTACCTCGACGGTTATCGCGGCAGCGATAGCGGACGCGCCCTCGAAAACGCCGTGTATAACCGCCTCGTCATCGATGGATATCGGGTTTTCACGGGACACATGCGAAATGCCGAGATTGATTTTATCGCCATCGGCGACGGGGCGGACCGCAAGTTTATCCAAGTCACGGACACCATTGATGAGGAAGCCACGCGCAATCGCGAACTGCGCCCCTTCGAGCTGAAATCGCTCGAGAAGGTTGCCGCCGGTTACGAGAAGATCCTCGTCGTCCGTCACGGCGATCACCCTACGGACATAGACGGCATCAGAATCGTTTCGGCTGTCGATTTTCTGCTTGGGCGCTTCTAGCATCGATGTCACCCATCGCGACGATTCGTTCATCGAAGACGGAATCGCTTGACCGATTATTCGAACCTGTCCCATACGACCGTCGCCCCACGGCATGGGCAAATATACCGCTGGAGGCGCTCGATAGGCCACGTCCTGCCGAGCGCCTCTCCTTCTAAAGCGATCTGGCCGAAACTCCGAAGCGCGAAACGTCGTTCCTCTGAGCCCCACCAACAAAAATCGAGTTATGCGGCCTCGCTGGGCCACGATGACACCCCTCAAAGCGCCAAACGCAACAAATTGACGCTAGATATTCCACAAACGTCCCGTATCGGCACCCACAGAGGTACGATACGGGACGTTTTTCAGCCGCATTGCGATCTTGACAGCAATCAGAGGCCGAATAACTCGATTTTTGTTGGTGGGGCCTATTAAAGGCGCAGACTACGGCAGGATATGGAAACCGAGCGCCGCGATATCCTTGGCAAAGCCGCGCACGGTGTCGAGCGAGACCTCGTACGGGTCGCGACCAATGTTCTTGCGCTTGGCCAGGATGCTGTTGGGCACCGTGATGATCTGGCAACCGCAGGCCTCGGCCTGGTAAATGTTGATGAGCTCGCGCGTGGACGCCCACAGGACCTCGCAGTTGGGCTTTGCGGCGGCCTTCTTAACCGACTCCGTCATAAACGGAATGGGGTCGACGCCGGTATCGGCGATGCGGCCGGCAAAGAGCGAGATGATGGACGGCGTCTCGGCGTCGACGGCCTCGACCATCTCATCGACCTGCGTAGGCGTAAAGATGGTGGTGACGTTGACCTTGATGCCGTCGGCCGAAAGCTTGCGCACCAGCTCGGCGGTGGACTCGCCCTTGGTAGTCACGCACGGAATCTTGACGTAGACGTTCTCGGCCCAGGTAGCGATCTCGCGCGCCTCGACCTCCATGGTCTCGACGTCGTCGGCAAAGACCTCAAACGAGACGGACACATCGGTGATGTGGGTCAAGACCTCTTTGGCAAACGCACGGTAATCCGTCACGCCGCCCTTCTTCATAAGGGACGGGTTGGTCGTGAAACCCTGAACGTTGCCGTTCTCGTACATGTCGAGCATGCCCTCGAGGTTTGCACCGTCAGCGAACACCTTGATTGCCATCTGCCTGATTCCTTTCGTTAGCATACGGCCGATAAACTGCTAAACACTTTACCTACGTTTATCAAGGCGTGAGCTGCGGTTTTTTATCTTCTCGGCGAACGGTTTTACGGTTTTACCATTTTTATATCGACACCCCAGCAGCAAAACGTTTTTGCCATTCATTGCGTTTGATTCCGCTCACGGCGCAGAGACGATGCTTCGTCAATACGTTTTCACAACCACTTCAAAACAAAAAGCGGTGACGCCTCATTTGAGACGTCACCGCTTCCGTGTAGGAGCCGGTTATCGGAGCTCCGCCCGATTAGGGCTTAAAGTGTGCCTGGATTACTCTTCCTCAACGTGGTTGATCACAGCGCCCTTGGTGTGGATGAAGTTGGGGACAAAGGCGACGATCAGAAGGACAGCGAGAATCGCGTAGACACCGGTGGTACCGAAGGCCTCGGCAGCGCGGCCGAGCGTAATACCAATAACGGAGAAGTCGAAGTCGCCGAACGTAGTGTTCTTGAAGCCGAAGACGTCAAGAACAGGCAGGAGCAGAGCAGGGGCAAAGGTGATGAGCAGGCCGTTGACGAAAGCGCCAAGAGCTGCACCCTTGCGGCCACCGGTAGCATTGCCGTAGATGCCGGCGGTAGCACCGCAGAAGAAGTGAGGAACCATGCCCGGGATGATGAAGATACCGAGGGTAGCGCCCACGATGAACATACCGACCACGCCACCGATAAAGGAAGCGACAAAGCCGAGAATGACGGCGGTGGGAGCGTAGGGGAAGAAGACGGCGCAGTCGACGGCGGGGATGGCACCGGGGATCAGCTTGTTGGAGATGCCCTGGAAGGCCGGGACCAGGTCGGCGAGAATCATGCGGACGCCGTTGTAGACGATGGTGACGCCGACGGCGAAGGACAGAGCACAGGTCAGGGCGTAAACAATCACGTTGTCGCCGCCAGCAGTCTCAGTAACAACCGCAGGATCTGCGATGTAAGCGGCAAAAGCAGTCACCAGGTAGAAGAAGGCCATGGTAAGAGCCGTGGAGATGGTGGTGTCGCGCAGGAAGGCATACTTCTCGGGAACCTCGATCTTCTCTGTGCTGTTCTCCTCGGCGTCCTTAGCAAACAGCGTACCGACTGCAGCGGAGATATAGTAGGCAAGCGAGCCGAAGTGACCCATGGCGATCTCGTCGCCATCGGTAACCTTCTCGGTGAAACGCTGGCCGACGGCGGGAAGCATGGCGCTCACGAGGCCCAGGAACATACCGCCCACAATGATAAGCTGGACATCCTCGAAGCCAGATGCCTGCAGAACAGCAGACAGCAGGCAAGCCATGAACATGCTGTGATGGCCCGTCAGGAAGATGTACTTAAACTTGGTAAAGCGAGCAATGATAATGTTCACGACGTAGCCGAGAATCAGGATCATCATGGTCTGAACGCCGAGGACGCTCTGGGCCATCGAAACGACGACCTCGTTGTTGGGCACGACGCCGGTGATGTGGAAACCGGTCTCGATGAAGGTACCCAGCGGAGCAAGGTTCTCCTGAACAACAGCGGCGCCGGCAGACAGCATGATGTAGCCAAGGATCGGCTTCAGGGTGCCCGTCATCACCTTGTGGGCGGGACGCTTAAGCGCGACAAGGCCGACAAAAGCGAACAGGCCCATAATCCATGCTGGCTTGGTCAGAATCGATTGGATAAACTCAAGTATGGGAAGGATGACTTACATCTGGGCTTCCTTTCTTTTTAACGTGGGCGCGTTTCCCTCTTCCACAGGGAACCGCCCTTTTTTGTGCCGCTTTAGGCGTTAGCGGCGGCCGCCTTGATTGCCTCGAGGGCGTCTTCGCGGATCTTCTTCTTGTTCACATAGCTGCGAACGATCACGACGTTACCGTGAAGCTCGGGAGCGAGCTCCTTAACGGTGATGAACAGATCCGGATTTGCGGAAGAAGCACCGTTCAGGTCCATAGACTCAACGTCGGCCTTGATGCCCTCCTCCTCGCAAAGCTCCTCGACTTTGCCAGCGAGCATCAGGCTGGACCCGATGCCGTTTCCGCATACGGTGATGATATGCATGGCAACCTTCCTCTCCTACACGTGACGGTTTTCCCGTCTATCCAAAAGCGGCGACGCATCGCCGTGCCATTAAGGCCTAAAAGAATGAACGCATGGTCTCCAGAACTTGCTCGGGCGTATCGCACGCGCTGAGCTTGGCAACGCAGTCCTCATCCTCGAACATCTGCGAAAGCTCCGCCAAGCAGCCAAGATGGGCCTTGGGGTCGGGCGCGCAGATGCCCACGAGCACGTGAACCGGATCGAAATCCTCATGTCCAAACGCAACCGCAGGATCAAGCGTGACGATGCAGATTCCCGCTTCGCTCACGTTGCCATCGGCCTGGGCATGGGGCATGGCGATGCCCTCTTCAAGAACCATATAGGGACCGAATTTGTGAACCGATGAAATCATGGCGTCGACATAGCTCTGGTCGCATTTGCCGGCGTCTACGAGCAATTTGCCGCACGCCTTGATCGCTTCCTCCCAATCGGAGGCCTCGACATGGCAGGCAACAAGCTCGGGCTTAAGAAGATCGGTCAGCATGCTCGCCCCCTACTCCTCGGGCAGGATATGAAAACCAAGCGCCTGAATGTCGCGGGCAAAGCCCTTGACCGTATCAAGCGAGTACTCAAGCAAATCTTTCCCGAAATTCTTGCGCTTGGCAAGAAGGGCATTGGGGACCGTAATGATCTGGCAGCCAACAGACTCTGCCTGGAAAATATTGAGGACCTCGCGCGTAGACGCCCAGAGAACCTCGGCGGCGGGCTTGACGGCAGCCTTCTTTACGGACTCCGCCATGAGGGGCAGCGGATCGACACCGGTATCGGCGATTCGGCCGGCAAAGATAGACAGAATAGAGGGGGTCTCGGCAGAGACGGCATCGACGAACTCGTCGACCTGCTCGGGCGTGAAGATGGTGGTGACATTCACCTTGATGCCATCGGCGGAAAGGCGCTTGACCAGCGCGGCGGTGGACTCGCCCTTGGTGTTGAGCGCCGGAATCTTAACGTAGACGTTGTCCGCCCAGGTTGCGATCTCGCGAGCCTCGGCCTCCATACCAGCCTCGTCGTCGGCGAACACCTCAAAAGAGACCGACACATCGGTGATGTGCTCAAGAACCGTCTTGGCAAAAGCACGGTAGTCAGTCACGCCACCGGCCTTCATAAGGGAAGGATTGGTCGTGAAGCCCTGAACGTTGCCATTGTCGTGCATGTCAAGCATGCCCTCGAGGTTAGCGCCGTCGGCAAACACCTTGATCGCCATGTTGGTCCTTTCTCATCTAGCATTATTGCTATCGAAAGCCTTTTTCTTTGTTTCAAAAGCTTTTCGGCTTTCTTTTATAAACTACTTCAAAAGATATCGAAAGCTCAATTGCCAACTTTCCGTGAACGGTCGATTATCGGGCGTGAACGTATCTCACTTTTTTTCGAACACCTTTCAGGCAAGACTCTTTACTGGCTGTTGCAGGCATTCTGCACGTCAGGCCAACTACTAATTACAAATAAAAGCAAGGCGTGTCATTCATCTCGTTCGCTCGATTTCGCCTTGTTCTTTTCATATCGATACGTTATATTTCGATTACGAAAGGCATTTCTTTTGCCTTTCGTTCAAAAGGAGCGACTTATGGCATCAACTTCAGACCTTTCCCCGGCCGAACGTCAGCGATTTATCATGAACTGGCTGGCCGAAAAGCCAAATATCTCGGTATCCGACATCGTTCGCCGCTTTTCGGTTTCGGAAGTTACCGCGCGACACGACCTCGTCTCGCTGGAATCGGAAGGCAAATTGCGTCGCGTACGTGGCGGAGCGGTATCGCTTTCTCGTTCCAATGCCATTTCGTATCCCGAAGAGCGCATCAATGTCCAAGTCGAGGCCAAGGAGGCAATCGCCGCGACCGCAGCAACTCTTGTTGACGATGGCGACGTTCTGGTGATCGACATCGGCACCACGGCCTTTTACTTCACTAAGGCCCTCATGGACAAACGCGATATCACCATCATCACCGGCGATCTTGCTATCGCAAACTATGCCAGCTTTAATCTGCCCAATGCTTCGGTAGTGCTGTTAGGCGGCTCCGTGCGAAAGGGTCACCTTTATCTCGCGGGCGCGCTAACGCTCGACTGCATGAGCAAGCTTCATGCCGACAAGGCATTTGTCAGCGCGGACGGATTCCATCCCGACCACGGCTTTACCGTCGAGCATGACTTCTCGGCCATGATTAAGAGCATGTATCTGACCAACTCAAACCAGGGCTATATGATGGTTGACCAGGGAAAGTTCAACAAGACCAGTTTTTATCAGTCCGCGCAGATCGATGACCTCGATGGCATCATCGTTGATGGAGACAATGAGGGCATCATGACGGCGGCCATCGAAAGCAGCCGCAGTCATCCCAAGCTCTATTTTGCAAAATAACTCAAATGGCCGGTTCGCCCACATCGAGGGCGAACCGGCCATTTATTAAATCAAGCCGAAGTGGCGCATCGCCGTAACCGTGCCGTCGTGTGCGACGTCGTCGGTTACGTAGTCGGCGACTGCCTTGACCTCGGGCATGGCGTTGCCCATGGCGACAGCCGTCTCGACCGCAGCGAGCATGCCCAGGTCGTTGCCGGAATCACCAAAGCCAAAGGTGCGCGCGTTGCCGGTGCGACCCAGGTATTCCAGCGCTCGCGCCACGCCCACGCCCTTGTCAATGCCCTTGGGGCTCAGCTCGCGATTCTGACCACCGGTGTTGCACAACTCAAACTCGCGATCGATAAAGCCATCATCGTTGGCTACGCGAGCCAGGTCGCTCGCGACGATGCACACCTTGCCCACGCGCAGACTGCCGTCGACGCGCATTTCCTCGGTGCTGTGCACCACAGAAGTGCCGATCAGAGACGACTGCTCAACACCCGCGGGTTCCAGGGCAAAAGTAGCCACGTTGGTCTCGAAAAAGGCCTCAATCCCTGCCGCGGCCATACGGCGCGCAAGCTCCTCAATAACGTCCTCGTCAAAGCAGTCCTCATGCACCACGCGGCCCTCGACCTCGAGCGTCGCTCCCGCCATGGCAACGACACCCGCCGGGTTCAGCGCGCGCAGGCCATCGGCAATCAGCCACAAGGGACGACCCGTGCAGATAAATGCCTGGTGTCCCGCGTCGCGCAGGCGACCAAATGCATCGACAACAGCCTTCGACGGATGGACTGCATTGAAGTCCTTATCGGTCATATCGTCGGGATCGAACGACGTCAGCGTGCCGTCCACGTCAAAAAAGAGCACGGCGGAATCGGGGCACGCATCAATCATATGAGTTCCTTTCGAGGATAAGGGCAGACGAGGCATCCATCATATAATGGAGCGACGCAACCAGAGAGGTCACCCATGGAATTTTACGCAAGCTGCCCCGAGGGCTTTGAGTCCGTACTCGCCGATGAGCTTAAACGCCTCGGGCTTTCGCATGTTCGCCGGCTGAAGGGCCGCGCCACGTTTGAGGGCGAGCTCGAAGAAGGCTACCGCGCCTGTCTGTGGTCGCGCCTAGCGAGCCGCGTGTTTGCGGTGCTCGGGCGCTTTGAGGCGCAGGATGCCGACGAGCTGTACGACAGCGTTTACGACATCGCCTGGGAGACCATCATCCGCCCCGGCGCCACCATCGCCATCACCGCCCGCGGCGTGACCGAGCAGCTGCGCAACACGCGCTTCTCGGCCCTGCGCGCCAAGGACGCGCTGTGCGACCGTCTGGCCGAGACCACGGGCCGTCGCGCCGATGTCGACGCCGCCGACCCCGATGTTCACCTACTGCTTTCGCTGCGTCAGCGCCGCGCGAGCATCAGCCTGGACCTTTCGGGCGATCCGCTGTTCAAGCGTCTGCCGCCCGCAGCGACCCGCGCCGGCGAGGGTACGCACGTGCTGCGCCCCGACTACGCCGCCCTGGTGCTGGCGCAGGTCGGCTGGACCGCACTGTGCGAGCGCGAGTTAACGGCTGACGATTACGAGAATGAAGCCCTTCCCACGCTGATCGATGCCTCATGCGCCGGCGGCGGTCTGCTGCTGGAGGCCGTGAACATTCTGACCAACCGCGCCCCGGGCGCCGCACGCGAGCGCTGGGGCTTTGAGGGCTGGCAGCTACACGACGCCGCCCTGTGGGAGCAGCTGCTTGCCGAGGCGCGCGAGCGCGAGACGGCAGCGCGCGAGCGCCAGGCGCGCATCGTGGCCGTAGACATCGACCCCGCCGCCCGCAAGACTGCCGAGCGCATGGTCAAGTGCGCCGGCTACAAGCGTTTTGTCGACTTTTGCGCCGCCAAGTCCGCCACCGTGCTGGACCATGCTGGCGCCGTCGCCGGAGCCGCCGTAGTCGCAGACACCACCGAGACACCGCTTTCACTCATGCACGACGCCATGACGCTGGTCGGCGAGCTGCGCCGCGCGCCCGAGCTTATCGCCGCACCGGTCGCCGCGCTCACCCGCGATGGCCTTATGGCCCGCGCACTCCATGCCGAGCCCGCGCGCTCCATTGCCGTCATGCCCAATAATGAAGAGGCAACTATTGAGGTTTGGCCCTCGCTCGACCACGCCGCCGCGGCATTTGAAGCTGCGACCAGCGCAGATGTCGAGGAGCAGACCGTAGACGCTCAAGACGAAGCCGCCGGCACCCCCATGCCCGAGCCTGCCGCCATGCTCGACCTGGGCGACGGCAAGCCGCTGCCCGTGCTCATCCCCGAGTCCGAGCAGTTCGCCAACCGCCTGCGCAAGAATGCCCGTCTGCGCCGCAAGTGGGCCAAGCGCGAGGGCGTGAGCTGCTACCGCGTCTACGATGCCGACCTGCCCGACTACTCCGCCGCCATCGACCTGTACGAGGGCTGCCCGCAGACGCCGGGCCGCTGGCTCGTCATCGCCGAATACGCCGCGCCCAAGACCATCGATCCCGCGTTGGCCCAGGCCCGCATGCTCGACATCTTGGCCATCGCGCCGCGCATCCTTGATGTTCCGGCCGAGTATGTGCACGCCAAGGCCCGCATGCGTTCGCGCGGCGGCTCGCAGTACGGCAAACAGGGCGCCGGCAAGGGCGCGTCGGGCGAGCGCGCCAACATCGCACGCCGTCGTCTGCCGCTCATCGAAGAGGGCGGCCTCACCTTTGCCGTCAACTTTGACGACTATCTGGATGTGGGCATCTTCCTGGACCACCGCGTCACCCGCAACCTGGTGCGCGAGCACGCCAAGCAGGCACGCCGCTTCCTCAACCTGTTCGCCTACACCGGCACCGCCACCTGCTACGCAGCCGACGGCGGCGTCGAGGAGACCGTGACGGTCGACCTTTCCAACACCTACTTGGACTGGGCCGAGCGCAACATGCGCCAGAACGGCTTTGTGGGGCCGCAGCATCACTTTGTGCGCGACGACGTGCTCGCCTGGATTCGTGACCAGCGCCAGACGCGCAACCGCTGGGACCTGATCTTTGTCGACCCGCCCACGTTCTCGAACTCGTCCAAGATGGGCCGCCGCACCTGGGATGTCCAGCGCGACCATGTTGAGCTTTTGGCCGGCGTATCGCGCCTGCTCGCACAGGGCGGCCACGCCATCTTTAGCTGCAACCTGCGTGGCTTCCGCCCCGAGACGCGCAAGCTCGCGCGCGCGGGCGTCGTGCTGGAGAACATTACGGCGCAAACCATCCCAGAGGACTTCGCGCGCAACCAGAAGGTGCACCATTGCTATATCGTGCGCCGCCTGCCCATCGAGGACGCCATGGCCGAGGTCGGCTTTAGCGCCGAGGAGATTGCCGAGCGAACCGAGGAGCTGCGCAACCCCGAGGCGCGCAAGCCTCGCGCAACGGCGCCCGCGCACGCGCAGACCGGCAACGGCAAGCCCAACTTTGTCGGCAAGCCCTCCCCCGCCGGCAAGCCCAAAAAGAAAAAGTTTTACGCCAGCAAGCCCAAGGGCAAATAGACAAAGTTGCGGTGGAATACGGACTGTTTTGCCTGGAATTAGGCAGATTTAAACCGTATTTCACCGCAACTCATACGGGGATGTGGGTGACGGGCTAGCCTTGGGTGACCAGGCGATAGCCGATACCCACGTGCGTTTGGATATAGCGCGGATGCGCGGGGTCGGACTCGATCTTCTTGCGCAGCGTGCCCATAAAGACGCGCAGGCTCGCCAGGTCGCTCTTAGTTGCCGTGCCCCAAATCTCGTGCAGGATAAACTGGTGCGTTAGTACCTTGTCGGCGTTATGTGCCAGCAGGCACAAGAGCTTGTACTCAATCGGTGTCAGATGCAGCTCCTCGCCATCCATCGTGGCAATGCCGGCATCAAAGTCGATATGCAGCTCACCGGTATCGAACGAGCCCTCGGAGGCAACACCACCCGTTTGCGCATACGAAAGGCGCCTGAGCGTCGTGCGAATGCGTGCAAGCAGTTCCTCGACCGAAAACGGCTTGGTCAGATAGTCGTCGGCACCGGCATCGAGCGCGCGGATTTTGTCCGCATCCTCGCTGCGCGCCGAGACCACGATAATCGGCATGCCCGACCATGCGCGCACCGACTCCACCACCTTGACGCCGTCCATATCGGGCAGGCCCAGATCGAGCAGCACAATGCTCGGTGCCTGCGATGAGGCGGCGGCGATGGCGGCATGGGCGGTCTCCACGGCCATATGACGCAAGCCGTGCGCCTCGAGCGCGGCAACAATAAGGTTGCGGACGGCGGGATCGTCCTCAACGACCAAGATGAGCGGTTTTACGGCAGAGTTCGGCACAGCGCTACTCCTTATCAAACGAAACGTCGGCGACGGGAAGCTCAATCGTAAAGACCGAGCCGTGCGGGTCCGCCGCGGCAACCTCTATGCTACCGCCATGCGCCAGCGCAATGGAGCGGCAGAGCGAAAGACCCAGGCCCACGCTGCGATGGCTGTCGGCAAGACCGTGGTTGGCGGTGTAGAACGACTCAAAGATTCGCTCGCGGTCCTCGGGCGCAATGCCCGGGCCGTCATCGGCCACCGAGCACGCCACGCGTCCATCGTCGACGCTAATCGAAATCATGATATGCGAGCCTGCGGGCGTATAGGTGATGGCGTTGTTCACCAGATTGACCACCAGCTGCACCATCAGGCGCGCATCGACGTTGACGAGCGCCGGCTCATCGCACGCCACCACCTTAAGGTCGTGCTCGCGCACGGCAGGGTTCACGTGGCGCAGCGCCTCCTCGACGATATCGTCCATGAGCTCGAGCGTAGTCGACAGACGCATGCCGCCGCCCTCGAGCTTGGTGATGGCGAGCAGATTCTCGACGGTGGCGTTGAGCCACAGCGCATCCGAGCGAATGGATAGAAGCAGGCCGCGGCGCGTCTGGGCATCGAGCACGGCGGTGCCGGTCGAGCCCTGGTCGAGCAGGACATCGGCATTGCCCGAAATACTGGTGAGCGGCGTACGCAGATCGTGCGAGATGGAGCGCAGCAGGTTGGCGCGCAGCTGCTCATTTTTGGCAAGCACCGCCGCCTCCTCGCGGGCCTCCATGGCGCGGGCGCGATCGAGTGCCAGCTCGCCTTCGCTCACGATGGCATCGGCAAGTGTCCGCTCCTCGTGCGTCAGCACGTCGGGCTCGGCAACGATAGCCAGCACGCCCACCACCGAGGCGGGGTCGCCCGAGCGCGCGAAGCCGTCGCCTGTGCGAACCGTCAGGTAGATGCCATAAAACGCCGAGCCGCCAAACGTGGCGTCGAGCGGCGTTCCCACATAGGCGGACGCCGAGAGCCGCGGCGGCATCTGCGGCGCCAGTTCGTGCACCGGTGCGGCATCGCCCACGGCCGTGTATGTCGCACGCGGCAGCAGGTCATCGCCCTCGGCGTCGGCGCTGTACCACACGACCGGACAGCCCGAAAGACGCGCCAGCTGCGTTGCCATGGCGTGAACGATCTGCTGCTCGTCGGCGCACCGCTGCAGCATGCGGTTGGTCTCGAGCACCATATGCGTGCGGCGGTCGCTGGCGGCAGCCTGTGCCAAGGCGCGGCGCAGGGCCAACGCAATCGAGCTCGACACAAGCGAGACCACGAACATGATGAAGAACATGCCGGGATAGCCGCGGTCGATAAGCGACAGCGAGTAGCGCGGGTCGACAAACAAGAAGTTGTAGAGCGCCACGGCGGCAGCCGAGCTCAGCAAGCAATACAGGCGACTCCAGGTAAAGAATGCGCACAGCTGAACGGCGAACACATAGACGATCATGATGCTCGGCGCGAGACCCGGATGGTCGAGCAGCGCGCCCACAATCGTCGCCGCGACCAACAGCCCCACCGATACGCAGGCGTCATACAGAGGAGTGCGGCGCGTCAGCGTTGTGCGCCGCCACCAAAAGCTATCGGCAATATCGCCGTCCGTACGGACGTCCATCAGCGTCCCGCCCCTCTCTCAAAAACAAAAACCACCACAAAGGGGACAGGCACCTTTGTGGTGGTTTCCCTTGTGGTGGTTCCAAGTGTATAGCCTTTGCAACCGGCGGTCGCTAGACAAACAGCACGTGCGCGAGCAGGGCGCACACGCACACCGCTCCAAATACCAGTGCCACGATCGAGATCACGCGGTCGGCCATATCCATGTTGGCACGGTTCGTAAGGAACCGATCTTCGGCGGCGTCGACACGCGCCTCACGCACCATTTCGACCACCGCCTCACGGCCATCGAGCGCCTTTGTATCCATGTTTACCTCCCCGACCTCATGCTTATCCATCAAAAACCAACTCCGTGTAGCCGCCGACGTCTACGGCCGCTCGTTGGGGGCCAGGCGCTGCATCTTGTTCACGGCTTTGAACTTGGTGAACAGCGGCACGTACTCAAAGCTCACGTTGGAGTTCTCCAGGCCGTACCAGCGCGCAGGCGTGCCGGCGGCGCGGCGAATGATGTACTTGAGCGTGATGGCCGTACGCTCGCTCGGCTCCACATCGCTTTCGGGCGCCAGAAGCTTACGAATCAGGACGAACTTGAACGTGCCGATGTTACCCGGATCCTTGTAGACCGAGTAGTCATGCGTCTGCGGCGGCAGCTCGCCGGTGGCAGCCAGGTCCTGAACAACCTGACGCAGGTAGGCATTGACGCGCTGGTTGATCTTGTAGCCCAGGTACAGATGCACGCGGAACACGTAGTCGGTGCCGAACGTCTCGACCGAATAGGCAAAGGTGTGCGGCTCGTCCATGGTCTCGACATTCACAAACCACCAGGCGCGGGCGCGCTTGGGATGCTTGTCCAAGATCGAATAGACGATATCGCGGTCGATGTAGTCGGTATGGGTGTCCTTGGTCAGGTACACGACGTTGTCGCTCATGCGCTCGTAACGGTCGTCGTCGCGCAGGCGCTTGAGCTGCGGCAGGTAGCTGCGCAGCGGCAGCAGCGTAAACTGGCGCTGCTCGACCGCCGTGCCGTTGTACCAGCACACCATAATGCCCATGATGAGTGCAGCCATGAGGATGGTGAAGTAGCCGCCGTGGAAGAACTTGGTGAGCGAGCTCACGAAGAAAAAGCCCTCGAGCAAAAGGAAGAAGGCCGCGAAGATCCACGGAGCAACCTTGAGCTTGCGCTCCTCGTGCAGGTAGAAGAAGAGCAGCAGCGTGGTGCACATCATAGTCAGCGTGATGGCAAGGCCGTACGCGGCTTCCATATGCGCCGAGTTCTGGAACAGCAGCACCACAATGACGCAGCCGACAAGCATGACGTTGTTGACCATGGGGATGTAGAGCTGGCCCTTGGTCTCGGCAGGGTAGAAGACCTGCATGTGCGGCATGAGGTCCAGACGGCTGGCCTCGGACACCAGCGAGAATGCACCGGTGATGAGCGCCTGCGAGGCAATGATGGCCGCGACGGTGGAAAGGCCGACGGCAAACGGGCGCAGGCCCGGGGCGAGCATCTGGTAGAACGGGTTGAGATCGGCAATGCCCATGAGCTCGGGGTTGGCAGCGTTGTTCATAAGCCAAGCGCCCTGGCCCATATAGGACAGCAGCAGGCAGCACTTAACGAACGGCCAGGTAGCGTAGATATTGCCGCGGCCGACGTGGCCCATGTCGGAGTAGAGCGCCTCGGCACCGGTGGTGGCAAGGAAGCAGCTGCCCAGAATCATGATGCCCGCGTGGTTGTTGGGGCTCAACAAAAAGGCGATGCCGCGGAGCGGGTTGAGGCACAGCAGCACGGCGGGGTGCTGTAAGACAAAGAACAGACCCGTGCCGCCCAGGAATAGGAACCACAGCGTCATGATGGGGCCAAAGGCGTGACCGATCTTGGCCGTACCGATGCGCTGTACCAAGAAGAGCACGATGATGATGGCGAGCGTAATGGCGACGACGCGGCCCTGGTCATCGCCCAGCACGGCATGGACCGCCGGGATAGTGCGCAGGCCCTCGATGGCCGTGGTAACGGTAACGGCCGGCGTCAGGATGCCGTCGGCGAGCAACGCGGCGCCACCCAGCATGGCGGGGATGATAAGCCACTTGCCGCAACGCTTAACCAGGCTGTACAGGGCAAAGATGCCGCCCTCGCCATGGTTATCGGCGCGCAGCGAGATGAGCACATACTTGATGGTGGTCAGCAGCGTGACCGTCCACACGACAAGGGAGAGCGCGCCGAGCACGAACTCCTCCGTCACACTTCCGATGCCGCCGTTGCCGGCAACGAGCGCCTTGGTTACATACATAGGGCTGGTGCCGATATCGCCGTACACCACGCCCAGCGTGACGAGCATCGCCGAGATGCTCACAGGAATCGCAGCGTGCGAGGCTGCCTCCTTGGCCTTTTGTTCCATAAGCCGGTTTCCTCCCAACTTTAATGTTCGAAGGGATTATAGGCAATCGGCCCATGTTTGAATGCACTGTTTTCCCAGCTAGATAAAGATTTATACAGTCTTTAGGCCACCGCGGCGATATGGAATGTGACAAAGGGACTGTCCCCTTGTCACATTCGTCATTTTCCAAGCCAGTTTTTGAACCACCATTCCATGGATCGGCTCATCTCGGCCATAAAGGGACTCGTGTGCTTGCGGGTATAGATGTCCACGACGCGCTCCCCCACCTCGCGGGCATGCGGACGGAACATCGCGTCCATCTCGGCCACCTGCGCATCCATAGTCGCGTCGTCCGCACGGCGGTAATGCTCCTCGTGCACCAGGTTCACCACGGGATGCGCGATCGCCGGGCGCTCTTTGCGAGGCGTGCCGATGATGAGCATCGACAGCGGCATGGTATACGGAGGCAGATCCAGCAGCTCGGCAACTTCCTCGGCATTCTCGACGATATCACCGATATAGCAGCTCCCCAGGCCCAGAGCCTCGGCGGCAACCACGGCGTTTTGCGCGGCGATCACGGCATCCTGAGCCGCGATGGCAAAGTCGCCCAGACCCGGCGCGCGGCGGGGCGCCTTGCCCGTACGCTCTACAAACTCGGGCTCAAAGCAGCCCACGTGCTCAAACAGATCGATCCACTTGGCATAGTCGACCACAAATATAAGTACCCAGGGCGCCTTGGCGATCATGGGCTGGTGGTCGCACAGGTCGGCCAGGCGGTCGAGCGTTGCCTGCTCGCGGATGCTCACGATGGAATACATCATCATGGCGCCCGCCGACGGCGCGCGGCTCGCCGCATGCAAGATCGCCGCCCGCTGCTCGTCGGTCACCGCCACGGGACGGTCGTCGTCATCACGCGCGAAGGCACGCGTGGACGAGCGGTGTTCCAAGATGTCCAGCGCCGCGTTGCCCGTAGTCTCGACCGGATAGCCGCCCGCGTCCACGCCCACAGCTCCGCCGCAGTACTCGGTGCCCGTCATACAAACCTGCTCGCCCATAGCTCTATCCTCGCTAATTCTTTAAGAAGCCTTTACGTTTCCGTGTAATTCCCGTCCATTATCGCGCAGGCCGCCACTACATTGCGCCACACCGCCGCACGTGCGCGTTAATATGGCTGGTTGTTGTGCGCAGCCACCAATTGCAGCGCATATCTTGGTAACAATCGGGTAAACCCCCGCTTTCGTACGTTTTAGTTTGTGAGGAGTCTCAGCATGTTCGCTGCCGCCATCTCGCTCGTCGGTCTTGCGGCGACCGTCTACCTTGTCTTGCGCGAGGCCAAGGCCATTCGCGCTCAGTCGGGCACCGTTGCCAAAAGCGCTCTTGGGTGGAGCGTCGTCTTCGGCCTGTTCCAGGTCTTTTTGACTATTTGGGGCGCCATTGGCCTCGTCGCCCAAAACGAGCCGCTCGCCTTTGTGATGCTCATCCTGACCAACGCCATCCTCACCGGATGCGCCTGGGCCAGCATCGCCCGCGATCGCATCGCCCCGCGCGTCTTTGCGTTCGCCGCGCCCGACGCCCCCGCCCCCACCGGCAAGCTCGCCCGCCTGCGCGGCGCCTTTGTGGGCAAACCGCTCGTCGCCGCTGTCTTGTGCCTGCTGCTCGCCGGCGTCTTTGCGCTGCTGGGAATGGAAGTCTCGTCCAACCACGACTTTACCTGGGTCTACCCCCTGTGCATCCTGCTCGAATGGGCCATCATCACCGTGCTCATGGTCGGTTTGTTCTTCCTATTCCAGCGCCACGGCGCAGCCCCCGCGGTCCTGGCCTTTGCCCTCTTTGTCCTGGGCATTGCCGAGTTCTTCGTCATCACGTTTAAATCCATGCCCATCCAGCCGGGCGACCTTTCGGCCATCTCCACCGCCGCCGCGGTCGCCGGCACCGGCTACACCTTCTCCATCTCGCTGTTCTGTGTGCTGTCCATGGGCTTTACCGCCATCGCCATGCTGCTGTGCGAGTACGCCGGCCTGGTGGCACCGCACCGTCAGAAGGGTGCCGCCAACGCCAAGCGCATGCTGCTCACCAACCTGCTCGTCGCCGTGCTGTGCCTGGGCGGCGTGACCGCGCACGTCACCCTCATCGACTACTACAACACTCTCGGCATCACCGTCTACACCTGGCGCCCGCTCGAGAGCTACTGGCGCGAGGGCTATCTGCCTGCCTTTATTAGTGCAGCACAGTCCATCAAGCCGCCCAAACCCGCCGACTACTCCGTTGACGATGCCAAGGCCACGCTCAAAAAGTACGCCAAGGCCTACGACAAGTCCGACGCGGCCAAGAGCGACGAGCGCGCCGCCGCAAAAGAGCAATTCGACAGCGAGAAGCCCACGGTCATCGCCATCATGAACGAGACCTTCTCGGACCTGTCCATCTACCAGAACATGCGCGCCGGCTACGAGGGCCCGCAGTACTTTAAGAGCCTGTCTAACTGCCTCAGCCGCGGCAAGCTCTACGTGAGCGCCTACGGCGGCGGTACCGCCAATACCGAGTTTGAGTTTATGACCGGCAACTCTATGGCCAACCTGGGCTCGGGCGTGTACCCGTACACCATCTACAACATGGAGACGACCGAGAATCTGGCCGAGCAGTTCAAGTCGCTCGGGTATTCCACCACGGCCATGCACCCCAACCACGCGACCAACTGGAACCGTGAGAACGTCTACAAGGACTTTGGCTTTGACCAGTTCCTGTCCATCAACGACTTCCAGGGCGCCGATACCCTGCGTGGCATGGTGACCGACCAGGCGACCTACGACAAGATTCTTGAGCTGCTTAACCAGAACGCCGACCCACAGTTCATCTTCGATGTGACCATGCAGAACCACTCGGGCTACGACACGGGTCTGCTGCCGGTCGACAAGCAGATGCACCTCAACATCGACACGACCGACCTGGACACCAAGACCGTCGAGGACGGCACGCTCTCCGATGTCGACGAGTACGTCTCGTGCATTGAGCAGTCCGACCAGGCACTGCGCTACTTCCTCAACGCCTTGAGCAAGCTCGACCGCAAGGTGGTCGTGGTGTTCTGGGGCGATCACCAGCCGTTCTTCCCGTCCAAGTTCAACGATAAGTGGTTTACCGGCGAGGACGACGCTACGCATCAAGAGCGCCTGTGGCAGACCGACTACATCATCTGGGCCAACTACGACGTTGCCGGCTGCGACCAGACGAGCGAGGTCGATGACCTGTCCACCAACTATCTGTCCACCCAGCTGATGCAGTTGATCGGCGCACCGCTGACCGACTACCAGAAGGCGCACATGACGCTGCGCGAGTCGCTGCCCGCCATCAACTCCGTGGGCTACGAGGACGCCAGCCTGCGCTGGGCGCTCTCCTCCAACGTCACCGGTGATGACGCCGCCGCAGCAGCCGCCACCAAGGCGCGCGAGGATTACGCCAAGATGCAGTACTACGAAATGTTCCGCGACGGCAAGAACGTGTACACCGAGCACTTCCAGACCGAGGCCAACGAGACCGACCCCAACCTGGCGCCGGGTACGACCAAGATTAAGTAGCTGCTAGCTGCTGAGCCACAACTGAAACGTCTGTCCAGGCGGAGGCATATAAGGTTCCCTGCTCGGACAGTCCTGCGCAAGACGAAGGCCACGTTATGTGGCCTTCTTTGTTTGCGGAAAGTGTGTCCCGGAATTCTTGTCTGGAATGGGATGCAGTTTCCGCTTGCGGAGTCTCCACTCAACAGAAAACCCGGGTGGCCTGTTTTTTGGCTACCCGGGTTTTTGGGTTGTCGATATGTTCGACTGGCTACTAGTGGGTCTTGCGGCGCTTGATCAGCATGATGAGGGCTATCACTACGAGCGTTGCTCCCGCTGCTGCTGCGGTGGCGACTAGGGCGAATGTTTGGTCGCCGGTGTTTACGAGGTTCTTCGCTGTGGTCGTAGTCTTGACCTTGGTGTCGGTCTTAGCTCCGTTGTCGGACTTGGGCTTGTCCGGGTTCGTCGGGGTCTCAGGAGTCTCGAGGTCCTTTGAGCCTTCGGAATCGGTTGGGCCGGCGGTGTTTACCAGCGTATGGTCCAGGAACTTCTTGGCGCCCGCACTTGCCTGTGAGAACAGGCGGCGCGTGCGGATCGGGGTGGCGTTCACCGTTGTGGGCGCCGTCTCCTCGGCCTCGATATTCACGAGCGTCGTGCCGGTGTCGAGGCCCACGTCGTTGTATCCCACGTGGCAGTAATACTGCGCACCGTCATCGTCTGCGGTCAGGTCAATCTCGAGCTTTGAGGCCGTTCCAGCCGCGAGGTTGCCATCGGCACCCACGAGCTTAAACTCTGTCTCGCCGCGGCCCTTGCGGTACCACATATAGGTCGGTGCCAGCCCTGTTTCGCTATCGTCGGCACCGAGTTGCTTCACATGGCCAATCGCCGAGAGCGTCAGGTGGCTTCCCGCCGTGCGCTCAACCGAAGAGTCGTATCCAAGATCCGACCCCTCCGCAGCATCCGCCGCAGGTCCGCTCACGGTCATCGTCATGCCATCGGGCATGGTCTTGACCGTGATGATTGCCGAGCGAATACCTGTTTCGGTCGTGGATCCATTCTTAACAGCGGCGATGGCGAATCGATACTCCGTATTGGGTTGCAGCCCATCCCACTTGAGCGAGGTCTGCGTGTTGTCGGCAATCTTCCAGCTATTGACGACCGCATCCGCCGCATTGCTCTGCAGCATGCCCACGCCGTAGCTAAAGCCACTCTTGTTTGCGAGTACATCGTCCCAGCTAAACGTAACGCTGGTCGAATCGACGGCGTTTGCCGTAAAGCCCGTCACGGCCGGCGCGTCGGGCATCTCGACGTCCTTAACGTCATAGCCCACGATCCAGAACTGGTCGGTGTCCTTGGTGCCGAGCTTGTCGCCCGAGTCTGCCTCGAACTTGTCGACATCCACCGCGTTGACGCCCAGACGCCACACAAAACCGTACTTGCCCTGCGCGGCCTCGGGCAGGTTGTCGACGGTGCCGCCGTATTCGGTCGATTCACTCGAGGAGTTACCCGTAGTAAAGCCGGCGTTGGCACCAAAGCACAGGCCGCCAAACAACTCGTGCTTTGCGAGCTTCGCGCCCATGACAACGCTGCCGTTCAGCGTCAAGCCGAGCTCGAGCTCCTGCTCCTTGCCCTCCTCGACTTCGATGGTCTGCTCAATGCTCGCCCCCGACTGCGCGGCGGCGCCGTTAAATCCATCGTGCGTGTAGGCGCGCGTTACGCCAGGCTTGCCCAGGCCAAAGGAATCCCCAACGGGAGTCTCGCCGTTGAGTGTCGTTTGATAGGTTCCGGGTTCTCCCGACCGGTTGGTCAAAAAGTAGCTGAGCGGCGTCATATTGTGCTGTTTGGCAATGCGGTCATAGGCCTCGACATTAACGACCGAGGTCTGCGCGCCGAGCGACACGGGCGCCGCCATCACGCCCTTGCCACCAGTTTCCTCATTTTCGATCTCATACTCGTAATAGACCATCGGAATCGTGTAGAGCACGGCCTTGTCACCCTCGCCGGCATGCGACTCATAGCTTACGCTTGCGCTGACCGTGCGCTCGCTCCGGTAGTCATAGCATCCCTCGGCGGCAAAATCGACTGAAGCATTCATCGCGACCAGGGGCGGACCGGTCTGCACCTCGACGGCAACGCCCAACTCGGCGCCAATGGTATAGCCCTGGGATGTCCCCGTGCCCTTTTCCTCTCCGTATGACGTGCCGCCCAACACCAGATAGCCGTATGCCTGCTCCAGATCCTCCACATAGGGCGCATCCTGCAGCACGGCAAGCACGCGCGGGTTGGTATAGACCTTGTAGCGGTCCTTGTACGTGATCTTGACGCTGTCGTTGTCGACATCGGGCAGCGCGAGCGAGATAAATGTGCCGTAGGTAGTGCCGCGACGGTTGCTCTCGCTAATCACCTGCTCCTCGCCGCGGCGCACCTTTCCGTTCTCGTCGAGCGAAAAATGCGAGGCGGTCATCCAATAGTAGTCATCGTTCTTGCGCAGGTCCTCGTCGCGGTGCTTGCCCACCACGGCGATAAAGCTCTCGTTATAGCGGTCCGAACCCGAGACGCTGCCCGCCTTGACGTCGCTGATCCACACCTGCTCTATACCCTTGTGGTCATGCTTGTTGCTGCTGTTGTATTGCTGACCGCTCATGCTCATGGTTCCGACCATGGACCCCAAGCCCTGAGCCCCGCTCTGTGCCGTGTTGCAGGCAAAGTCGCGGAACACATCGCCGCCCACGAGCACCTCGTCGACCGCCAGCTGCTCGGACAGGCCGTCAAGGTTGGCAGTGGCAAGGGCAATAGGCGCCAAGGTGCACGGATAGCGCTTATCCTGAGCGCTATCCTTCCATGCGCTGTTGGGCACATGCATCAGCCCATAGGAGGCGAGGAGCCCGTCTCTGTATTCCTTGCAATCGGAAAGCTTGAACTCGCCAGACTCCGAGTCAAAATACGCGTAGCGGTATAGCGCGCCGTACAGCCCCTTGCTGCCGTCAGAAGCGCCGTAATCAAAAGCGCTGCGTTGCCAGTCATAGCCCGCAAGAATAAGGCCCGTGACGGTTTCACCCGTCTTCTTTCCTTCTTCATCGTAGGCGGCAAACGTGCCGAACGTCGCATTCGCAGCGACCATGGTCTTGCCGTTCGCGGAGAGGGAGATTGCGCCCGCGTCGCCCAGAGCATCGACATGGACGAGCGCACCCTTGGATGCATCCCACGAAAACAGCTCGCAATGCGTCGACTTATCAATATTCTTCTTGCCGTAGGGTGCCGAGACCACGATGGCGAGGTCATCGCAAAAATCGCGATCGAGGTCGCCGGCCGCTAGCGAAACGACAGGAGCTGACTGAAGCTGCGTCCAGGAGTCGTTCCCGCCCTTGTTGTGCGTGGTGTAGTCCGCGGCGTTACCGGCATCGATCTTGACGACGCTTTGCTTCCAGTTGCCGCCCTCCAAGTCATACATGTCGACTACAGCCTTGCGCACGCCGTTCTCGTCGACATAGCAGCCCGCGTAGACAAAAAGCTCGTCGACGCCGTCGCCATCGACATCGCCCGCCTCGACATCAAAGACGGCGTCGTGCTCTTGCAGGTAACCGGCATCCAGGTACTTAAAACGGCCTTCGTACATCATATTAGTGTTGACCGTCACCGGCAGGTGTGTGTCGAGAGTGCGCGTACGCCCGTTGCTAAACGAGTAGAGGACCAGCTCAACCTTTCCGGCGTATGACTTGCCGTCAATCGTCGTGGAGGAACTGTCGCCGTAGGCACGGAGCTCGGCAACGCGGCTCTTTTTGCCCGTGCTGGCGTCGCTGCAGAACTCAACACTCGTGGCGTGAATGCCCGAGAAACCGTTGTTGTCGTTGGCGAGTACTGTTGAGGACTCATTGTTGCTTAGGTACGACCAGGTGCCGCCACCGTAGTCGCTATGCTTGTAGAGATCGCTGTTCGTATCGAAGTTGTTGACGTTTTGCCAGAACTTTGCGGCGCCCCACACACTTCCATAGCCATCGGTGAGTTTGCTGCTGCCGCCAAGATCGCCGCGCTCGACGTTCTCGAGCTTGTCGCGCAGAGTGTAGCGATTGCCATGGCTACCGTTAACTGCCATATAGACCTCGCTGCGCGTGGCAAACGTCGTGGGAGTGGTGGTGGAGTAGGGGCCAACGGTATCGGCCGGAATGTCCTCGCTCGTGCCCAGACCCAGGGCTTGATAATCCTGCTCGGTCATATCGGTGATTGCGGGCGCGTCTGCCGCCTGGGCAACCTGGGGCGTGGCCGTGAAGCAGGCGACGCTCGTGGCGATCAACGCAGCAAGCGCCGCCGTCCCAACAAGCGGGATTTTCGACAGCCTACGGATACGGGGGTGTGGAACGTACATGAGGGACCTCGCTTTATTCGAGTGGAGTGGACTCATTTTTGCAAATGATACATCCGATGCCCGATATCACGTGTCTCATTTTCGCCAACGGCGTGTCTCATTTTTGAGAATCCGAGATGCCGCGGAAATCTTATCCCAGCTCAAAGGCCATTTCTGGGATGTATTTTCCGTCGAGTGCCTCATCGGGGGTAGCGCGCAGAGATGTGGTGTAAGAGGCGGGGCATGCCCCGCCTCTTCTCTT
>NZ_JADNDZ010000066.1 GCF_015552075.1 Collinsella aerofaciens
AGCGGCCGGCATCCGCCAGTCGCTTTTCTATTCTATGGTGGGCCGTCAGGGGTTCGAACCCTGGACCTTGGGATTAAAAGTCCCCTGCTCTGCCAGCTGAGCTAACGGCCCGCGGGAGGCATTGTACCACGGTCTGGGACTATTCCCAACTCCATTGGCCGTTCTGGAAAATCACAACTTCACGTCCATCAGGCGTAATGCCCGTAATATCGATGTCGTCCGTGCCGATCATAAAATCGACGTGCGTGCTCGAGACGTTAACACCATGCTCCAGGAGCTCCTCCTTAGACATGTCGTACCCACCCTCGATGCATTCGGGGAAACCGACACCTAGCGCGAGATGGCAGCTAGCGTTCTCGTCATAGAGCGTATCGTAGAACAGAACACCACTTTCGCGGATCGGCGTGTTCTTGGAAATGAGCGCGACCTCTCCCAGGTGAGCAGCTCCCTCGTCAGTATCGATGATACTTGCGAGCGTTGCCTTGCCCACGCGGGCGTCGTAGTCCACCACGCGGCCGCCCTCGAACTTAATCCAAAAATCGTCGACTTTATTGCCGTGGTGGATGAGCGGCATGGCCGAGTACACGATACCGTCAGCGCGCATGCGATCGGGCGAAGTGAAGACTTCCTCGGTGGGAACGTTGGGGAAGAAGGGGTGCCCATCGGGCGTCTTGCCCTTGCCGCCGGCCCACTCGTGACCCTTCGTCATGCCAATCGTCAGATCGGTTCCATTTGCCGCGGTGTAATGCAGGCAGTCGAAACGATTGTCGTTCAGGAAACGCAGGTTCTTTTCGAATGCGGCGTCATGGAGCTCCCAGTCGCTCTCTGGGTCCTGGCCATCGGCGCGAGCGGTGTGCAGAATCGCATTCCACAGCTTATAGATTGCAACCTCATCGGCGTCTCCCGGGAACACCTCGCGCGCCCAAGCCACGACCGGAGCGCCGGCGATGCACCACGGATTGATGTTGTAATCCAGTCCACGGCGGAAAACTTTGCACTGCGTGTTCTTTGCCTTAGAAGCTGCAGCGGGCTTAGCGGGATCGATGCCCTTAAGGGCGGCGGGGTCCGCACCCTCGATAAAGATAAAGCAGGCACCGTCCTGGGCCAGGGAATCCAGCTGCAGGCGCTTCCACTCGGGCGTCTGCTCAAAATAGCTTTTCTCGACATGCTCGTACGTGAGCCTCGTCACGGCATCATCGGCCCAGATGACCGTCACGTGGCCGGCGCCGGCAGCATAGGCCTCCGCGACCACCACGCGCGCAAACGGCGCGCACTCAACCGGAGACTGAACGACAACTTCCTGGCCGGGCTTAACGTTTACGCCCTTGCGGACAACCAGGCGCGCATAGTTTTTAATCTTGGGCTCCAGGGACTTCATACCCTCCAGGGCCTCTTCGACCGTCAGGGCAGCTCGAATCATGTGCCACTCCATCTATCTATAGAACAGTAAAAAGGCGCGCCGCAAAAACGACGCGCCTTATATCTTAGCGATAAGTATGTATGCAAACGCTACTTCTTCTTGGAGTCCTTCTTGTCCTCCTCGGCAGCTGCGCGCTCGATAAGAGCGTTGAGCTTGTTCTCGGACATGCCCTCGGCCTGCGCGCGGTACATGTTGCGCAAGGGACGAATACGAGCGAAGTCGTAGATAAAGTCACCTAGGATGATGACATAGGACAAAACGATGCCGACCATCTGGACAGGGCTGGACACCATGCCAGCGGGAGCGAAGTACAGCGAGGCCCAAATTGCCACGACGAGCACCATGCCAATGGCGAGCACAATCCACCAGATGCGACGGCGCTTGGTGTAGTCCTCGTCCTGCTTGAGGAGGATATTCGACACCGTATAGATGCGGTCCTCCTTGGCGCGCTGCTTAGCCTTGCGGGCGCGCTTCTCCTCTTTAGAGAGGCCCTCGAGGTTCTCGCCCTTCTCGAGCTCTTTGCGGCGTGCCTTAGACGAAGCCGGCACGACGCGAACGGAGCTCGCTGCTTGGCGGGCGGGCTTAGCAGATGCGGCAGACTTGCGCGCAACCCCGGTAACTTCGTGGGATTGCGTGCGCTTGTTCGTGGCGCTACGGGTACTCACTTATGCGTTCTCCTTCATGCTTGTGAACTGGGAGCCAGTAATGATCCGGAAGGCCTCGCGATAGCGCTCGGACGTGCCATCGATGACCTCGGCGGGCAGGTGCGGGGTCTCCCCCGTCATATCCCAGTTGGCCTTGAGCCAATTGCGGACGAATTGTTTGTCGTAGCTAGGCTGGATCTTGCCCTCCTCGTAGCTGGCAGCAGGCCAGAAACGGCTGGAGTCGGGCGTGAGGCACTCGTCGATCAGCGTGACCTTGCCATCGATGACACCAAACTCGAACTTGGTGTCAGCAATGATGATGCCACGGGTCGCGGCGTACTCGGCAGCGGCCTTGTAGATCCTGAGGGACAGGTCGCGAATCTGCGCGGCGATGTCCTCACCCACGATCTCGCAGCAACGCTCAAACGAGATATTCTCGTCGTGGTCGCCGATCTCGGCCTTCGTGGACGGCGTGAACAGCGGCTCGGGAAGCTTTGAGGCCTCGGTCAGACCCTCGGGCAGCTGAATGCCGCAGACGGTGCCGTTCTCGTCATAGGTCTTCTTGCCCGAACCGGTCAGATAGCCGCGGACGATGCACTCGATAGGAATCGTCTGGGCCTTCTTAACCAGCATGGCGCGGCCAGCGAGGTAGTCACGATACTCAGCAAACTCCTCGGGGAAATCCGCCGGGTCGATGGAAACGAGATGGTTGGGGACGATGTCGGCAAACTTATCGAACCAGAATGCCGAGATGCGATTGAGCACCTCTCCCTTAAACGGAATCTCGTCGGGAAGAATGAAGTCGAACGCAGAAATGCGGTCGGTGGCGACCATCAGCAGGTTTTCACCGGCATCGTAAATATCACGAACCTTGCCACGGGAATCCGGACGACGCTCCATCGTTGTCACGTGAGTCACTCCTTACCTAAATACGACAGAAATGCGGGTTCTTTCCCGCATGTTTTCGCAAACTCGGAGCGGCAGGGACACGGCCCCTCCTTCACCGAATAGCGAAAAGCTAGTGCTCCATTGTAGTAGATGCCGCGTCCGCCGTGTGCTCGCGGGGCAGATGAATTGTAAAAGTCGTACCCTTTCCAAGCTCCGACTCCACGGATATGTAGCCATGGTGACGCTCGACGATCTGCTTGGTCACGGCGAGGCCGACGCCCAGGCCGCCAGCTTCGCGGGCGCGGCTGGCATCGGCGCGCCAAAACCGCCCGAAAATGCGCGACAGATCGTCCTTGGCAATACCGATACCGGTATCAGAAACGGCAATGCTGACGTGCCTGCGGTCACTGAGCACCGACACCACGACCCAACCGCCCTCGGGGGTGTAGCGCATGGCGTTGCTCATGAGGTTGATAACACATTGCGTGATCATGTCGGGATCGGCCTCGACGACATCGTCGTGCCCTTGGGTTTCATCTGCAAAGCGAAGACGAAGGTCACGGTCGGCAAACAGACGCTCCTGGCCGTTCACAATCGATCGCACGAACGGAACCATGTCCACCGGTTCTAGATTGAGCGGAGCCGTGCTGTTTTCCATACGCGATAGGTCGAGCATCTGCTGCACCAGACGAGCCAGGCGACGCGTCTCGGAAGCAACGGTCTCCAAATGCTCATCGTCGGTGGGATACACACCGTCTTGCATGGCCTCGACCGTTGCCAGCATGGCCATGAGCGGCGTGCGCAGCTCGTGGGCAACATCAGAGGTCAGGCGCTTTTCGTGCTTCATATCCTTTTCGAGTGAGGTGGCCATCTCGTCGAAGGTCTCTCCCAGCTGATCGATCTCGTCATCGCCGCGCAGCCCCGTGCGAGCCGACAGGTCGCCGTCACGGATTTGCTTTGCGGTACTGGTGATGCGATGAATCGGTTTGGTGAGCATGCGCGACACGAGCGATCCGATAACGACCGAAATGCAGATTGCAACAACCGCGGCGAGGGCCATGGCGTTAAAGGTCTTCTCCCTAAACGCAGAGTCCGCCTTGGTGAGCAGAGCGTCGGAGCCGATGGCCCACAGCTTTACCTGTCCGACATGCTCGCCGGAAGACGTTACAATCTCGACGTTAGCAACGCTATCGGAGTCGGTTGGAGCAGACGAGACAGGGCTATGCGATGCCCTCTTGCCGCTCGTGTCGTCGGTCGTAGCCTGGTTTTCGCGTACATCGGCGGTGGCGCTTGCCGAGGGCCAGGAATCGTCATAAACGATCACACCCTTTTTATTGACGACCTGCATGCCCAGATCGTCGGAAACTAAACTCGACGTTGCGACCGTGCGCAGTTCTCCCGCGGTCCAAGAGCCGTTTTCCTCATATGAGGTCGCCAACTTCTCGGCAGCGGAGTTTGCGATTTCGACGATATTGGAGCGTGTGTAATCCGAAAAGACCGTGCCCCACACAACAGAGACAACGCCCACCAGCACCAATACCGTCATGAGCGATGTCAGAGCAAAAGCAAGTGCCATGCGCGAGGGATAGCTCATCGTTGGCCGTGAATCGGAACGAGGCGTGTTCCAACTAGCCTTGGAACCCGCCTCGCTCTCCTGCTTGTGCTTTTGTCCGATTTCAAAGCGCGCAGGTGTCATATGTGATTTCCCTATTTCTCGTCCGACTTATCGGTCTTGGCCGGAGCCTCGAAGCGATAGCCGACACCATGGACGGTGTAGAGCCACTTGGGCTTCTTGGGATCATCGCCCAGCTTGGCGCGAAGATTCTTCACGTGGCTATCGATGGTGCGCTCATAGCCCTCAAAGTCATACCCGAGCACTTTCTCGACCAGCTCCATGCGGTTATACACACGGCCGGGATGGCGGGCAAGCGTGGTGAGCAGCTTAAACTCGGAAGCCGTCAGATCGACTTCCTTGCCCTCGACCAAGATCTTGTGGCCCGAGATATCGATGACCAGATCGCCGAAGTCGAGCACCTCGACGGCGGGCTCGTCGGCCTGATGGGCACGGCGGAACAGAGCGCGAACGCGGGCGACGAGCTCGCGCGGCGAGAACGGCTTAATCAGATAGTCGTCGGCGCCGAGCTCAAGACCGATAATACGGTCCTCGATCTCGCCCTTAGCCGTCAGCATGATGATGGGGACATCCGAGGTATCGCGAATGGTGCGGCAAACGCGCTCGCCGGGAATCTTGGGGAGCATAAGGTCGAGCACGACCAGGTCGAACTGATGCTTCTCGAACTCCTCGATCGCGGACTGGCCGTCGCCGACGCCCACAACCCAGTAGCCTTCGCGCTCGAGATAGGCAGCGACGGCGTCACGGATTGCCTTCTCATCCTCGACCAGCAGAATCTTTTTTGCATCTGAAGCCATAACACGGCCCCCCTGTCTCAATTAGCTAAGAACAAGCTCATTTTAACGCACCTGAGCCCACCGGATGCCGCTATGACGTGGCAGCTCGGCGGGCGGTACTCACAATTACAACGCGTTTATTCCCCTGTTGGCGCCTTTTTAACCCCTCTAAGCTTAAAGAGAGAATAGGCGTGCAGTGACCGTCTCTGGTATACCCTGGCTGTTGCGCACCGTGGCGTACGTAAGGAATGAGTCCGATTTTCCCGCCGTAGCTGGATAATCGCCATACTCCAAAGCGCGGTCGGGCGACAGCAGTGAGCCATAGGTCTTGGCAGAGGTGTCGATCAGGAAATGCGACGTCTGTACCTTAACAAGGTATTTATTCTTCTTGCCAGCCGCACATGCGAGCGGCTCGCGTGACAGAAAGAGGTACGGCCCTCCCTCATTACCGATATACGTGCCCATGTTGCCCAGGCTGCCCACACCGCTATAGGTCGCCTCGATAGAAAACACGAAGGTATCGCCCATATATACGGCCTCGAAAGGCGAGACTGACGAGGGAAGGACCAGCTGGGCACGCTTGGTGTTGTTGCCGTCGGTCAGATCGATTGCCGTTATGCCGTAGTAGACGCCCTCGTCGTTGCGGACACGAGGCGAGATGGTCAAAATGCCGTCGCTCGCGCGCGGGGCCGATGCAAAGCGGCCCGTCGATTTCCAAATTACCTCGGCCTTGGATTCATCAAGCGAGCGACGATAGCAAAACGAATCACTACTCGTTTTATTGCCGCCCGACGAAGGCATTTTATACCAGATAACCGATGACCCGAACGCCGTAAACAGTGGCGGATCATAGTCCTTGCCACCTCGATCGAGCTCAGCCACATCGCCAGAGAGCGAAGCGCCCGACAGATTTTGAGCGTAGAGCTTCCACGATGAATTGGCAAAGTTCATCTCAACCCACGCGAATACGCTGTCGCCGGCACGGACATCGTAGAATGCATATCCCGTGCCCTCGATAGGATCCTCGATTAATGTGGTAAGCGAGCCATCGCCCAGGCTGAGCACACCGAGTGTGTTGGCGTGCAGTGCCGATGCGGGCGCCATCATCGCCGCGGCGTAATCGCCGTCGCAGTAGTACAGCAGCGTACCCAGAGGCAGCGTCCATGACGCCGCCGGCTCAAGATCGATGTCGACTGCCTCGTACTCATCCGTAATCGAGATGATTTTGGAATCATCCTTGATAACCTGCGGCTCGCCGGCGGCATCATCGCTGGTGCCCGTTTTTTTCGAGCATCCGGCAAGCACCGTGGCAGCGCCCGCGGCAGCCCCACCGAGTACAAAGCCGCGACGCGATATTCCGTTCTTGATGTGATCGGCGATACCCATTAGGCGATCTCGGCGCGAGCGGCCTCGATAGCGCGTGTAAGCTGGTCGGCGCAGGAGGTCTTTTTCATACCGCAGGTATTACCGGCGAGAACCTCGATTACGCGATCGGCAGGAGCGCCCTCGACCAGCTTGGAGATAGCCTTGAGATTGCCATCGCAGCCGCCGGTAAACTCAACGCCCATCACCTTGTTGCCGTCATCGGAAAGGTCAAGGTGAATATTGCGAGCACACACGCCCTGAGGCTTGTAATCAAACGAAATCATGCGATCCCCTCTCAGAATGTTATTCGAGACGACTATTATCCCCGTCTTTCCCTAAATGCAACGAGGCGCTTTGCCGGCAACACACATTACCAGCAAAGCGCCCTAAAAAGCTAACGTTATGCCCGAACCTACTCGAAGCTCAGCTGCTCCAGACGATCAAAGACTGTGTCGATACGAGTGAGGAAGTCCCATGGATCAAAGATCTCGTCGAGCTTCTCCTGGCTGACGGTGCAGCGCGGGTCGGCCTCGAGACGTTCCTTAAAGGTGGGGCCGGAGACACAATCCTGTACCTCGTGCCAGGTTGCCATGGCGTTCTCCTGCACAATGGCGTACGCGTCCTCGCGGGTGATGCCCGTGTCGACGAGGGCGAGCAGCACCTTGGAGGAGAAGATGAGGCCGCGGGTTTTATTGAGGTTGGCCATCATGCGGGCAGGGTACAGCTGCAGGCCGTCGATAACGCGAATGAGGCACTGGAACATGTGGTCGAGGGCGATGAAGCTGTCGGCCTGGGCGACGCGCTCGGCAGAGGAGTGCGAAATGTCACGCTCGTGCCACAGGGCGACGTTGTCAAAGGCAACCTGCGCGTTGGCCTTCACGACGCGCGACAGGCCGCAGACCTTCTCCATGGTGATGGGGTTGCGCTTGTGCGGCATGGCGGAGCTGCCCTTTTGACCCTTACGGAACGGTTCCTCGGCCTCGAGTGTATCGGTCTTCTGCAGATTGCGAACCTCGGTAGCGATGCGCTCACAGGTGGCCGCGGTGGTGGCGAGAACGCCGGCGAGGTAGGCGTGATGATCGCGGCTAATAACCTGCGTGGACAGCGGGTCGTGAACCAGGCCCAGGTGCTCGCAGACATATTCCTCGACAAACGGCTCGATGGAGCTGTAGGTGCCGACAGCGCCCGAGATGGCACCAAAGGCAACATTCTTGCGGGCGTCCTCAAGACGATCCAGATCGCGCTTGAGCTCCCAGGCCCAAGAGCCAAACTTCATGCCGAAGGTCATCGGCTCGGCGTGGATGCCATGAGTGCGGCCGGCACAGAGTGTGTTGCGCTCCTCAAAGGCGCGACGCTTGCAGATCTCGCCGAGCTTCTTGACGTCCTCGATGATCAGGTCGCAGGCCTGGGTGAGCTGGTAGCACAGGGCCGTGTCGCCCAGATCCGAGCTGGTCATGCCATAGTGAACCCAGCGGCTGGGCTTGGGGTCGCCCTCGGGAACATCGGCATCGATGTATTCCTTCATGTTGGTCAGGAAGGCAATGACGTCGTGGCGCGTGACTTCCTCGATCTCATCGACCTTCGCCTTCTCAAAGTTGGCATGGTCGCGGATCCACTGGGCCTCGTCTTTGGAAATACCGATCTTGCCGAGCTCCGCCTGGGCCTCGCAGGCCAGAACCTCGATCTCCTGCCAAATGGCGTACTTGTTCTCGAGGGAGAAGATGTGTCCCATCTCCGGGCGGGTATAGCGATCGATCATAGCGGCTCCTTTTTGGTTATTGGCACGTTGGTCGTAACCCAACCATTGTACCGTGCGCAGGTGCAAGTATGGGCAGCAGGCATTAACCTAACATTTTGGAATTGGAGCGAGCATGGGGACGTCCGCGCATTTGCTTCGCAAATACGCACCGGCTGCGGTCGATCCCCTCGGATTCACGGTGACGATGGGGAAGACTTTGTTGAATTGGCCGTCCCGAGGTCTTCTGTGCTCCATGGAGCGGACAACGGGACGTCCGCGTATTTGCTTCGCAAATCCGCACCGGCTTCAGGCGCCTGTCGGCGCCTTCGCCTGCTCGCTACAAACGCTTCGCGTTTGCTTAACGCTCGCACCCTGGCGGGTTCGAGTCCCGGCGCTTGGTAGTAAAAAGCACGGCAACGTAACGCTGCCGTGCTTGTGCTTTTTACTGGAGCGGGCAACGGGACTCGAACCCGCGAGTGTCAGCTTGGGAAGCTGATGCCTTACCACTTGGCGATGCCCGCTTGTGTGTTGGCTAGTATAACGCGGTTGTCTTGTTCGATACAAGGGTGGCGATGCTTGTTTTAGCTGTGGAGATTCGTTTGAAAATCGCGTCAATTGTGGAGATGAGGACCTTTGACCTCCTGTTCTCCCTATCTTCTACCTGCGCTTTTGCTTGATTGTTGTATTTGAGCTCAATTTGTCAGGAATTGGGCAAGCTTTTGGTCAGGCTCCGGTACTTACCCGCATGAACCTCGGGGGTAGCCTCATCCTACGCGTCGCAGCCTCCCCATGCGGCGCACGAGGGATAAGGAGCAGCCATGTCCAACGCACCCACGCACTCTGTCCACAGCGCAATCGCAACAGGTCCGCTGCTCCTGCTCCTCTTCCTGCTTTTCGGCTGCCTGGCACCGAGAGCCGCATTTGCCGTCGATGGCTACGACCAACTCGGCTTCCGCACTATTAGCGATGATTGTGGGCCCTTCTTCATCGGCAAGTATGAAGCTCAAGACGCCTCGATTGCCTACTGCATGAACCAGGAGCGCCCCGGCCCCACCAAGCCGGGCGGCCCATGGCTCAACTTTGATCAAGGCTGGGTGTGGCTCGACGACGAGTTCGCGGCAATCGTTTGTCACGGATATCCTACCGCCACGTCGTTTGGCGGTTACCATCTTTCACCCGATCGCGCCCGCGCCGCAACCCAGCTTCCGTATGGATACTCAACGGCACTACCCATGTCGACGGTACCTATTCCTACACGACCGCTCAGGGCAAAACCAAGAGCGGGCACTTTACCGCCGACAATGAAGTCGTGGCGGCTGCGCGGTGGCTCCACGACAACGCAAAATCAGGAAGCATCAAAGCCGCTCCGCACCGCGCGCGGCGCTATCTAGGAGCCGTATCGGGCGGCAGCAAACGTCAAGACATGCTCTATGTACTGCCGGCAGTCTCTGTTTCCTTCAAAAAACAGTCTGCAAACGCCGCCATTACCAGCGGAAACAATACTTATCAGTTTGACGGGGCAACATTCGATATTTTTGAGAGCGCCAGCGGCGCGCATGTCGGCACCGTCCAGATGGACAGCAACGGTCGAGCGCAAGCAACACTTCTGCCCAACACGGCATACTACCTAGTTGAAACGAAGGCGCCGGCCGGCTATGTCCCCCGCCACGATCGTATTGCCTTTACCACGGGGAATGACGGCGGGCGGGTCGCCATTGATGAACAGCCCGGCACCATCAACCTGCGTATCGTAAAACTCGATGCCGCGACGAATGCCGGCCACCAGGTGGGAGCTTCGCTCGCAGGAGCAGAGTTCACGTGTGTGTCGCAATCAACCCCTGGATGGGCACAAATCCTCACGACCGACGAAAGCGGTCGGGCCACCCTCGCCGATGTCCCCTTAGGAACCTTTACCATCTACGAATCAAAAGCCCCCGAGGGCTACCTGCCATCCAACGACAGCTGGACCTATACCGTTGGAGCCGACCAGCTCGGCGATTCAGGCGTGGTCGAGATCGAATCTCGCGTTTCCGATATCCCCATTGCGTTTAACCTTGAGATTTCCAAATTCAAGGATTACGGCAATAGCGACCAATCCGGCCTGGAGCAGCCGGCGGGTGGTGTTGTCTTTGAGGTTGTCAGCAACAGCTCTCAGCAGGTTGTTGGCACACTGACCACAAACATCTATGGCTTTGCCTCCACCGAAGATCAGCCCGAAGCATGGTTCGGCACAGGCAAGCGACCCGCCGGTGTCCACGGAGCCGTCCCATACGACCGTGCCGGCTACACGGTTCGTGAGGTTCCGGAAACCGTCCCCGAGGGTTTTAAACGTGCAGGGGAATGGACCGTCGGGGCAAATCAGATTTCCGACGGCGCCGAGCTTCAATATATCGTGGACAACCACGCTCTGTCGACGCATCTCCAGATTGTAAAACGCGATGCCCAAACAGGCGCTTCTGTTCCCCTAGCCGGATTCACCTTCCAACTCCTCGACAGCAATCACGAACCTGTCTCACAAACTTGCTGGTATCCAGCACATAACGTAATGGACACCTTTACGACTGACGCGACCGGGACCGTCACACTGCCAGAATCGCTCGTGCCGGGCACCTATTATGTACGCGAAACCTCGGCCAAAGAGCCCTATCTTGTCAGCGAAGAAATCGAGGTAAACATACCCGCCGACATGAACCTAACGCCCGTTGCAATCGCCTCGTATTATGACCGCGCCGCGACCGGAAATATCAGGATCGTTAAAACCGATGCCGTAGACGGCAGCAACCTCGCGGGCGCCGTCTTTGAGATCCGTGCCTCGGGTGATATCGTGCGCCCCGACGGTAGCATTGCCGCGCTCGACGGTGAGACTGTCGCTACCGTCACGACGGATGAAACTGGAGAAGCACGCGCGGACGACCTCCCGCTGGGATCTGGCACCGCACGCTACGAGGTTGTCGAGACTCAAGCGCCGGCAGGCTTCTTACTCGATCGGACATCCCATATTGTCGACCTTACTTATGCCGACCAGAAAACACCCGTTGTAGAAGCACGGCTTAACGTATCCGACGATTACACCAAGGTTGATATCCCCAAGGTCGATGCAAGCGGTGAGCAGGAAGTGGAAGGCGCACAGCTCACCTTATATGGTCCCGATAAAACCGAAATAGACTCCTGGACCTCATCCGACAAGCCGCACCGCGTCGAACATCTTGCACCCGGCACCTACTCGTTGCGCGAAATGATGTCTCCGCGGACCTATGACCTTGCCGAGGAGATAACGTTTGAAATAAAAGATACGGGAGAAGTCCAATCCGTCGCGATGAAGGATGCGCCCATCGAGATCAAGGGGCAGGTCGACAAGCGTCAGGAACTTGTCCAACCTATCGAAAAGGGCCTGTTGGCTAACGGCGATGGTAAAAACCGCACTACGACGCAAACCAATAGTGATGGGCTTTTCTCCTATACCATCGATGCTCGAAACGATTCCGCTACTTGGGTTGATGAGTTTACGATTACCGATGATCTTGAGTGCGCCAAAGACGGCACGGCGAGATTCATCTCAATCGAAACCCCCGTCGCCATCGGCGACCTCAACGGTCTGTGCAACGTGTGGTATCGCACGACGCCGTTGGACTCGACAGACGTCGATGAACCGGCGAACGCGACACTTGACGATGGGCACGAAAATCCTTGGCTTGAGTCCGACGAAGTAAAAGAGAGCCTTGGTGAGGATTGTCGCCTCGTCGATTACGACGGCTGGCGCCTCTGGAAGGCGGATGTCTCGACCACGGAATCCACCACACTCGAGGCGGAAGAGCTCGACCTTGCATCCAATACCGTCGTAACGGGCATTCGAATTGAATACGGTGCGGTAGCTGCCGACTTTACGACTCGAAGCGATGCGGATTCTTGGACCCGCGATGATCTCAAAGATGAGCACGACGACCTTGACGATGCCAAAGCAATCCCTGGCACAGACGCTCGGGGCGCAGTCGTGCACATGCAGGCAACGTCGGCTTATACGCCCCAAACCGCACTCACCAACAGCGCGCGCGTCGATCTTTGCCGCAACGGCGGCGGCGATAAACTTGAGTCACATGACGAGGACCGTGTCATTCAACGCTGTACCCTACCGCAGGACCTACCGGCAACAGGATCAGTTCCCATCGCCGCTTGCATCACCGCGCTCCTGACCTCGGGTGCCGCAGTCCTATGGTTCGCTCGCCTTAGGTCGATCCCAAAGAACCGCTAGCACGATGAAAAAGCGGGCGAGCCAGTCCCCCGGCTCGCCCGCTTTCAATCATTTAAATCGCCGTATCTACTCTGCAGACGAAGATCCACCATCAACGATTGCCTGCTCGGACTCAGGAATCCCATCGGCACCCGTGCTCTGTTCTTGCTCCACCTCTTCGCTGATTGCGGAGGCGGGGGTCGAGCCCTTCGCACCCACGATGTAGGCAGCCCCAAATCCTAACGCAATGGCAATCAAGGTCAAAATCACGTAGACAGGCCAATGGCGCTTAATATACGAAAACACGTTGACTCCTTAGAGCTCCGTCTACGAACGGCGGATAACCTCGGTCACGACCTCGGATACCGTAGCAATGTTCGTCGGGTTGACATTGTGGGGCAGGTCGTCCTCGGTACGAGCGCAAGCCAGACGCGTGCCGTCCACGCCGGCGATGGTGAGGGCTCGGCGGCTCGCCTCGAGCGCGGCATAGGCATCGGTCTTGGCATAGGGCATCTCGAGCGCGCCACAATCGACATGGAACGACTTGCAGACCTTGCTGACCAGGTTCATGATGCGGCGATCGCCCTTGAGCAGTTGTTGTTCGCCCTCGACCGTCACAACCGAAAGCCTACCGGCGCCGACGGATTCAAGATTGATGAAGAATACGCCGCGGAGCTTATCGCGATGCGAAGCCAAGAAGGCCTTCATGCCGGCGCCATCACAATCCGAGGCGCCCGTTGCCACAAACCAGATATCGTGACCGAGCAGCTCATCATCGCCCATAGAGGCGACAGCCGAGAGCATATCTTCGGAAGAAGCGCCATCGGAAGACGTAGCGCCACCCTTCCAGCCATCGTTATCGTCCTCGAAGTTATCCCACGAACCGATACCGCGACCGGACTTCTTGGCATCGTAATCGTCTTCGACGCCCAGCCAGTCACTCATGCTGTCCTGCTCGTTTTTCTTTTTACGGCCGAACAGACCACCCAGGCCGCGCTTACGAGACTTGGGTGCCGCCGGGGCGGGAGCCGAAATGGTCTCGATCGGCTGCGCACCCGACGCAACGGGCATAGGAGGCGCAACGGGTGCCGATGTGGGTTCGGGACCCTGGGCAGTAGCAAAGGGATCGTTGACCTGTGCGGAGGGGTCGGGAAGGTCGAACAGCGACGTGCGAGACGCAACGTTTGCCTGCTTCATGGACGGCAGCGACGGATCGGGGACCGAAGCCAGCGGAGACGAGGAAGGTGCAGGCGACGGTGCCGACGCCGGATCGGGAACATTCATCTGCGGACGCGGCGATGCCTGGGAGGAAATCTGGGCCATAAGGGAATCGACCGTTTCGTCCTGGGTGGGAGCGACATCGGCAACCGTGGCACCGGAACCACTCGGGGTCGGCATGGTGAAAATCTGCGTGGAGTAAGGCCTCGACTCATCTGTCTCGGGAGCCTCGGAAACCGCAGGCACTTCCTCCTGCTCGGCCTCGGTCGACTCATCTTGCTCGGCTGCCGCGTATTGTTCTTCGTCAGAGTTGGCCTCGACGGGCTCGTCCTCGGCGGCATCTTGGATTTCGGTAGCATCAATAGGCTCGTCATCGTCCACCGCGTCGCCCTGTTCATCGGAAACAGGAAGGGGCTCGGCAATCGCGGTGCCTTGCTTTTCAAACGTTATCGTGGAATCGAACTTCGCGGCATCAAACGACATGGTGCTATCGACGTGCTGCTGAGCCTCGAAAGACGTCGTCGCCTCAACAACATCCGCGGACGCCGGCTGCTGGGACTCAAAGGACGTTGTAGCTTCGGCGGCGCCGACGGGCGCGGACTGCACAGCCTCGTTCTGCTCGAACTCTTGCGCCGCGAGCTCACGTGCCGCCTCGGCTGCCTGCTGCTGAGCGATAGCCTCCTGCTCGGCAGTCTCGCGTGCGGCAGCGCGCTTCTCCTCGAAATCGTCGACAAATTTCTTGCCCTTTGCAAGCGCACCCTTAAAGAAGTTGGAAGCGCTGGCGCCAATCGAAGAGAACGCGGATGCAATATCGGCATGGGGCGTTGCCGCGGGAATCTCGGCCGAGAAATCAGTATCGCTCTCGTAAGACACGCGCCTCGGCTGTTCAACGCAATCGTCGTCAGACTCGTCCGCAACGTCTTGCGCCGGCGCGGCGGGAGCCAAAATGTCCAGTCCTGCCGCGGGATCGATCGCGGACACCGCCTCGGGCTCGGCAACGGCAGCGGTAACCGCGGCAGACTCATCATCCACGGTGACAACGGGGGCAGGCTCGGGCTCAAACGTCGGCTCCTCGCCCTCCTCGTAATCGAGCGTGCAGGACTCGGGAAGCATTCCGAGCGCACGGATGGCATCCGAACCAAAGCGGATGTTGCCGGCGGCGTTGCGATAGAGCTTGGGCTCGGGCTCGACCGCGGCAGGTTCCTCCGCCGACTCGGCAGCGGGAACCTCGTCATTGAACTCTTCGGCCTGGACAGCCTGATTCTGATCCTCGGGCACGATGGCGCCAATCAGCGTCTCGTCGGCAGACGCACCCTCAAAGCCCTCGATCTGCTCGTCGAAAGCCTCGCCCTGTTCGGGCTCGGTTTGAGCGTCGGGAGCAATCGGCTGACCGAACTCGTCCTCGGCGTAGGTAGGCTCTTCATACTCGATGGTGTTGCCGTAGTCGTTTTGCTGCTGGGCCGCGGCATACTCCGCCGCTGCGCGCGCCATTTCCTCGGCACGACGTTTCTGCTCCCCAAAATAGGTATCGAACGGAACATCGTCGGGAAACTCGTTTTCGCCCTGGAAGGGAGCAACGTTGTCCATAACGCCGAGCATAGCGGCGACAGAAGACTTGTTGCACACCGCGCCGGACGTATAGGGAAGAATGTGGCGGTTAGAGATGATGTTTGCCGCGTTGACAAGTGCAACGAGGGAAGCGAGGATCGCGACAATCCACAGCAGAACCTTGAGCGCGCCGGGGAGGGGCAGGATACGCAGGATGGCAACGGCAGCAGGGGCAACCGTGGCAACGGGCAACAGCTTGGCGATGAGCGCACGATACGAAGCATAGGGCTCGCGGGCGAGCAGCTCAGCACGGGGAGAGTCGTAGTGTGCGACAACGACCACCGGGCGGTTGCGCGGAGACGCGAGCGGGCCCGAGGCCTTGTGGTAGGCGATGACATTTTGGCTCACGCCCGTCTTGCCCAGGCGCGAGACTACAGGGCGGCCCGTGCGCTCGAGCACGTAAAGAACGGCGCCGACAACGGCCAGCAAGGTGCCGACCAAGCCGATACCGCCGCCGATGCCCATCAGCAGGGCGCCGGCAAACGCAAGAATACCGGTAACGGCAAATGCCAATCTACTGGGCGCCGGAGCATTGAACTCCTGAACCTCGGGATCAAAGCCGTGGTTGCGGAAGATCTGAGCGATATCCTCGGCAGCCAAGCGCTCTTCTTCGCTGCATGCCGGCGTAATGCCGGTGTTCTGCAGCAGGTGGTTGATATAGTTCTGGGTGTTCGCCATGTGCGCTCCACATCCATAATCCGACAAATAGGCCCAATGCATGCACATTAGAACCGTATATAGTCGAAAGTATACCCCGAGCGAGCGCAAACGACCGAATTCGGGCCATCTTAACGCCCCGAGCGGACAAGGATATAGCCTAATCTCCATATCGGACTAAAATCATGGCAGCAAACCACCTTCCCATGCGAGGACTCTATGACGGCAAGCGACACGACCGCTATTAACAAAAAGGGAACGCCGGAACCCAGTTTCGATAAAACGGCCCAGCGCATCCTCAATCTTTTCTTTGTACTCAACAGTTCTCCCGAGCCGTTGACGACCGAACAAATCGTCTTGGATTCCGATTTGGGGTATGGCTCGGGCAACATCGACTCGGATAAGCGCAAGTTCCGCCGCGATCGCGACAAACTACTCGAACGCGGCATCGTAATCAAAGAGGTTCGCCTCGCCGGCGCGCAAGAGACCGAGGAAAGCTCGTGGACGATCGACCGCGAGCACACGTTTGCGGCAGGTGGGCTCATCACCGCAGACGATGCCGACATCTTGCTAGACGCCATCGACCAGACGCTTGCGGCCGGCTCCTCCGCCTTTGCCGCGCCGCTTGCCGACATCCGGTCCAAGATTGCCTATCTCACCGGCATATCTGCCGCAGACGAGGCGCCGATTCACCGTTCTCCCACCGTCGATGCGGTTTGGAGCGCCTTTGCCGAGCGCTGTGCACTGCGCTTTTTGTATCAGAACGGTCGCGGCGAGCAGAAAGAGCGCACCGTCTGCGTCTACGGTATGTTCGAACACGATGGCACGGCGTATTTCTGCGGTCTGGACAATGCCACCGACAACATCAGAACGTTCCGCTGCGACCGCATCGTCCGTGCTTGGCGCCCCTCAAAGGCATACTCCATTCCCGCAGACTTCAATCTCAACGATTACCTGTTCTTTGAGTTCGATTTTGCCGACCGACCGCCCATTGCGGCAACGTTCTCGTTCGCGCGCGAGTCGCAAGCCGATATGGTCAGCGGTCTCACGCGCGGGCGAGGCGATCTTGCACGCAGCGAAGAAGGATGGACCTGGACCGTTGACGTGCGCGACTTTGACGCCGCCGCCTCATTCTGCATGGCCCATGCCATGGACGGCATGAGGCCCGTTGCCCCCGATGCACTCAAACTGGCGTGGAACCACCTCATCGAAAGGACGGTGCATGAGCATGCCCGCTCGTAAACTCACCAGCGAGCAGAGACTCTCGCGTGCCATCGACATCATGGAAGCCCTCTACGCAGCCGGAAGCGCGGGGCTGACGAGAAATGAGATTTGCAGCCGCTTCGACATTTCCGGAGCTTCGCTGGACGAGATCCTCGATATCGTCTCGACCCTCGCTGATCGCGAGTCGGGCGCCCGCATTATCTGCGAGCGTAACGGCGAACACATATCCCTTACCGGCGATGCGGGGCGCGTGCTGCCGCTGCGCCTGAGTGCCGCCGAAGGCGCCGTGCTCAATCATGAACTTGAATCACTGGGGATCGAGCCCCAGGCGGCGGCTCGGATTCGACATGCTCTCCTTCCCGAAGAGCTCGGCTACAATCAGCGCGTCGTCGACACTGTTGTCCGCGGATCGCACTGGCAGCAGCTCAGCAGCGCTATTCAGGACGGCGTTCGTTGCCGCATTACTTATCGTTCGATGGACGATGCACAGCCGCGCGAGCGCCTCATCGACCCCTTGCGCATCGCGACGCATGGCGATCAGACCTACCTGATTGCCTGGGACATCGAGGTTGATGGGCAACGTTCCTACCGCATGGACAAAATCGAAGGTCTTTCCCTCACCGAGGATTCCGTCGAGCGCCACGCGCCTTCGACCGCATCCCTTCACGACTCCCTCTCCCAAGCGGAGCAGAGCGCAAAGCTCCTCATGCCGCTCGACATGGCAGAGCGTCTAGACTGGGCAGGTATTATGTCGATCGAGCCAAACGGGGCAGGTGCGGCAACAGTGATCGTGCATTACGGCTCCGAGCGTTGGCTACTGAGCCAGATAATCGCAGCGGGCGGAGCCATCCGCATCTTGGATGACCCCGCCCTGTCAAAGCGTCTGTGCGATATGGCAAAAACCCTCGTCTGTCCGCTTTAGCACCGCCGCTCGTGACGTGTGCGCCACAGTTGCAGATAGTGCCCGATCTGCGCCGATTCGATGCGCTGGTAGGAGCTCGTGGGCAGCGACGTTAAGAACTTCTTTCCGTAGCCCTTCGTCACCAGGCGCGGGTCGGCCAGAATCAGCACGCCGCAATCGGTCGACGAGCGGATAAGGCGGCCGGCCGCCTGCTTGACCTCGAGCACCGCCTCGGGCAGCGAATAGCGCGCCCAAGCGCGGTCTTCGCGCAGGTTGCGCTCGCACGAGAGCGGGTCCGTGGGGCTCGAGAACGGCAGCTTGGGAATGATGACGCAGCGCAGCGTCTCGCCGCTGGCGTCGAATCCCTCCCAGAAGGCCTTAAGAGCAAAAAGCGACGAGGTCGGCTCGTTGATAAACCGGTCGCGCAGGCGACGAGGAGATGAGTTGCGCTGCTGGCAGTTGAGCTCCAGACCCGCACGGGCCATTTTGGGCTCAACGCGGGCGTACAGGTCTTCCATGTCGCGCCGATTGGTGAACAGCGTGAGCACCGATCCGCCCATGGCAAGATGGGCGTCGACCAGCACGCGCTCGAGCGCCGTAAGATAGCTCTCACGATCGCGCGGATCGGGGATATCGCCCGCAACGACTACAGCCATGTTCGAATCGAAGTCGTAGCTCGAGTCCAAGTGCAGCGATGTGGATGTTGAAGCACCAATGCGATCGAGGCCGACCGCGTGGTTAAAGTGTTCAAAGCTTTTGGACACCGTCATGGTCGCCGAGGCAAAGATAGCCGTGTGAACCTCGGGCAGCCACTCGGTTGCCAAGGCCTCGCCAATGTCGATGCGCTCTGCGGTCATTGACTCTCCGCCGGCACGCAGCCTGCGATTGACCTGCAGCGAATACACGTAGTGTTCATCGGTGCCGTCGATGATGAGTTTGAGGTTCTCGGCCAGCTCGTGCAGGCGGCGCGAGATATCGCCCAGGTCGACAACAACCTCGGGCTTGTCGGCGGCGACGGCTTGCACCAGCGCGTCGACGCTCTTGTCAGCTTGTTCCAATGCGTCGATGGCAGTGTAGGCCGACTGTAAGAAATCATGCCAGTCGTCAGATTCGCGCAACTCGGGGCCAATCCATAGATTGGCATTGTCATAACCCCCACGGGCACGGCGACCGAGCTCGCGAACGCCATCGAACACGTCGGCGATTGCCATGCTCGCGCGCGCAACCGTCGACGTCGCCTTGGCAGTAAGGCCCAGGTAGAGCGTAGAGCCCTCGGAGGTTGCCAAATCACGGGAAACCTGGCTTAGCGCGCCGGTGCTCGAGCCACCCAGGCGCTCAAACAGAACGCGTGATTCGTCCGCCGACACCACGCGCGCCCACTGACGGCGCGCCTCGCGCTCGATGGAATGGGCCTCGTCGATTACCCAATGACGAATCGGAGGTAAAATCCTGCCCTCGGCCGCGACATTGCGGAACAGCAGGGAATGATTGGTGACCACCACGTCGGCATGCGCCGCACGACGTCGAGCGCCGTGGACCAAACATTTGTCAGGGAAAAACGGGCAGAGGCGACGAGCACACTCGCGCGAGGCCGTCGTAAAGTCGGGACGGTTGACGCTGCGCCACCGAATGCCGAGCGAGTCGAGGTCGCCATCGGCTGATTGGCAGACGTACGCCATAATGACCGCGACCGCCGTGAGCGTGTCCGCCGGATCGCGCTTGGTGGTAATCTCGACCTGGCCTCGGCTCATGCGCTCAAGCTTGCGCAGGCACGGATAGTGGTCATAGCCCTTGAGAGCGCAAAATGACAGACCACCGTCCAGTTGCTCGGCAAGTTTTGGCAGCTCATGGTACATGAGCTGGTCGGCAAGATTGTTCGATTTGGTCGCAATACCAACCGTGATGTTGTTACGGCGTGCTGCCTCGGCAAAAGGCACCAGATAGGCCATCGACTTACCGACGCCCGTACCCGCCTCGATTACACGGTGCGTACCCGTGACGAGCGCATCGCGGACCTCGAGCGCCATCGCGATCTGCTCATCACGCGGCTCGTAGGTGGGATACATGCGATTGACCAGGCCACCCGGCGCATAGTCTGCCTCAATCTCCTCACGACTCGGCATCTTGAGGACCGGCAGTTCGTCGGCGTCCACCCGATCGTCGGCGCGATCGGCCTTGAGAACGTCAGCACGAGCGGCGCTGAGAGAGAAGATAGAACCAGGGTTCTGCCCTGCCAAGAATGAGAAGATAGGACGATAGGACCAAGGCACATCCGGATGCATGTCGGCTAGGCGCGCCATGAGGCCCTGAGGCAAGTCGGTGAGCGCCACGAGCAACACGCGCCATACGCCACACAGGGCGTCGACGTCGGCATTGGCACGGTGTGATACCGAGTCACAGCCAAACAGATCGGCCATAAAAGACAGCTTGTGCGAGGCCAGGCGCGGAAGCGCGATGCGCGACAGCGCCAGCGAATCGATCCAAATATCGCTCACGCTGACGCCGCCTTTGACCGACTCGATAAACGAGCGGTCGAACGTGGCGTTATGTGCGATTACCGGGCAACCACCGACAAAATCGGCGAGAGCGGCTACGGCCTCAACGGCCGACGGGGCATCTGCCACATCGGCATTTGTAATGCTCGTGAGCTCGGTAATCTCGGCGGGAATCAGCTGCTTGGGATGCACGAAGGTATCGAAGCGGTCGACGATCTCGCGGCCCGAAAGACGGGCCGCCGAGATCTCGATCAGCTCATTGTCCTGCACCGAAAGACCCGTGGTCTCGGTATCGAGGACGATCACATCTTCCTCGATAAGGCCGAATGACTGTGTTTTGGCGCGCTCGGCAAGCGTGGCATAGGAGTCGATGACAAACTGCGGCGTTCCTGACGAAACCGCGTCCTCGATTAGCATGCAATGCCCGCTCGACGAAGGCCCATACGGATCAGGCTGTCACAGACTTGCGGGAACGTCATGTCGTCGGTGTGGCGAATCTCATCCGGATACAGCGACGTATCGGTCATGCCGGGAATGGTATTGGTCTCGAGGATAACGGGGCCGTCCTCACTCACGATAAAGTCGCTGCGCGAGATACCCAGGCAACCGAGGGCCTTGTGAGCAGCACAGGCAAGCTCCTGAGCGCGAGCGTAATTCTCGGGTGAAATCTGCGCCGGAATGCGATGGATGTCCGTAGGGTCGACATATTTCACGTCCAGATCGTAGAACTCGCAGTCCTCGGGTTTGCGAATCTCGACAATCGGCAGAGCGCGCACGTCGTCCTCGCCGTACACACCGACGGTGATCTCGGTACCCTCGATGCACTTCTCGACCAGCACTTTGTCGCCGTACGCAAACGCCTTGGCGATTGCCGCGGGCAGCTCGGAGGGCTCATGGACCAGGGAAATGCCATAGCTGGAACCGTTGACGGCCGGCTTCACAAAGCAGCGCTCGCCACAAACCTCGACGATATGATCGATATCGACTTCATCGCCCACCTCGAGCGCGAGGCCGGGGGCAATGGGAATGCCCGCCTTGGCGTACAGGAGCTTAGAGACCTCCTTGTCGGCACCGCAGGCGCTGGCAAGCACGCCCGAGGCCGTGTAGGGGATACCCAGGGTCTCCATGGCGCCCTGCATGGCGCCATCCTCGCCGCCGGCACCGTGCATGGCGATAAACGCCACGTCAAAGCCGCCGGTCGCCATGGTTACCATAAAATCATCGGCAGCCGTGTCGAGCAGCTCCACCGAAGTGTAGCCGGCCTCCTTCAAGGCAACCACGACGTTCTTTCCCGAATTGAGCGAGATCTCGCGCTCAGCGGAATGACCGCCCGCCAAGACCGCTACGTGCATGTTCTCTAGGCTTTTACCCGGCATGGGCAGACTCCTCCTCTATAATTTCTGCAGCTGATACCATATTGTAGCGATACCCTCTACGTTTCCCCAAAATCGAAAGGCTTCCATGAATCCCAGGACTAAATCTCAGGACATTCGCGACTTGAGCCAAAACGATATTCGCGAGCTCGTGGCCGAGCTTGGCCAGCCCGCCTTCCGCGCGAAGCAGCTCATCGAATGGGTCTTTGAGAAGAACGTTTGTTCGTTTGACGATATGACCAACCTTCCCAAGGCTTTCCGCGAGCAGCTTAAAGAGGCTTTTGCCTTTGACACGCCGACTGAACTCACCAAGCAGGTTTCCAAAGATGGCTCTCGCAAGTATCTGCTCGAGTACCACGACGGCGTTTCCGTCGAGACCGTCGGCATGCCCCGTCGTAACAAGCTTTCCGTCTGCGTTTCCACCCAGGCAGGCTGTGGCATGGGCTGTGCCTTTTGCGCTACCGGTCTCAACGGCCTCAAGCGCTCTCTGACCGCTCAAGAGATCGTCGACCAGGTACTTCATGTATCCAACGACTTTGGCGAGCGCGCCACGAGCGTTGTCTTCATGGGCCAGGGCGAGCCGTTTGCCAACTACGACGAGGTTCTCAAGGCGCTGCGAATCCTCAACGACCCCGATGGCATCGGTATCGGCGCTCGTCACCTCACCGTCTCTACCAGCGGCGTTATTCCCGGTATTCGCAAATTTGCCGACATCCCCGAGCAGTTCACACTTGCCGTTTCCCTGCATTCCGCCATCCAGTCGACGCGCAATAAGCTCATGCCCGGTGTTAAGAAGTACACGCTGCTTCGCCTTCACGAAGCGCTTCAGCTCTACACCGAGAAGACCGGCCGCCGCCCGACCTATGAGTATGCCATGATCGAAGGCGTCAACGATACGAATCCCGAAATGCAGGCGCTCTGCGACTTCTGCGAGGGAACGCTGTGCCACGTTAACCTCATTCAGCTTAACGACATCGAGGGTAGCCCGCTCAAGCCGTCGCCGATTCATAAGGTTGAGGATCTTCAGCGTCGTCTTGAGTCCCGTGGCATCGAGACCACGATTCGTAACTCCCGTGGTAACGATATTGACGCCGCTTGCGGACAGCTGAAGCAGCGCTTCAAAGTTCAGAAGAACGCATAGGGGAGTCGCATCCCAAAACGTTTCATGTGAAACATCGAACGACCCCGGTTACAGAATATGCAACCGGGGTCGTTTCATTTATTGACCTTAATTTTGAATCAGCTGCTACCTGTCCCATTTTTACGGCCAAAATAAGGGGTCCTTGTCTCATGAATCAGACAAGGACCCCTCAAAATATGCTGAGTAATTGTTAGGTACCTAATAGCCTACATTTTCCCATTGGTTGCTGACCCAACCTTGATTAATCTTGGGATTCTTCGTTACCTGAGCAGTACGCATGGCAACATCTTCTGTCATAACATCCATTTTCTTTTTGGAAGTATCGACGATATCTTGCGCGCTACGAAGCAAACGACCTCGAAGTTCATCGTCTGTCGCGATCATATAGCCAGCAAAGGCACCAGCCGCGACAGTCGTCACCAATGCAATCGCTGTTAAAATCTTATTCCTCATCTTGGCCTCCTTGATCAAACTGAATCATTTCGCCAAGAATACGAGAGAGCTCTTCCTCGTCTTTAAACTCAATCTCAATCTTATTCTTTCCACGCGAGCTCTTCACACGCACGTTAGTATTAAAAACCTGACGAAGCACGCGGGCAGCCTTTTTAAAAGACTGAGGCGTTGCAGGCCTCGGCGTCTTAGGTGTCTCTCCGGCAGAAAACAACGGAGCAAGATTTTCTGTCGCTCTTACGGAAAGGCCCTCTGTAACAACTTTCTCTGCAAGTCGAATACGCGCGTCCTCATAGGGAACTGCAAGAATCGCACGTGCATGACCAGCAGTAAGTTTGCCCTCAAAAATCATCTGCTGAACTACTTCGGGGAGATCGAGAAGACGCAGCGAGTTTGTAATTGCAGAGCGAGACTTGCTTACTGCCTTCGACAATGCCTCCTGGGTCATCCCGCTGGCATCAATGAGTTGGCGATAGCCCTTAGCCTCTTCGACGGGATTCAGATCAGAACGCTGAAGGTTTTCGATAAGAGCAAGAGCCAGCATCTCTTCATCATTTACATCTTTAATGATGACTGGCAATTCTTCAAGGCCAGCAAGCTTTGACGCCTGGTAACGACGCTCACCAGCGATGATCTCATAGCCGTTTCCATGCTTGCGAACCAAAAGCGGCTGCAAAACGCCATGTTCTTGGATTGACTCGCTCAACTCGCGAAGTTCAGTTTCGTTAAAGTGAATTCGCGGCTGATTAGGGTTGGGAACGATATCCTCAATAGGTAGTTTTGTTTCAGATGCGGCATTTGAAGCCGATGCAGCCGAACCGCCGGTCTCATACTCGGCCTCTGAGACCAAAGCATTGAGTCCACGTCCCAATCCGCCACGTTTCTTTACACTAGGCACGCTTGATCACCTCTTTTGCAAGGTTCATATATGCTTTTGCACCCTTATTTTGAGGTGCATAGGTAATTACCGGTTCTCCAAAAGACGGAGCTTCGGAGATTTTAACCGTACGGGGGATTAGCGTCTTAAACGCCTTATCACCAAAGTACGATTGAACCTCCTCAACAACCTGATTCGATAGTGAAGTACGCGAGTCATACATTGTCATAAGCACACCATAGGTGTCTAAGCCCTTGTTCAGCCGTGATTTGACCATCTTCATTGACTCAAGCAGCTTCGTAACGCCCTCGAGTGCGTAATATTCGCACTGGATCGGAATCAAAACGCTGTCTGCTGCGGTCAAAGCGTTGATGGTAAGCAGGCCGAGCGAAGGAGGACAGTCAATGAAAATAAAGTCAAACTCGTCCTGAATCGGCTCAAGCAAATCTTTGAGGCGGGTTTCACGAGCAATTGCGCTTACGAGCTCAATTTCCGCGCCTGCAAGTTGAATTGTAGCCGGAATAACGAATACCTTTTTACAATTTGTATCAAGAACAAGCGATTCTGCCGGCACATCATTCAACAATGCATCATAGATGCAGTGATCAAGGTCTTCTTTTTCAATTCCGAATCCACTGGTGCTGTTTCCCTGCGGATCAAAATCGACAATCAGTGTCTTACGACCCTGCTCACCCAGTGCTGCTGCAAGGTTTACAGCCGTCGTTGACTTACCGACGCCGCCTTTTTGATTGATGATTGCAATGATACGCGTGTCTTTTGCGCTCTTAGAACGCTTAACGTCGCGAAATCCCACGGTCCCTCCTGGTGTATATTAAAGCTGTCAAACGGAGGATGTTTCACGTGAAACATTCCGAATCGATCTCAACCGCCATGTTTCACGTGAAACAATGCAAGTTGTTAGTATCCATTATGTTTCACGTGAAACATCTAGGCAAGCGGATTCTTCTTTGCCATGCCATTTGCACGAGGCAATGAAACGGATGCTAAATGACTCTTCTTAAGAACAATGAACTCCCTGTGACCCAAGCCCTCTGGCAAATCGATTGAGTCATTCAGAAGCAAAGTGAAGCCACAGATCTTAGCGGCCGACATGCCGGAAGCAAGCTCCTCATCAGATGGATTGCCCTTCGTGATAACAAATAACCCACCATCTTTGAGATACGGAGCCGCATACTCAACAAGAATCGGTAGAGGGGCCAGCGCGCGCGCGGTTACGACAGAGAACTGCTTCTTATGGCTTCGAGCATATTCTTCAAGGCGACCATGGACTGCATGACCATATTTCAATCCGAGAGCATGAACAAAAGAATTGACAGCATCAACCTTTTTGCCAACAGAGTCAATATAAGTAGCTTTACGATGCGTGGTTATCGTTAATGGAATACCAGGGAAGCCTGCGCCTGTTCCCATATCGAGCAAAGCTCCATCAGGAGCCTTATTGACATAAGGAAGCAAAACAAGTGAGTCGAGGATATGAAGTACCGCAGCATCTTCAACTTTAAGAATACGAGTGAGATTGGTTGTCTTATTTGTTTCCAGAACCAAATCCAAATGCTGGATACATTTCCTCAGCTCAGCATCAGTTACGCTCAAGGAATACTCTTTGCAATAGGAAGTTAGACGGCTGAGCATCTCGTCAGCCTGCTGATCTGTAAGTACAAACAACAGAAGCTCCTTTCTGACAAAAATCAGTGTATCGAGAACTTTTGACAAAAAAAGGGGACGTGGAAACCACGCCCCCTTAGCATAAGCTCGAGTAGATTATCGAGCAACAATCACCACATGGCGATCAGGGTCAGAACCCTCAGAATGGGTATCGACAGCATCATTGCCACGAAGTGCAATATGAACCAGTCGGCGCTCATAGGCATTCATGGGCGGAAGCGAAACACTCTTATGAGTGCGGATGGCACGCTCTGCGGCAGACTGAGCCATAGAGGCAACCTTGTCCTGACGACGGCTCTTGTAGCCCTCAACGTCAACCACAACCGGATACCTAAAGCCAAGCTTGCGGCTCACCAGCAAAGAGAACATGACCTGAAGAGCATCAAGGGTACGACCATGACGGCCAATGAGAACAGCAAGATCAGGAGCCGTAACATCCAAAATCAGCTCGCCCTCGTCGCCCTCGTACTCATCAATAGGAGAGTTGGCGGCATCGAAGTGCGAAAGGATGGAACGCAGAATGGAAATCGCAACATCGGCAATGGTGTCGAGCTCCTCGTCGGTCAGCTCTTCACCGGCCTTGTAGCGCTGTGCAATCTCGGGATAATCGCCCGCAATCTGCGGGGCAACCTCCTCAAGCATATCCTCGATGATCTCTTCAGACATAACGTACTCCAAAAGTTAGGTACCTAAATAAGATTGATATCCCGACTACTTCTTCTTGTGCGGACGCGGCTTCTTCTCGCGACGGGTAACCTCGACCTGCAGCGGAGCGTTCTTGAGGCGCTCCTCCTCATCGGCCTTGGCCTTGTCGATAACCTTCTGTGTCACGAAGATCTGCTGGATAACCTGCCAGGCAGAAGACACATCGTAGTACAGCAGAACGCCGACGGGCAGGCTCCAGCCCATCCAAAGCATCATGACGGTCATGACGACAGCCATCATGCGCATGCTCTGGGCCTGCTGACCAGTCTGATTGCGAGACATATACAGCTGCGGAATCAGGGTCAAGACAGCGAACAGAATCAGGCAAACCAGCGCAGGCAGCGCAACCATAAAGCCATCGGCAAAGGAAGCGCTCGGCGTGGTGGTAAGGTCAGGCAGGATGTTGAAGAACGAGAACGTGCCGTCGCTAAAGTAGTTCGGCAGGTTACGCAGCAGCGTAAACAGGGCGAACAGGACAGGCATCTGGATCAACAGCGGCAGACAACCAGCCATGGGGTTGAACTTGTTCTCGCTGTAGAACTTCTGCATCTCCTCGGCCTGACGCTGGGGATCGTCGGCATAGCGCTCCTGGATCTCGAGCATCTTAGGCTGCAGCACCTGCATGCGAGCCGTCGACTTGGTCGACTTGAGCATGAGCGGCGTCAGCAGCAGACGGATGATGACCACCAGGATGATGATGGACAGGCCCCAGTCGACCGCAAAGGTCTGGATGAGCTTGAGCAGCTCGAAAAGGATGTTAACGATCCAATCCCACATGTAAGTTTTCCTCCGATAGCGAGTGCCCGCTAAGGCACAGGGTCATAACCGCCGACGTGCAGGGGATTGCAGCGAGCGATGCGCCTCACGGCAAGCCAGCAGCCTCTCAAAACACCGTACTTCTCAATCGCCTGGATAGCGTATTGCGAGCACGTTGGGTAATAAATGCAGGCGTCAGGCAATAAGGGCGAAATAACCTGTTGATATATGCGAATAGGAGCGATGGCAACACGTCGCAAAACGTGATTGCTCATCGCTCCTCCCCGGCAACGCCGGCGCGTTTCATAAGCGAACGCAACGCCTTGTCCATCTCCTGCGGCGAGGAAACCCTCGTCTTGGGAGTCGCGAACAAGATGATGTCATGACCCGCAACGGGAAATCCACAGCTGCGGGCGGCCTCGCGCATCACACGCTTAGATCGGTTGCGCACCACAGCACAACCGAGTCGTTTAGCACCAACGAAGGCGACCCTTCCGGAGTCGCCTTCGCCAACCGATTCACATATGGTCATTCGAATCAGAGGGTGATTGAAACGACGCCCCTGACTGAACACATGCTCGAAATCTTGCCGAGACTTAATAGTCTTCATGCGAGATGTGTGTATCGCTGCTAGACAGTGAGACGCTTGCGGCCCTTGGCGCGACGACGGGCGAGCACGGCACGACCACCCTTAGTGGCCATACGGGCACGGAAGCCATGGGTCTTGGCACGCTTACGCTTATTAGGCTGATACGTACGCTTCATCTTAAGTTCCTCCTGCTGCATTTCGAGCGTCCGCGGGGGCGCGGACGCAGATATAGACACGTGAGCTTGAAGATTGTAGGGAAATCAATGTTCAAATGTCAAGAAATCAAAGGTAAAAGGTTGCAAAGAGTACACGGTTCCCCCATAAGCAGAACCAGCACTTGAGGCAGCAGGCAACTTTTCACGAAATTTCATCGAGTTTTCAACAGGTCATGTTGGAAATGTTGAGAACTTTTCGTCCGTTTTCCAAAGTTTTCAACAGGTTTTGAAAACTTGTCGAAAGATGAGAAACATTGCGCAGTGAGCTACTATTTGTTCAAAACCTTTTGAAAGATTGCGAGCGGCATGTCTGACGACTTCTACACCATGGTCGATTCCGGTGATCCGGCACCCGACAACGAGCACATCACCGGCGTGCGCGAAGAGCGTGCGGAAGGCGAGCAGACGACCACGCAGGCGCCAAAAGCCATGTACGCCGCGCGCATCGCCGTCTATGACGACATGCTGTCGACACCGCGGGTGATCGTCATTGATCCGCAAGATGTCCGCACGTATTTGGAAGAGACGACCAACACCGTCTACCAGTGCATGAAAGAACAAGGTGGCCACATCTCGCTCATGGTCATCCGCGAGATTGTCGAAAACTTTATCCACGCACACTTTGCCGAGCCCATCATCTCGATTCTGGACGGCGGAGACACCATCCGCTTTGCTGACCAAGGACCCGGCATCGACGACAAGGAACGTGCTTTCGACTTTGGCGTTACCAGCGCAAACAGCAAGATGAAGCGCTATATCCGTGGAACCGGAGCAGGGTTTCCCATGGTGCAGGAGTATTTGGAAAACGCCGGCGGTGCCGTATCCATCGAGGACAACATGGGCAACGGCACCGTGGTTACGGTAAGCCTGAACCCTAAACGCGTGCAGGAAATCGAGCGTGCCGGCGGACGCGGCGCTGCCGTGCGGCCCGAGACGGAGCAGCCCACATATCCCCTGCCGGGAGCTTTTGCGCAGCAGCCCGTGGCAACGCAGCAGATGCAGCCCCCCGTGGGACAGATGCAGCAGCCCGGAATGCTTCCCACACAAGAACCCCAGGCGGCATCTATGTCGATGCCGCCAAACATGCCAGAGGCCATGCCGCTGGCTGATCAGGATGCAGCAGCAATGCAGCAGGCGACGGGGGCGCCGGGTGGCCAGCAAATGGGCTATCAGCCGTACCAACAGGGATATCCATATCAGCAGATGCCGCCACTGGGGTATGGCCAGCAGTTCCCGCAGCAGTACCAGCAGGGATATCAGCAGCCGTACCAGCAGATGCCGCAGCAGCAGTACAACCCTTGGACCCAGCAGATGCCTCCACAGCCTTACCAACAGTGGCCTCAAAGTTTTCAACAGCAAATGCCGCCGATGCAGAGTTCTCAACAACCAGCAGCTCAAATGATGTATCCTAATGCAGCAAATCAGTATGCGCAGCCACAACCGGACGTGTTCGTAAGCGATCGCGGCAACGCCGCGCTGGGCTATCTGGCGCAAAATCAAGCGTGCGGTGCAACCGATCTGGCGAGGACGTTTGGAAACTCGGCCCCCACTTGGTCACGCACGCTCAATGACTTGGCGCAGGCCGGCTTGGTCATCAAGCATGGCCAGAAATACCATCTGACCGAACTCGGCGCCGCTCGCGTGCGAGCTCAGAGCTAAAGAACGGGAGAGACAGTGGACGAGGAAGCAAGCATCATCCTGGGGGATGCCATCGCCTTTTGTCAGCGCGACGGCCAAGATGCACGCCTCATCAACATGCTGGGGCAATCGCGCGCCATAAGCCTGACCGAAGATACGCTCACGATCGAGGCCCCCTCGCGCTTTGCCATCGCGCAGCTCAAAAAGCATCAGCCGACTATTGAGGCCTATCTGGAAGAAATCGCCTTTGCACCGATTGCGCTCGACATCGTGGCACCGCAAGGCGCCGCGACGGAATCCGCTGCCGCGACGGCGCCCGCCACGGCTCCCGCTGCTTCCCCGGCGGTGCCGGCCTCCGCAGGCGACGTGCCGACAATCGAGCACCAGCACAGCGATGTTTCCCGTGAAACCATGGCACCGTTGCCGACCGCGGCAGCGACGTCAACGAATGCACCCGTCACGCACATGCCCATCGCTCACGACGCAGCGGCGGGCGCGGATTCGGGCATTGCAATCAAGAACACGCTCTCGGCCGATGATTTTCGTCGCATGATGAACCAGATGAAGGGCGGAGCGCCGACTAAATCCACGCAAGCTGCGGCCCCCGCTTCACCCATGCCAGCGCCGACCGTGCCGGCCGAGCAGAATACGGATGGAGCCCCACTCGCCGCGAACTCAAAATTCACCTTTGAGAACTTTGTCTACGGCCCCGAGAACAGCCATGCCTATCGCTCGGCACTCAAGTTTGCCGCCCTCGCGGACGAGCGCGGCACGTGCACATCGCTGTTCATCTACGGCAAATCGGGCCTGGGCAAGACGCACCTGCTGCTTGCCATCAAAAACGAGCTCGCCGAGAAGTCGCCCGAGATCAAGGTCAAGTATGCCAACTCCCAGGCATATCTGGACGACCTGATGACCGAGTTCGACCGCCAAAAGAAGAGCAACGCCCCCATCATGCAGGCGTACCACGGCGTGGACGTGCTCATCATCGATGACATCCAAAACATCATCGGCAAGCGCGCGAGCGTGGACTACTTTTTCCAGCTCATGGACGAGTTCATCCGCAACAACAAGAAGGTCGTCATCGCGGCAGACCGCGCCCCCAAGGACCTGAGCATGGACGAGCGTCTGACCAGCCGCTTCAACGCCGGCATGCTCTGCCTGGTCGCAGAGCCCAGCTACGAGATGAAATACAAGATCTTGCAGCGCTATTACGAAAACACCATCGTCGCCGCTCCCGAGGCAGGCGACGACTCGCTGCTGGCGGCCTATGGGGGCGACGGCGGACACCTGACCGACGAGCACTTTAAACACATGGCCGAGGTCTCGGGCACCAACATCCGCGAACTCGAGAGCTTTTGCGAGCGCTGCGCCGGCGAGGCGGGCGACCGCGAGCGCGAGGGCGGAGAGCTCACCTTTGACGATATCGACGCCATCGCCGGCCAGTACTTCGACACATCGGCCAAAAAGATCAACGTGCAAACGGTTCAGTCCGTCATTGAAGAGCAGTACGGCGTGACGCACGAGGAGCTCATCGGCCCGCGTCGCAACGCCAATATCGCCAAAGCGCGCCATATCGCCATCTACCTGGCCATCGAGATGTGCGAGATGACGACCACGGCGGTGGGCGCCGAATTTGGCAACCGCAACCACTCGACCGTCAGCACGAGCTACAAAAAGGTCCAGAAGATGATCCAGGAAGACCGCACCGTCACCGAAGACCTCAAGTCCTTGCGCGATAAAATTACACTGCGCTCGTAGGAAAATAGAGACACCTGTTGAAAACTTGTCGAAACCACGGGCATAAGGTGTCTAAAACCCAACCCGCGGTGATGAAAAGTTTTGCGCAGGTTTTGGACGTGGAAAACCACCCCCGTTGCACACAGGTTGTTGTCGATTCTCTTTCTGGGTCTGACCTGCGTCTTTGGGAGTAATCAACAGTTTCGTCAGTGCTATTACTATTATTAAGATATTTATATCTATAGAAAGGTATTAAAAGATGAAGTTCACCGTCAGCCAGAGCTCGCTTACACAAGCCATTGGCGTCGTTATGAAGGGTGTCGCTTCGGCATCCACCCTTCCCATCCTGTCGGGCGTGCTCGTCAAGGCGCAAGACGGCATTTTGGAATTCCAGACCTCTAACTACACCATCTCGATCCGTCATCGCATCGCGGCGCATGTCGAAGAAGAGGGCGAGATGGTTATCCCCTGTAAGATGCTCTCCAATATCACCAAGACCCTCCCCGATGCCCCGGTCACCTTTGAGCTGTCCGAGCGCCAGGTGCTGATTGGTTGCGAGAAGAGCTCTTTCCGCCTGAACACGCTCGATGCCAATGACTTCCCCGAGTTTCCGGCCTATGCCATCGAGAGTGCCGTGGAGCTGCCGACCGATATCTTGTCCGAGATGGTCGGCCGCGTGTGGCGCGTCACCTCGACCGACAAGGCCCGCCCCATCCTGGGCGGCGTGCACATGAAGGTCGAGAACAACACCGTGCGCCTGGTGGCGACCGATTCCTTCCGCTTGGCCGTGTGCGATACGCAGGTCGAGACCTCGACCCTCGAGGGCTCCTTTGAGCTCAACGTTCCGGCCGACGCCTTTAACGACGCGCTGAACATCATGGCCAGCCAGGCGACCATCATGATCGGGGCTACCGACACCCAGGTCGTCTTCGAGGCCGGCAACACCACCTACGTGTCGCGCCGTATCGAGGGCATGTACCCCAACTACAAGCAGCTCATCCCCGATTCGTGCGTGACGAGCGTCAAGATCGACGTCGCCGCCTTTAACGCCGCCCTCAAGCGCGTGGCCGTTATCGCGAGCGCCAACCCCGCCGTCAAGTTCGAGATCGATGTCGAGAACGGGCAGATGGGCCTGTCCTCCATTTCCAATGACCAGGACCTTGCGCAGGAGACGATCGATGTCGAGGCCGAGGGCGAGTCGGGTACCATCGCCTTCAACTACCACTACATCTTCGGCTGCCTCAATGCCCTGTCCAAGGAGAAGGAGATCACGCTGGAGCTCAAGAGCTACTCGCAGGCGGGCATCTTCAAGTCCTACGACAAGATCAACTACCTGTACCTGGTCATGCCGGTCCGCATCTAGCGCTGCGCCATGACCATGTTCGCCCGCGATCTTTCCGTCGCGCACTACCGCAGCTTCGATAGCTATCGCCTTGCCCTGGACGAGGGCGTGACGATACTTGCGGGACCCAACGCGGCGGGAAAGACTAATCTCATAGAGGCGCTGCAGCTGCTGACGAGCGGCGCCTCGTTTAGGCACCCGACCGCAGCCGAGCTTATCCATGACGGCGTGGGCTCGTGCAAGGTCGAGCTGAGGCTCGAGGGCGACGGCCGCGTGCTTGATATGGGATTGAGCGCGGAGGACGGTAAGCGCTCGTTTAGCCGCAACGGCAAGAGATGCTCTGCCGCCGGTGTGCGCGGGGTCCTGCCGAGCGTGCTGTTTTGCCCCGACCATCTGGACATGGTTAAGCGAGGCGCCAGTGTGCGCCGTGCTGCCCTCGATGACTTTGGCATGCAACTGAGCGCACGCTACGCCGATCTGGCAAGTGCCTACGGGCGTTGCGTGACCCAGCGCAACGCTCTTCTCAAGGAGAGCTGGTGCTGTCGCGAGATGCTCGGTGCCTGGAACGATTCGATTGCCCGCGCGGGCTCGGCCCTGCTTGTGCACCGGTTGGCCCTGCTCGACCGGCTGGCGGGCCATGTGCACACTGCCTACGGGCAAGTGGCATCCGGTGAGGCTGCCAACGTGACCTATACGTCCACGCTGGGGGATTTGCCCCAGGTCGATGATCGCGAAGAGCTGAAGGGCTGGGCGTACGAGCGCATGCTGGCTGCCCTTGATGAGCACGCCGACGAGGAAATTCGCCGCGGCGTGACGTTGGTGGGACCGCATCGCGATGAGATTGAGTTTACCGTGGCGGGTCGCTCCGCCCGTTCATTTGCCAGCCAAGGTCAGCAGCGAACGTTGGTTCTGGCCTGGAAGGTGGCGGAGGTGGCCGTGGCTCGCGATGTCCTGGGCACCGCCCCGTTGCTGCTTTTGGACGACGTGATGAGCGAACTCGACGGCGAACGCCGCGGTGCTTTTCTGCGGCTGATCGGCGATGATATCCAGACGGTCATAACCACGACCAACCTGGGGTATTTTACCGATGACCTGCTTGATCGAGCCAAGGTGGTGAGCATGGGTGAGACGTGCTAATTACGAGCGCGAGAGCGAAACGGTTGCCTTCAGTGGATTTTTGAACGCAGAGCGTCAGCGCATCCTGGCGGCCGCGACACCTGAGCGCCGCGCGCAGATGGAGGCTGCCGAGGAGTCGCGCGCGGTCTATCGCGCGTGGAACGCGGTGTGCTCGGGCACGCGCGAGGGGCGGCATGTGACGGGCTTGCGCTACCTGCCCGAGTCCAATGAGCTGCTGGTATATCTCGATTCGCCCTCGTGGACGCAGGAAATGACGCTGTTGCGCGAGATCATCCGCGCGCGCATGGAGCGCGCCGGTGCGCATGTGGACGGCCTGGTGTTCAAAACCACCGCGCCGGGTCACACGCCGCCCGCCGCCAAGCAGCGCCTGCGCCCGGCGACGACCGAGCGCCCGCCGGCCCCGCACGCCGACCTAAGTGAGGCCGAGCGCACCGAGATTGAGCGCCAAGTGGCGCCCATCGAAGACCAAAAACTGCGCGAGGCCCTCGAGAATGCCATGAGAGCCAGTGCCGAGTGGGCCAAGGGCGTAGAAAGCAAAAAAGAGCCTTAAATCGCATCTGGTGGCCTTGTAGAGCCAAATACCCTCGTTCCCGAGGGTATTTTTTTACGATAAACTAGTAAGGCTGTACACATTTTCTTGACTGAAGGAGGACGTGTGGCAAACGAAAACGATTACGATGGCGGCGAGATTAAGATTCTCGAAGGTCTCGAGGCCGTTCGTAAGCGCCCGGGCATGTATATCGGCTCGACGAGCGCCAGCGGTCTGCATCACCTGGTGTGGGAGATCGTTGACAACTCCGTCGACGAGGCCATGGCCGGTTTCTGCACCGAGATCCAGGTGACGGTCCACGCCGACAACTCCATCACGGTCGTCGACAACGGGCGCGGCATCCCCGTCGACGAGCACCCTGTTAAAAAGATCCCGACGCTCGAGGTCGTCATGACGATCTTGCACGCCGGCGGTAAGTTCGATAACTCGGCCTATAAGGTTTCGGGCGGCCTGCACGGCGTTGGCATCTCCGTCGTCAACGCACTGTCCAAGCGCGTGGTCGTTCAGGTTCGTCGCGACGGCAACACCTACGAGATGGAGTTCTCGCGCGGCAAGACCGTTAAGAAGATGGAGGTCGTGGGCACCTCGGATTCGACGGGCACCACCGTCACCTTCTGGCCCGACGACGAGATCTTCGAGACCTGCATCTACGATTTCGATACGCTGCACAACCGTCTGCAGGAGACGGCGTTCCTCAATAAGAACCTCAAAATCGTGCTGACCGACGAGCGCGAGGCGACTCCCCATGTGGAGGAGTTTTGCTACGAGGGCGGCATCATCGACTTCGTCAAGTTCCTCAATGAGGGCAAGGACGTCCCCGAGGCCTTTAAGGAGCCTATCTACATCGAGGGCAAATCGGACCCGGACGCACCTGTGGCCAAGATGGGCGAGGTCGAGGTTTCCCTGCAGTGGAATAGCGGTTACGGCGAGAACGTCATGTCGTTTGCCAACGACATCTACACCCCCGAGGGCGGCATGCACCTTGAGGGCTTCCGCACCGCGCTCACCCGCGTGATCAACGACTACGCGCGCAAGCAGAACCTGCTCAAGGAAAAAGACGCCAACCTGACCGGCGACGATGTACGCGAGGGCCTTTCGGCCGTTATCTCGGTCAAGCTGCCCGACCCGCAGTTTGAGGGCCAGACCAAGGCCAAGCTCGGTAGCTCCTATATGCGAGCGCTGACGCTCAAGATCGTGACCGACGGCCTCGCCGATTACTTGGAGGAGCATCCCAAGCCCGCCCGCGAGATCGTCAAGAAGGCGCAACAGGCCTGCAAGGCGCGCAACGCCGCCCGCAAGGCGCGCGAGGCGACCCGCCGCAAGAGCCTGCTCGAGACGGCGTCCCTGCCCGGTAAGCTCGCCGACTGCTCGGTGCGCGATGCCGAGCTGACCGAGCTCTTCATTGTAGAGGGCGACTCGGCAGGCGGTTCGGCCAAGGACGGCCGCCGCCGAGACATCCAGGCGATTCTGCCCCTGCGCGGCAAGATTTTGAACGTCGAACGCGTTGGTGACCATCGCGCGTTCTCGAGTGACACCATCCAGTCGCTGATTACCGCGATCGGCTGCGGCGTCACGACGAGTGCCGGCGACGGCGGCGATTTCGATATCACCAAGGCGCGCTACCACAAGATCATCATCATGACCGATGCAGACGTCGACGGTGCGCATATCCGCATTCTGCTGCTGACGTTCTTCTACAAGTACATGCGTCCGCTGATCGATGCCGGCTACGTCTATGTTGCCTGCCCGCCCATCTTTGGCATTAAGGTGCGCAACAAGATCCACTACGTGTATCCCAACGGCCGCCAGCCCGAAGACGAGATCCTGCGCGACACCATCCAGAGCCTTGGCCTGAACCCCGACGATAACGACGAGGACGGCAAGGCCAAGGACGGCAAGATTACCAAGAAGCGCAAGGGCTATACCGTCCAGCGCTACAAGGGTCTGGGCGAGATGGACCCCAAGCAGCTTGCCTCGACGACGATGGACCCCAAGACCCGCATCCTGCAGCGTGTGTCGATCGAAGACGCCGTGGTGGCGGACCGCGCCGTGCGCGAGCTGATGGGTTCCGAGGTCGGCTATCGCCGCGAGTACATCGAGAAGCACGCGCACGACGCGCGCTTCTTAGACGCCTAACCTGTTCGGCTTTCCCAGCCACCGCACCTTCGCCCTCAATCGTCGGTCGCGTACCCAAGTACGCTTCCCTCCTCTTTCGGGCGAATCTGCGGCACCTGGAAAAGCCGTCTCCGTGGTAGGGAACTAATGGACCACGCAAACCATGAGGAGGTAACGTGGCAGACGATATCAACAATAACGAGGGTATGGGCGAGGCCGGCGATGCCGGCATGCCCGACGATCTGAAGCGCCTGCTTGCCCGCGCTGAGCAGGGCGAGGACGGCGATCCTGACGCCTATAACCCCGATGCCGATGATGACGAGGAAGAAGACGACGACGGCGAGCTCGAGGAGAGCTTTGGCGAAGTCGATCGTGGCGCCTCGGCCGGCGAGGATATAAACGGCGGCCAGCTCCAGATTTCGGAGTTTGGCCGCGAGATGAAGCAGTCATTTATCGAGTATTCGATGTCGGTCATCACGGCGCGCGCCCTGCCGGACGTGCGCGATGGCTTAAAGCCGGTGCACCGCCGCATCCTGTACGCGATGAACGAGAGCGGCATCTACCCCAACCGCCCGCACAAGAAGTCGGCCTGGACGGTCGGCGAAGTTATCGGTAAGTACCACCCGCATGGCGACTTCGCGGTCTATGAGGCCATGGTCCGCCTGGCGCAGTGGTTCTCCATGCGCACGCCGCTCATCGACGGTCACGGCAACTTCGGCAACATCGACGGCGACGGCGCGGCGGCCATGCGTTACACCGAGAGCCGCCTGGCAAAGCCCGCCATGGAACTGCTGCGCGACCTGCAGAAGGATACCGTCGACTGGCAGCCCAACTACGACGAATCGCTTGCCGAGCCCGTGGCGCTGCCTGCGCGCTTCCCCAACCTGCTGGTCAACGGCAGCCAGGGCATCGCCGTCGGCATGGCCACCAACATCGCCCCGCATAACCTCACCGAGGCGATCGAGGCCACCTGCTACCTGATCGACAACCCCGACGCCACCGTTGACGAGCTCATGCAGATCATGCCAGGTCCGGACTTCCCCACCGGCGCCATCATCATGGGCAGCGCCGGCATTAAGCAGAGCTACGAGACCGGCCGCGGCTCCATTACCGTGCGTGCCAAGGCACATGTGGAGTCCACCAAGACCGGCCGCAGCCGCCTGGTCTTTACCGAGATTCCCTACATGGTCAACAAGGGCACCCTGCAGGAGAAGATCGCCCAACTCGTCAACGACAAGCGCATTGAGGGCATCTCGGATATGCGCGATGAGTCCAACCAGAAGGGCATCCGTCTGGTCATCGAGCTCAAGAAGGGCGTCATTCCGCAGGTCGTGCTCAACAACCTGTATAAGTACACCTCGCTGCAGACGACCTTTGGCGCCAACAACCTGGCACTCGTCAACGGCGTTCCCAAATGCCTGAGCCTGCGCGAGATGCTGCAGCACTACATCGACCACCAGGTCGACGTCGTCACCCGCCGCACCCGCTTCGACCTTAAGAAGGCCCAGGCCCGCGCGCATATCCTCGAGGGCTACCTGATGGCCCTTGACCATATCGACGAGGTCATCAGCATCATCCGCTCCTCGCAGACCGACTCCGAGGCCAGCAGCCGACTGATCGAACGCTTTGGCTTTACGCCCGAGCAGACCACGGCCATCCTCGAGATGAAGCTGCGCCGCCTGACCGGCCTGGAGCGCGACAAGATCCAAGAAGAGTTGGACGGCCTGCGCCGCGCCATCGCCTACTACGAGGACCTGCTGGCGCACGAGGAGAAGATTCTGGGCGTCATCAAGGAAGAGATGCGCGAGATCTCCAAGAAGTTTGGCGACAAGCGCCGTACCGAAATCAGCCAAGTTGAGAAGGACCTGGATGTCGAGGACCTCATCGCCGACGAGGATATGGTCGTGACCATCACCCACACCGGCTACGTTAAGCGTATCCCAGTGGCTGCCTACCGTGCCCAGAAGCGCGGTGGCAAGGGCGTGTCGGGCGTCAACCTCAAAGAGGACGACGTTATCGATGAGATGTTCATCGCGTCCACGCACGAGTACGTGCTGTTCTTCTCGAGCAAGGGCAAGGTCTATCGCCTGAAGGTGCACGAGCTGCCGGTGGGTACGCGCCAGGCGCGCGGTACCGCGATCGTCAACCTGCTGCCCTTCGAGGAAGGCGAGAAGATCGCGAGCGTCATCAGCTGCCGCGAGTTCCCGGCCGACGAGTACCTGATGTTTGCCACCAAGAGCGGCATGGTCAAAAAGACCGTGATGAGCGCATATGACCGCAGCCGTCGCGACGGCCTGATCGCTATCAACCTGCGTGACGACGACGCGCTGCTGAACGTGCGCCGCGTGCGCGAGGGCGACAAGATTATCCTGGCCACCACCGCGGGCAAGGCGATCATGTTCTCCGAGGAGCAGGTGCGCGCCACCGGCCGCGATACCAGCGGCGTTCGCGGTATCGGTCTGAAGGACGGCGTGAGCGTTCTGGGCATGGAAGTCACTAACGGCAACGGCGATCTATTCGTCATCACCGAGCGCGGCTACGGCAAGCGCACGCCGGTCGCGGACTACCCGGAGCAGAATCGCGGCGGTCAGGGCGTCTACACCATTCAAATGACCGAGCGTAAGGGTAACCTCGCGGCCATGAAGACGGTGGGCCCGCAGCACGAGCTGTTCATCGTGACGGAGGGCGCGACGGTCATTCGCGTCAAGACCGACGAGATCAGCCAGACCGGCCGCGCCACCCAGGGCGTCAAGATGATGACCGTCGACGACAACGACCGCATCTGCGCCGTGGCCCGCATGACGGCCGCCAAAGAGAGGCCCGAAGGCGAAGCCACAGAAAACGGCTCTGCTTCCGAAGAAACCCCTGTCGATCTAGGCGACGGCAACGACATGCCAGAAGATCTCCTAGACGAGTAAGAGGCCCTAGCTGGTAGAAAAATCAGACCCCATATATCGGCGGTCGGCGCACTGCGCGCCGACCGCTTTTTTGAAAACCTTGGGACTCGCGTTCGCCCCGGTCGCACGGCGGCATGTGAAGTCGATCGCGAGTTCCGCACGAGCCAGAGAGCACTTAATGTGCTCTCTGTGCGAGTCAGGACTGTCCGAGCAGGCGACTTCACATGCCGCCGTGCGACCGGGGCGAACACACTCCAAAGATTTTCAAAAAAGTTGTTGACGCGCGCGTAACGACTCGTCTAATATATCCCTTGCGCGATGGACCTGTAGCTCAGTTGGTTAGAGCGTCCGGCTGATAACCGGGAGGTCACA